>NZ_CP042812.1:628772-943158 GCF_008000835.1 Malaciobacter canalis
TAAAGATTCTACTTTAATTTTAGGAAAACATTCAGGACGTGCTGCATTTAAAGATAAAATAACTAACTTAGGTTTTGATACAGTAACAAGTGAAGAGTTAAATTCAGCCTTTGAAAAATTTAAAATCTTAGCAGATAAGAAAAAAGAAGTAACTGATGATGATATTAGAATGTTAATTACTGATGAGTCATTAAATCAAGATAAAATCTATGAGTTAGTTGGATTACAAATTTCTGATTGTTCAAATGGAGTACCAACAGCAGCTGTTTCTATTAAACATAATGATGAAATTTTAACAGATGCAAATATTGGTAATGGAACAATGGATGCAATATTCAAAACAATTGATAGACTTACAGGCTATAGTGGGGAGTTACAAAGTTATAATGTGACTTCTGTTACAGAAGGAAAAGATGCCTTAGCAAAAGTTACAACAAGAGTAGTTTTTGATGAAAAATCTCCATCATTTGTAGGTCATGGTTTAAGTGTTGATACAATGCTTGCAACTGCAAATGCATATGTTAGTGCATTAAACTCATATCTTTCACAAAAAGAAAGACTTGCAAAAAATAGTGAACATCAAGTATAGAAAATAAAGTAGTTTTAAACTACTTTATTAAGTTATTTATCTGTTTAAAAAAAAATTTTGATATAATCTTTATATTTTAATTTAGTAAGGATTTGAATGCTAACAGTTATAGTAACTTCTCTTTTTTTAGCTTTAACTATAAACATACTTTTAAAAAAAATTAACCTTCCCACGATCATTGGTTATATATTTACAGGTACCATAATTGCCTATGGTTTCAATCTTCATGATGCAGTGAATAATCACACATTAAAAGAGATTGCAGAGTTTGGTGTAGTATTTTTAATGTTTACAATAGGACTAGAATTTTCACTTGCACATTTAAAAAAGATGAAAAATGAAGTATTTGTAGCAGGTACATTACAAATTTTAATTACTGCTGTAATTGTTTTTTCTATTAGTTACTTTTTATTGGATATAGAAAAAAATGTTTCATTTGTTTTATCTTTAGCTATTGCTTTATCTTCAACAGCAATAGTTTTAAAAACATTTAATGAAACAGGTGAAATAAATAGACGATACGGACAAAGAAGTTTAGGTATTTTGATTATGCAAGATATTGCAGTAATACCTATTTTATTGACAATTGGATTTATGAGTAGTGCATCAAATAGTTCTGTTACAGATGTTTTAGGTGAGATGGTTTTACATGCTGCGATGTTATTAGCACTTATGGTAATTATTGGAAAATATTTACTTGAACCTTTTTTTAAAGCAATAACTAAAACAAACTCAGATGAACTTTTTGTTGGTACAATACTATTTTTGGCAATTGGAGCTTCACTTTTAGCTCATGAATTAGGCTTTTCATATTCTCTTGGAGCTTTTATAGCAGGTATGTTAATAGCTGAAACTAGATATAAACACCAAGCAGAAGCTGATTTGGTACCTTTTAGAGATTTGTTATTGGGTATTTTCTTTGTAACTGTTGGGATGCAGTTAAAGTTTGATATTATCTCTTCATATATTCATATAATTTTAGCTTTACTATTTTCTGTAATGATTTTAAAATTTGTTATTATCTATGCTATTATTAGAATAAATGAAAACAAACGTGTAAGTATGAAAACTGCACTTAGTTTAGTTCAAGTTGGGGAGTTTTCACTTGCATTACTTGAACTTGCAAGAACAGGTGGTTTAGTCCCAGCTCCATATGGCCAAATAATGATTGTAACTATTGTTTTATCAATGATTATTACTCCAATAATTTTAAAAAATCTTACTTTTATTACTGATAAATTTAATAAAGAAGAAGAACCAAGTGTTAGTCAAGATTTAACTAGTTCTATATTGACAAATCATACTGTTATATTAGGCTTAGGTGAGTTTGGAAGAAATATAGCAGATGATTTATCAGCCTCTTCTGAAAAATATATAGCAATTGAGAACAATATCGAAAGTTTCTATAAATCAATAAATAGTGGTTATAACGTAGTTTTTGGAAATGCTACAAATAAAGATTTATTAAGAACTGTAAATTTAAAAGAAGCAAAATATGTAATTGTTGCAATAGATAATCCAAAAAAATTATATCAAGTATGTGATACTATTCAGCAAATAGTGCCAATAGAGAAAATTATTGTAAAAATACATACAAAAAAAGAGTCAGATATTATAGATGAATTTAATATTGCTAATGTATTTATTGAAAATAGAATAACTAGTAAAAAAATTACTGAATTAATCATAAACGAGGAGTAAGTTTTGAATACAATTTTAGTTGCAATTGATTTTTCAAATAGTAGTTCTGAAGTTTTAAAAAAGGCTATTTTTATATCAAATATGATGAAAAGTCACTTAAAAGTAGTACATGTTGTTGAGGATAATATTTTTAATTTTCATAAAGATAGTTCAAAAATAAAATATAATTGTTTAAAATATCTTAAAGAAGAATTCCCAACTATAAAAGAAAAAGATTTTTATTTAAAAGTGGGTGTAGTTGAAGATGAAATATATAATTTAAGCAAAGAGTTGAAATCTTTGCTTGTAATAACTGGTGCTAGTGGAGAAAATTTTAGTCTTGAAAATTTCTTTATGGGATCTACTACAAAAAAACTTATTCGTACTTTGGAAATTCCTACTTTGATTATTAAAAATAGTATTCAAAAAGAGTATAAAAAAATATTAATTCCTACAGATTTTAGTGAATATTCAAAATATGTAATAGAAAATACATTGAAATTTTTCCCAAACTCTTTAATTCAACTGCTTCATATGTATAATATTCCCTTTAAAAATAGACTTAATATGTATGGAATAGACAATGAAACTAGTCAAAAGTATTATGTAAATATCACAAAGAAAGTTTTTAATGATGGAGATAAATTTATGAGTTCAGTTGAAAATTGCAAAGATAAACTTAGCTTAAAAGTTGAAAATGATACTTTAGTTGATAGCTATATCAATGATGAAAATGAAAATAGTAATGAGTTTGATTTAATTTCTTTACATACCACAGGGAATATAAGTTTTTTTACATTTGATATATTAGATAAATCAAAATATGATGTTTTAGTATTTAAAAAGTAGTATAGATGACACAATTTAACTTTTTTTTAAAACTTTTAAGAGATTCATTTAGAGATTTACTTCCAATAGTAGTTGTAATTTTATTTTTTCAGCTTACAATTATTCAAGATGTACCTGAAAATTGGATTTCTACTACTATTGGACTAGTAATTGTTGGATTTGGACTTGCTTTATTTTTACAAGGATTGGAAATAGGAATTTTTCCAATAGGAGAGAGTCTAGCAAGGGATTTTGCAAAAAGTAAGAATATTATTTGGATTCTTTTCTTTGGATTTTTGATTGGCTTTGGTACTACAATTGCTGAACCTGCACTTGCTGTTATTGCAGATAAAGCTGCTTCTATTTCTAGTGGTAGAATTGATGCAACAATATTAAGGCTTGTCGTTGCTGCTTCTGTTGGTTTTGCTATATTATTAGGTGTATTTAGAATAATAAAAGGTCATCCAATACACTACTATATTATTGCTGGATATATTTTAGTAGTGGGAGTTACTTTTTTTGCGCCAAAAGAGATAATTGGTTTAGCATATGATTTAGGTGGAGTTACAACTTCAACTGTAACAGTTCCATTAGTTGCAGCACTTGGAATTGGACTTGCAACTTCAATTAAAGGAAGAAACCCTGTAATTGATGGTTTTGGACTTATTGCTTTTGCTTCATTAACACCAATGATATTTGTGCAAATTTATGGAATTGCTGTATATAATCTATTTGAAGCAAAAGAAGTAGCCGATATTGCAATTAATGCAACGGCTTCAAGTACAATAAATATAAATATTTCTACTATTGTTTCTGGAATATTATCTGTAATTAAAGATGTAGCACCAATACTAGTTATAATACTTTTCTTTCAATATATTGTCTTAAGAAAAAAAATACAAAATGTAAAAACAGTATTTTTAGGTTTTGGTTTAGTTATTATTGGTTTATACGCTTTTATCCTTGGTCTTGAAATGGGTCTGTTTTCACTTGGTGAATCTATGGCTTTTCAACTTACAAAAGGTAAATCAGTATTAATAATCTATACATTTGCTTTTGCAATTGGATTTTCAACTACTATGGCTGAGCCAGCACTAATGGCTATTGCAAAAAAAGCAAAAGAGATAAGTGATGGTAAGATTAATGATTTTGCATTAAGACTATTTGTTGCTTTTGGTGTTGCAATTGGTATTGCTTTGGGTGCTTTTAGAATTGTAGATGGTGGACACATACACTACTATATTATTTTTGGGTATATATTAGTGATTATTTTAACTTTTATGGCTCCTAAGTATATTATTCCTATTGCTTATGATAGTGGAGGAGTAACAACTTCAACTGTAACAGTTCCACTTGTTGCAGCTCTTGGAATTGGACTTGCTACTTCGATTGAGGGAAGAAGTCCTTTAATTGATGGTTTTGGACTTATTGCATTTGCTTCACTATTTCCTATGATAACAGTAATGTTATATGGAATTATTGTTGAAAAACTTGGAGTTAAATCTGATACTGAAATTGAAGCTGCAAATATTTTAAGAGATACTTTAATTGATGCTGAAAATATGGATTTAGCAACGGTTAATATCGATGGAAGTGATAGAAGACACTCATTGCCTATGGATTTTAGCGCAGTAGTTATAATAGTTCCAGAAGATAAAAAACTTGATGCAATTCAAGCTGCAAGTAAAGCAGGTGCTGGAGGTGTAACTGTTTTAAAAGCTGATGGTATAGGACTTGATGGAATTGGTAATTTTTATAGAACATCTTTTGAAGCAAATGGTGTTTTATTGCTTTTCCTTCTTCCAAGTGCAATGGTAAACTCAGTAATAAAAGAGATTATACATTCACTTCATATTACTACTATTGGAAAAGGTATTGCTTTTGCTTTTCCTATTACACATATGAAAGGTATTAGTTTAACAAGACATGATATTTTTACACATAGAAAAGATCATAAAGATTCTAAAAATAATCCTGAAAATGCAAAAGAAGCAGAAGAGAGATTTAACCAAGAATTAGAAAAAGAATTATACAATGATACAAGTAAAAACAGTTGATTATATTAGTTCAAAGATTAATACAGGAGAAGCTGTATTAATCTATTTTAGTGCTAAGAATTGTTCTGTTTGTAGTGTTTTAAAACCAAAAATAGAGCAAGAAATATCAAAGAACTTTCCAAAAATGCAAATGTATGAGGTCAAAGCTGATTTATATAAACAAGTAGCAAGTCATTTTACGGTATTTTCTATACCAACAATATTGGTTTTTTTTGATAAAAAAGAGTTCAAAAGACAAGGAAGAAATTTAAGTGTTTCTTTATTTATAAAAGAGCTTGAAAGACCATATAATTTATTTATTTAATTTATCAACTAGGATTTTATATGAAAAAAGCACTTCTTATTTTTTTAATTATTTTTGTAGTTATGCAATTTATAAGACCAGAGCAAAAAAATGAAAAAATAGTAAAAGAGCTAGAAATTGTTGCAAAGCCTGAGGTTATGAATTTGTTTAAAACTTCATGTTATGATTGCCATTCAAATAAAACAAATTGGCCTTGGTATTCTCAAATAGCACCATTTTCTTGGGTTATTACATCTCATATAAATGAGGGAAGAAATGCTTTAAATTTCACACAATGGAATAACTATGATAAGAAAAAGCAAGAAGAAAAATTAAGATCAATTTATAAAAAAGTTTATGCAGCAATGCCACTTAAAAGTTATATAGCTTTCCATGAAGAAGCAGATTTAACAAAAGAGCAAAGAGAAATGATTAGAAACTGGACTGGAGTGAGAAGATAAATTGAGACAAGAAGTTCAAGAACTATTAGATGATAAAAAAATTTTACTTACATATACATATTTTAAACTTCAAAAACTTTTTGAAGAAAAATATGGTAAAAATACTATTGTTCTTATGGAAATAGGAACTTTTTTTGAAGTTTATGAAGTAAATAATGATAAAGAACAAATAGGTAAAGCAAAAGAGATTGCTGAGCTTTTAAATATACAACTAACAAGAAAAAACAAATCAATTTTAGAAAATTCTCAAGATAATCCTATCATGGCAGGTGTTCCTGCTATATCTTTTGATAAACACCTTTCAAGAATAATAAATGAACAAAAATATACAGTAGTTGTTATAAGACAAAGAGGTCTTCCTCCTAAGGTCTCAAGATATTTAGATACAGTTATTAGTCCAGGAACAAATTTTGATTTTGTAGTTGACCAAGATGAAAATAATATTACTTCTTTAGTTGTTGATCAAGTAAAAGGAATTTATTTAATAGGATATAGTGCAATTGATGTAACAACAGGTAAGTGCTATTATAATGAAGTACATGGTACAAGTGAAGATAAGTTTTATGCACTTGATGAAGCTTTTAACTATATGAATATGCATAAAACAAATGAAATAGTTGTAACTTTTGCAGATAAAAATATAAATCAAAAAGAAGTGATTGATTACTTAGAGTTAAAATTAAAAACTTTTCATATTGGAAGTTTTAGGCCAAAAATTACTTATCAAAATGAATTATTTAAAAATGTATTTAATATTCAATCACTTCTTACTTCAATAGAACATCTTGATATGGAAAGAGTGCCTTTAAGTAGTGAAAGTTTAGCTATATTAATTGATTTTGTTATTGGTCATGATTCAAATATTGTTCAAAAACTATCAATGCCTATAAAACTTGATATCTCAAAATATATATATTTAGGAAACAATGCATTAGAGCAATTAAATATAATAGAAACTTCTCATAATCCAAGTTTAATTAAACTTTTAAATAATACTTCAACAGCCATGGGAAAAAGACTTTTAAAAGAAAGACTAACTCATCCTGTAAAAGATACAAAAGAGATATTAAGAAGATTTAATTTATCAAAAGAGTTATTTGATTATTATGCTCCAATAGAAAATGAATTAGCAAATATTTATGATATTGAAAGACTTACAAGAAGAATAAAACTTGCAAGATTACACCCTTTTGAATTAAACTATTTATATGACTCTTTATTAAGTATAAAAGAAGTCGTAAAGTTTATGGAAAGTTATAAGTTTTTTACTCCTCCTTGTAGTTCTAAAGAGTTGGAACTTTTTATAAATTCAATTGATTCTACTTTTGATTTAGATATATCTGGTAAGTATATGTTAAAAGATGTAGAAGCAAATATGGTTTGCGAGGGAATAAATGTTCAAATTGATGAATTAACTAGACAAAATGATGAACTTTACTCAAAATTAGAGTTATTAAAATCACATATTTTAACATATTTAAAAAGTGATGATAAAAATCAAGTAAGTATAAATAGACTTGATAAAGAGGGCTTTTATTTAGCACTTACTAAAAATAGATACAATCTAATAAAAGATGAATTACTAAATTCCCATATTATTATAGATGATGAGCTTTTATTAGTTAAAGATTTTAAAATAAAAGTGCAAACTACAAATGTGAAAATATCGTGCAGTTTAACAGAGACTATTTCAGATAAATATGTACATAATCTAAGAAAAATAATAGAATTAAATAAACTTGTATTTAAAGAAAAACTAGTAGAGTTTGAGAAAAAATTTGCAATATTATTAGAAGAACTTGTACAGTTTATAGCAGAGATTGATTTAACAGTTTCAAATGTAAAAACAGCTAAAAAATATAATTATACATGCCCTAAAATAGTAAAAACAAAAGATGATGAAAACTTTTTAGAGCTAGTTGAGCTTAGACATCCTATTATTGAAGCAAATGAAGAACAAGGTATTTATGTTCCAAATGATGTGGTTTTAGGAGAGCTAAGTTATGCCTCAAAAGAGCAAAAAAACAATGTAATAGTAAAAAACTCAAACCCTTTAAATATAACAGATAATAAAATGCATGGAGTTTTACTTTATGGTATAAACTCATCTGGTAAATCTTCGCTTATGAAATCAATAGGAATTGCTGTTATTTTAGCTCAAGCAGGTTTTTATGTACCTGCAAAATCTATGAGATTTTCAGTTTTTGATGCAGTTTATACAAGAATTAGTGGAGCTGATAATATTGCAAAAGGTTTATCTTCATTTGCTGTTGAGATGCTTGAACTTAAAAATATTTTCAATAGAGCAACAAAAAAATCATTGGTTTTAGGAGATGAGATTTCTCATAGTACTGAAACTATGAGTGGTTTAAGTATTGTTGCAAGTGCTATATTAAAACTTGCAAAACTAGAATCAATTTTTGTTTTTGCAACGCACTTACATCAATTACCAGAGATAAAAGAGATAGAAAAACTAAGAAATATTATCTCTTTACATCTATCAGTTATGTATGAAGATAAAGAAGATAAACTTATTTTTGATAGAAAACTAGCCTTTGGAAGTGGTTCTTCTATGTATGGATTAGAGTATGCAAAATCACTTCATATGGATAAAGAGTTTTTAAGCGTTGCAAATGATATTAGAAAACGTTTAACAGATGATTATGATAAAATAGAAAGACTTACACAGAAAAAAACCTCAAAATATAATAAAGATGTTTTTGCCTCAACTTGTGTAATATGTGGAAAAGCTTGTGATGATGTTCACCATATAAAAGAGCAAGCAAGAGCAAATAAAGATGGCTTTATAGGTCATATGAATGCAAATCATAAGTACAATCTAATTCCTTTATGCAAAGAGCATCATAAATTAGTTCATGAGGGTAAAATCAACATAAATGGTTTTGTAGCAACCTCAAATGGTTTGGAGCTTCATTATACAAGTTTAGAAGAGTAAAGAAAAATATCTTTACTCTTATATCCAATAGTTTGGATAGACTCTTTTTTTGTGTAAATTATTATAAAAAACACCAACTAAAATTATAATAGTAGCTCCTAAAGCTGTTGGAAAAAATAGAAAATTCCAAGATGAACCCATTATAAATACAATAACTGGATTTGAACCTGCTGGGGGATGAACTGTTCTTGTTAATAACATTACTGCAATTGCTAAAGCTAAAGCAAGAGCTAAACTCCACCAATAATCACCAACAAAATGAAAAAAGAATAATCCCATAAATGTTGATATTACATGACCAAAAAAGATATTTCTTGGTTGTGAAAAAGGACTATCGCTAAATCCAAATAGCAAAACACAAGTAGCTCCAAATGAACCCATGATAAATATATTTTCATAACTATTTGTAAGATAAGCAACAACAGATATTGCAATAAATGCACCAATAAAAGCAAAGGCAACTTCAATAGCATTTGCTTTTGGTGGAAGCTTTGCATTATTTCCTTTTATTTTTTTTATGTAATTCATAAACTCTCCTTAATCAAACAAACGATTGTTTGGTAAAATAGGCAAAAAAATTTAAACTTTAGTTAATAGGTTTTTTCCTATTTTTAAAAGTCTTTTTTTATTGTTTGTTAGATTAAACATAATAATAGAACCTTGTAAAGAACAAATATATTCATATGCTAAATCTTGTGCTTCATTTTTAGGGTATTTTTCTTCTAAAATTTTGGCTAAACAATCTTCCCAAGTTTTAAAATAATCTATTATGACTGTTTTGTATGCTTCATTTTGATTAGAAACTTCAGTTGCTAAATTTGCTAGTAAACAACCTCCATTACTATTTAAAAAATATTCATCAGTTTTTTTAACTATTTTTTCTAACTTTTCTTTTGTAAGTAGTGTTTCATCTTTTATTGAAAAAATATTTTTATCAAAGTATTCACTTATATATTTAAGTGCTTCAAGTCCTATCTCATCTTTATTTTTAAAATGATGATAGATACTTCCTTTTATCAATCCACATTCATCTGCAATATTTGCCATTGAAGTATTAGAAAAACCTTGAGTTTTAAAAAGATTAATTGCTTTGTTTAGTATCTCTTCTTTTGATGTTTTTTTTATTGCCATACTTTTCCCAAACGATAGTTTGATAAAATTGTATCATTTATTTCTTTTAATGTCAAAATTAATTTTTATTTTCATCTTTTATAACTTGATAAGCTTGGTTTATCTTTTGTGTTTTTGCTGTTGCTTCTTCCATGTAGCTTTCATCTTTATCTTGTGAACTTATAATATCTGGATGGTATTTTCTAATTAATTTTCTATATGCTTTTTTTATAGTGTTCATATCATCACTTTGTTTTACTTCTAAAATCTCATAAGCTTCTTGTAAACTCATTGTTTCTTGCTTATTTTTCATCATATTTTCAAACTTATTAACAATCTCATCATATACGCTAGGTTCTATATTTAGCTCTTGCATGATTTCATGTAAAACTTTTTTTTCATCTTGACTAATTCCACTATCTATATAAGCTAATTGAATTAAAAAACTCAAAAACTGTTTACGCTTAATAATACTACGACCTAATATTTTATTTAAAGCTTGAGCGATTTCTTTAGTATTTCCTTCTTTTTGTTTCTCTTCATTGAAAATCTCTTTCATTATAGCTCTTGCTTTTTCTTTTTCATTGAAAATTTTAGAGATATCATCAAACATCATACTAATTAGTTGTGCTTCAAGTTCTTGTACTCTTCCATCTGCTTTAGCAACTTTAGCAACAAGGGCAACAAAAAGCCCTAGTTGACTTTTTTCAAAAGACTCTTTTGATTTTACTAACTTGTTTAACTCTCTTTTAGCATAAAATCTATATAGTTTAAATGCTATATATAAAGAAGCAATAATTGAAAGTGTTATAACTATATTTACTATAAATGCATAATAAAAGATTACTAAAAAGATTGCTAAATATATCCATTTTTTTAATTTCATTATTTATCCATTTTAAATTTAATTTTTAAGATTATATCTTTTTAACCTTATATTGTAGAAAATCTATTTATATTTTATTTGAGTCTTAATCTTCTTGTACTTCAGGAAGTTTATTTGCAAGATATATTGCTAAAACTCCAATAGTAGATAATAACAAAATGATTCCGCTAACTCCAATAAGTGAGCTTAATGTTCCAATTAATCCACTAAGTAGTAAAATAAAACCTATTAGTGTATTACTTACAGCTACATAATCAGTTCTTTTATTTCCTTGGGCCAAATCGACAATATAAGTTTTTCTTCCTATTCTTATACCTTGATAACCAATACTTAAAATAAAATAGATAATAGGCATAATCCAAATAATTGAAAAAAGTTCATCATAGAAAAAATCAATAAAAACAACTACAAAACCAACACTTGTGGCAATAGTTGCTCCTATAATCATAACTTTTTTACTTGATATATCAGAAAACTTACCCCAAAAATTTGCAGATAATAAATCAGCTAATCCACTAGAAAGTATAAAAAGACCTAATAAATAAGAGTTTGATTCAGAGTTTTGTTGAGCAATTATTACAAAAAATGGTGCAGATAATACAGAACATAAAAATAAAGCTCTTGTAATTACAAATAGTCTAAAAGGCTTATCTGTTTTTAAAATACCTAGTTTTGAAATAGCAACACTAAAAGCATTTCCACCACCATCAGTTTCTCCATCAAACTCTTTTATAAAAGCATAAACAATAGCTGCAAAAATCCAAAATAAGCCAGCTATTGAAAGAAGAATACTAAAGTTTTGTGATGAAAAAGGTTTCTCTCCATTTAGTAAGAAATATACACCCAAAACAACAACTAAAAGACCAGCAAGCATTGCTGAAAGACCATTTAAAGCTCCGCGCCTTGTTTTAGGAATAGTTTTTCCTAAAACATCTTTTGCAGCAACTGAACATAATCCCCTTGCTAAACTCATACCAACAAGAAGAGCAATAATAGCAAGACCTGCACTTAAACCTTGCATATTCCAAGCAACAATTGCAATACCAAACATACAAAGAGCTTGAAGTAAAGAACCTAAAGACCAAATCCATTTTCTAATAGGTAGTTTCCTAATATATGCTGCAATAAATAGTTGAGGTAAGAGTGAACCTGACTCTTTAATTGGAACTAAAAAGCTTATTAAATATAAAGGAGCACCAATACTTTGCATTATCCAAGGAAGTATAACTTTTGTATTAGCAACAGCATCTGCTAGTTTACTAAAAAAATAACTAATTATTGTAAGAAAAAAGTTACCAGGAACTACTTTACAAGCACTTTCATCAATTGCTTTACATACTCTTGCATCTTCTTCATTCGCAAGTTTTGAGTATAAGTTATCAATCTTTTTTTTCAAGCTATTGCCTTTTTGATTTTATGAAATTTTTTATTAATAAAATAGAAAAAAGTAGGGCAATCCCTAGATTTATATAAAAGCCTTGCATATTAGAATCTTCATAAAAAGTGTAGGCTAAAGCATAAAATACTAGGGATATAATTAAGCACATATTATAATATTTTAAAAGCTTCTTCTAAATCTAAACTACCTTCATAAAAGGCTTTTCCTACAATAACACCAGCAATATTACCATTGTTTTTACAGTTTATAATATCAGAAATATCTTTTACGCCACCACTAGCAATAGTATCTACTTTACTAGCAAGTGCAATATCTTGTGTAAACTCTACATTTACTCCACAAAGCATACCATCTTTTGAAATATCTGTACAAATAATAGCTTCAACTCCAGCACTTGCAAACTCATTTGCTAAATCAGTTGCTTTCATATTAGATACTTCTGCCCAACCCTCAACTGCAACCATTCCATCTTTTGCATCAATTCCAACTGCAATATTATATTTTGAAGCCATATCTTTAACAAATTGAGGATCTTTTACAGCAATTGATCCTAAAATTAATCTATCAACTCCAAGCTCTACATACATTTTGATAGTCTCTTCATCTCTAATTCCACCACCAAGTTCAATCTTTAAGTTGCAATTTTCTCTAATTTTTTTTATCTGTTCTAAATTAGCAGGTTTTCCAGCAAAGGCTCCATTTAAATCAACAATATGAACCCATTTGCTTCCAAGTTCTTCAAACCTTTTTGCCACTTGCCAAGGCTCATCTGAATAGATTTTTGCACTATCCATAAGCCCTTTACTCAATCTTACAGCTTTCCCATCTTTTAAATCAATCGCTGGTAATATATCCATATTAAATTTCTCTCCCTTTTTTAATTAAACCAAACTATCTACTGTTTCTTGTATATCTTTATATTTAAACTCAAATCCTAAATCTAATAATTTTTTAGGTACTGCATCTTGTCCATCTGTAAGTACTTTTGCACCTTCACTAAAAATTAACCTTAATGCAAACTCTGGAACTGGAAAAATTGTAGGCTTTTTAAGTGCTTTACCTAAAGCTCTTGTTAGACCTAAATTTGTTGTAGGTTTTGGTGCTGTTAGGTTAAATGTTGATGTTAAGTTATTGTCAATTACAAACTTATAAGCATTTAATAAATCATCAATATGAATAAAAGAGAAAGCTTGTTTCCCACTTCCTATTATTCCCCCAAGACCAAGTTTAAAAGGAGTTAGCATTTTTGCAAAAGCTCCTCCTTTTTTACCTAATACTATACCAAATCTAAAAATAGATACATTTGTTTGAGCTTTATGTGCTTCTTCTTCCCATCTTTGACAAAGTTTTGATAAAAAATCATCTGAGTATTTACCATCTTCTGCATAAGTGTCTTTATTATCATAAATTCCAACAGCAGAAGTTGAAATAAGTAATTCAGGTTTTGTTTCCACACTATTTATAGCTTCTACTAAATTTGAAGTAGTGTTTATTCTACTTGAATAAAGTAGTTCCTTATACTCTTTTGTCCATCTATTTATGATATTTGCACCTGCTAAATTTATAACTATATTGCTTGATGATACTATATTTTGAAGTTCTTGTTTATTATTTAAAACCTCTCTATTTATAGCAACTACTTTATAACCTTGTTTTTCAAAGAAATTTTTAAGGGAAGTCCCTACAAACCCACTTGCACCTGTTATTGCTATAGTTTTCATAATATCTCCTTTATTATAATTTTATATTTATAAAGTTTTCAAGAATTTTCAATCCATTATCATGAGATTTTTCAGGGTGAGGCTGAAAACCAAAGATATTATCTTTATTTACAGCACTTGCAAACTCATATCCATAAGTTGTTTTACCTATGATATTTTCTTCACTTGTAACTGCATGATAAGAGTGTACAAAGTAAAGATAAGGGTTTGTTAAACCCTCAAAAAGTTTGTGTTGCTTATTTTCAATAGTGTTCCATCCCATATGTGGAATTTTGAAATCTTCATGCATTTTAGATTTGTCAAATTTTTCAATTTTTCCTTTGATTAACCCTAAACCCTCAGTGTGTCCAAACTCTTGTGAACTTTCAAAAAGTAGTTGCATCCCAAGACAAATTCCAATCATTGGTTTTCCACTTTTTGCAAACTCCATTACAGCCTCTTTCATGCCAGTTGAGTTTAGATGTTCCATAGCATCAGCAAAAGCCCCAACTCCTGGTAAGATGATTCTATTAAAGTTTTTTAACTCTTCTGGGTCTTTTATAATCGATGCTTTAGTATCCAAAAGATGGCAAGCATTATATACACTTGCAAGATTTCCCATATTATAATCAATAATTCCTATCACAATTTCGCCCTCTAAATAAAATAAATTATACTAAATTTTTGCATCAGCTAGGGTTAAAGAAAAGATAACTTGATTATTTTTTTTCTTTAAAACTTTTTTCGCTTCTAATATTGTAGCACCTGTTGTGATTAAATCATCACATATAATTGTTGTTTGATTATATAAATTTGATAGTTTGAAATTCCTTGGATTATCTTGTCTATATTTTAAATTTTTCCCTGCATATTTTACTTTATTTGTTGCTTTTAAACAGTTTGTTTTTGCTTGTATATATTTTGATTGTAGATGTTTAGTTAGTATTGCAGTATGTGAAAACTCATGCCTTGTATGATCATCAATTGGTATTGCATAAACTTTATATTTAAAATCAAAATTTTGTGCAAATTTTTCAAAAGATAATTTTGCAAGTATATTATAAATTCTATCTCCATAAAAGTAGTATTTCGAGTTTATCAAATCTTCTATATCACTTAGAGCATAAAATGAGTAATTAAAAAAATTCTTATCAATTTCTCTTTTATGAAAAGAGGGTTCAAGATATTTTTCTTGGCAACTTTTACAAATAATAAGAAAAGATAGTTTTTCACATGATATACATCTCATATAAAATAATACTATAAATTATTTAAAATAGTATTTAATTTATAATTATTATCTTAAATAAATTTTAAATTATATATGATAAATGAAAGGAGTTGTTATGAAAATAAAATTACTAATTGGAATCTTTTTCTTATTTGCATTTGTATCTTTAAATGCATATGAGTTAGATGGTGACTTAAAAGTACAATGGACAGGATATAAAACAGAAAAGAAAGTTGGTGTATCTGGTACATTTAAAAAAGTTGATTTACAGATAAAAAGAAGTGAAGATTTTACTAAGTTTTTAAAAAGTGCAAAAGTAGAAATAGACTCTTTAAGTTTGGAATCTGGTTTGAAAGTTAGAAATAACAGTATGGTAAATACGCTTTTTTCTTTAAAAAGTTCAGAAAAAATTCTTGCTTTTATTTCAGATGTTAATACAAATACTAAAAGTTTAACATTGAAATTGACTATGAATGAAGTAACAAAAACTGTTCCTATGAAATATGAAATAAAAGATAAAAAAGTTATAGCAAGTGGAGTGATTGATATTTTAGATTATAGTATGAGTGAATCTTTCGCAAAATTTGCTAAAGAGTGTTTTGATTTGCATAATGGGAAAAGTTATTCAGAAGTTACTATATCTTTTGAATTACCCTTTAAATAATAGTAAATAACAAGCAGTATATTCTACTGCTTGTTAAATTATTTAGATTTTAAGTACTGCCATAAAAGCTTCTTGAGGTACATTAACCTTACCAATAGCTTTCATTCTTTTCTTACCAGCTTTTTGTTTTTCTAAAAGCTTTCTTTTTCTTGTAATATCACCACCATAACATTTTGCAGTAACATTTTTTCCCATTGATTTTACAGTCTCTCTTGCAATAATTGTTGTTCCTATACTTGCTTGAACAGCAACTTCAAATAATTGTCTTGGAATTAACTCTTTTAATGCTTTAATAAACTCTCTTCCTCTTGCTACTGCTTTATCTTCTGGTACAATAATAGAAAGTGCATCTACGATATCTCCTGCAACTCTTACATCAAGTTTTTTAAGATTACCTGGTCTAAAACCTATTGGTTCATAATCAAAAGAGGCATAACCTTTTGAAGTAGATTTTAATTTATCATAAAAATCCATTACTATTTCATTCATAGGAATATCATATTCAAGTAAAACTCTTTTACCTAAATAGTCCATTTTTACTTGAATTCCTCTTTTTTCATTTACTAGTTTTATTACATTTCCTAAAAACTCATCAGGTACTAATATTGTTGCTTTTACATATGGTTCATAAATTGTTTCTATATAGTTTGGTTCTGGCAATTCTGATGGATTTTGAATCTCAATTTTCTCTCCATCTTTTTTTTCAATTTGATATACAACAGTTGGTGCAGTTGCAATTAAATCAAGATTGAATTCTCTTTCAAGTCTTTCTTTTATTACTTCCATATGAAGCATTCCTAAAAATCCTGTTCTAAAACCACTTCCAAGTGCTGCTGAACTTTCAGGTTCAAATGAAATAGAAGAGTCATTTAGTTGCAATTTAATAAGAGCTTCTCTTAAATCTTCAAACTTATCAGTTTCAATTGGATAAAGTCCTGCAAAAACAAATGGTTTAACAGGCTCAAATCCAGCAATAGGTTTTAATGTTGGATTTTTTGCATCTGTCATTGTATCACCAACTGCAATTCCATCAAGAGTTTTAAGTCCAAGAACTACAATACCAATCTCACCTGTTTGTATTTCATTTGTTTTTTCTCTTTTTATTGGGTGAGGGTACATCAAATCAAGTACTGGATGTTCAACTTTTGTGTTCATCATCTTTAATACTTGACCTTTTTTAATACTTCCATCATAAACTCTCACAAGAGCTAATGCACCAAGATAATTATCAAACCAAGAGTCATAAATAAGTGCTTTAGTAGGTGCATTTTCATCTCCATTTGGTGCAGGGACTCTTTCTACAATAGAATCAATTAACTCTTTTACACCAAGACCTGTTTTTGCACTAACTAAATTATGTTCAGTACAATCTAAACCAATAGCTTCTTCTGTCTCTTCTAATACTCTATCTGGATCAGCTGAGGGTAAATCTATTTTATTTACAACTGGAAGTAATTCTAAGTCATTATCAAGTGCAATATAAACATTTGCAATTGTTTGTGCTTCAACTCCTTGAGTTGAATCAACAATTAATAAAGCTCCCTCAGAAGAGGCTAAACTTCTACTAACTTCATATGAGAAATCAACGTGCCCTGGAGTGTCAATAAGATTTAGTATATATACTTCATTGTCTTTTACATACTTTAATCTAACACTTTGAGCTTTAATAGTAATACCACGCTCTTGCTCAATATCCATTGTGTCCATCATTTGAGCTGACAGTTCTCTATTTGTAACAGCTCCACACTCTTGGATTATTCTATCAGCAAGTGTTGATTTTCCATGGTCAATATGTGCAATAATACTAAAATTTCTAATGTTTTTCTGCAAAGTAGCATCCTATTTTATTATATTTTACGCGATTATATCTAAAGTAATGTTATGTAGTTATTAAGTTATTGTAGTTATTAAAAGATAGGTTTACCTATCTTTTAATTATGTTTTTATTTTACGATTGTAGCTTCTACTCTTCTATTTTGAGCTCTACCTTCTTTTGTAGCATTAGTTGCAAGAGGTTTTGACTCTCCATATCCATGCCATTTTAATCTTTTTGCATCAATATTATATGCTTTTAATGCATTAACTGTTGAAGCTGCTCTTCTTTCAGATAGTTTTTGGTTATATTTTTCTGTACCAATTGAATCTGTATGTGCTTCAATTTTTGCTTTTGTTGATGGGAATGATTTCATAAATTCCGCAAATTTTTTGATTTTTGACTCATACGAGTTATTAATTTTTGCACTATCAAAAGCAAAGTTAATATTTAAATCTGTTTTTAAAGAACAACCTTTTTCATCTACAAAATCACCTTTTGGTGTATTTGGACATTGATCTTTTGAATCAACTACTCCGTCATTATCACTATCTAATTCTACTTTTTTAGTTTGAACTTCTTTTTTAGGTTCTGGTTTAACTTCTTGTTTTACAGGCTCTTGTTTTGTTACATTTGTAGCTTTTTCCCCAAATGGAATTGCTAAACCAAAAGTATAAAGTAAACTATTGTCTCCATGATCAGTTTCAATCATATGTCTTACATCTGTTTTAAATATTAAATCATCACTGATGTTATATCTTAAGCCTACACCATAGTTACCAAATAGTCCTGTTTCATTTTTATATGCTTCATGTCCAAATACTTCAACACCAGCACCTATTAAAGTATATAGTGAAGTATTAGTTGTAAGATCATAGTTTTTGATTACATTTGTAAAGATTCTTGAGATTGAAGTATCTCCACCTTTATCATAATCAACATCACCCAAACTTCTTAAAAAACCTAGTTCTATTTGATCAAACATGCTTTCTTCAAGATTAAATCCTAAACTTAATCCACCAACTCCGTAGTGATCATCAAGAGTAGTATTTCCCTCAGTTACAACTCCCCCAACTAATGGAGTTACTTCATATTTGTAAGAACTATCTGCTGCAAACATTAAGCTTGCACATAATACTGTTGATAATAGTACTTTCTTCATAATTTTCCTTGTTTAATTGTTTTTTATACTATAATAGCAAAAACTTAATGATAATACATTTAATTATTCATATTAACTTAATATTTAAAAATCGAGTTAACTGATTCATTATTATGAATTCTTTTTATTGTTTCTCCAATAATTTCTGATGCAGTTAAAACTGTAATTTTATCTGATTTTTGTTTTGCAGGGATTGTGTCTGAGATTACAAGTTCATCTAAAACACCATTTTCAATTCTTTCATATGCTGGACCACTTAATACTCCATGTGTACAACATGCCATAACTGATGTTGCACCTCTTTTTTTAAGTGCTTCTGCTGCTTTAACTAAAGTTCCAGCAGTATCAACCATATCATCAACTAAAATTACATCTTTACCATTTACATCACCAATGATATTCATAACTTCTGCAACATTAGCTTGTTCTCTTTTTTTATCTACAATTACTAAGTCATAGTCAAGTTTATTTGCGTAACTTCTAGCTCTAGCAACACCACCAATGTCTGGACTTGCAATAATTGGATTAGCTAGTTTTTTTGATCTAATATATTCTACAAACATAATTGAACCAAATAAATTATCAACTGGAACATTAAAAAAACCTTGAATTTGTGCAGCGTGTAAATCAATAGTGATTACTCTGTGTATTCCAGCTTTTTCTAATAAATCAGCAACTAATTTTGCAGAAATAGGAACTCTTGGAGCAGCTTTTCTATCTTGTCTTGCATATCCATAGTATGGTATTACAGCTGAAATTGATTTTGCACTAGATCTTTTTAATGCATCAATCATAATTAATAGCTCCATTAAGTTATCATTTGCAGGAGCACTTGTTGGTTGAATTATAAATACATCTTGTCCTCTTACACTCTCTGTAACTTGAACAGAAATTTCTCCATCACTAAATTTATTTAGCTTAGCTTCACCAATTGGTTCTTTTAAGTATTCTCCAACTTTCTTGGCAAAATCAGGATTAGCTGAGCCACTAAAAAGTTTAAAACATGACATTATTTTTTTCCTTGTGTTGAGTATTTGTTTATTGCGATTTTATCTAAATAGTTCTTACATTGAATTTATATGTATATATAAAAAAAATTTACTACTAAAAATTTGAGATTTAAGTGTTATTTTAAGGTGTTTTGTAATTTTTTCATATAATTCAAAAGAGGGTGGTTTCTCTTTTAAATTACACAATATTATTTAAAAGCTTTTGTAATCCAAGCACTTCCAATAACTTTTTCATCTATATAAAATACTGCTAATTGACCAGTTGCAACTCCAAATGCTGAATTTTTAAGTTTAATAGTTGCTCTATCATCTTTAATACTTACTTCACAAGGAAGTAAATGGCTTCTATATCTTAATTTTACACCACATTTAAAGTTTGTATCATCAACATACATATTTAAATTATTTGCTTCAACTGTATTTATTTCTAATGACTCTTTTTTTCCAACAATTATAGTATTATCTTTTGCATTTAAAGATTTTACAAAATGTGGTTCATGTGCACCATGAACAGTAAATCCTCTTCTTTTGCCAATAGTATAATGCATATAACCTTTGTGCGTTCCTACTTCATTTCCCTCTTCATCAAATACAATACCTGGTTGATCTATATTTGCATGTTTTTTAATAACATCAGTATAGACTGTATCTACAAAACAAATCTCTTGTGATTCATTTTTTTCTGTAATTTTTTTATAAATATCACCTAATTTTGCACCAAATTTTATAATGTCTTCTTTTTTATATGTACTCATTGGAAACATCATAAAAGGTAATGCTTCTTTATCAACTTGTGAAAGGAAATAACTTTGATCTTTTGTTTTATCATCAGCTTCATAAATAAACTCACCATCAGTTTTTGCATAATGTCCTGTTGCTAAATATGAAGCATTATGCTCTTTTGCAAAATCTAACATTTTTCCAAATTTAATTTGTCTATTACACTTAACACATGGATTAGGTGTAGTTCCTTCTAAATATGAATTTACAAAATAGTCATAAACTTCTTTTGTAAAATCTTTTGTAATATCTAATATATGGTATTTAATATCAAGGTGTTTTGCAACATTGTCTATGTAGCTGATATTTGACTCATGATATCCATCTGTTCTATTATGAAGTTTCAAGTACACACCCTCTACTTCAAAGCCTTCTTTTTGTAACATGTAAGCTGTAACTGATGAATCAATTCCACCACTCATTCCAACCATGACTTTTTTCATATTCTGCCTTTAAAATTTTCTATTTTGAAACTATAAATTTAATAAAGGAATAATCACTGATTCTGTATTGCCTAATTTATAAAGAACTAGAGTCCTTCATGTTTATAATTAATGTGATATTTAATTTTTGGTTTTAGGCGTATCTTGAAAGGATCGCTTTCTTCCATATATAAGTTATAATCTTTACATGAATTTAGTAAGAAGTTAATCTTGTAAAGATTATAAAAAAGTGAGATTATAGCATATTAATTGTAATTACTGATAAATCCGCCACCTAAACAATAATCACCATCATATAAAACAAGACTTTGCCCTAAAGTTACAGCTCTTTGAGGTTTGTCAAATTCAACAACTACTTTATCATCACTAACTTGTGTTACTGTACAAGCTTGTTTTTGTTGACGATAACGAATTTGTGCTATTAGTTTATCTCCAATTTTAGGAGGAACTTCAAGTACCCAATGCATATGAGTAGCTTCAACACTTTTACTCATAAGTAAAGGATGATTTGTATCTTGCACAATTGTTAATGTATTATTTTCAAGGTCTTTTTTTGCTACATACCAAGGTTTATGAATATGATTTTCACCTTCAGTCTCTTTAATACCTCCAACACCAATACCTTTTCTTTGACCTAATGTATAACAAATAAGCCCTTTGTGTTTTCCTATTACATTTTCATTTTCATCTATAATATCACCAGGAATTGCTTTTAAATGTTGTGTGATGAATTCATCAAATCTTTGATTCCCAATAAAACAAATACCAGTACTATCTTTTTTATCACTTACTGGTAAATTGTGCTCTTTTGCTATTTCTCTTACTTCTTTTTTAGTTAAATCTGCAAGGGGAAACATAGCTTGTGATAATTGTTCACTTGATAGTGCATGCAAAAAATAGCTTTGGTCTTTAGTATTATCTTTTGGTGTGTCTAAAACATAATGATCTTTATATTTAGCTATTTTAGCATAGTGTCCAGTTGCAATAAAATCTGCACCCATTTTTTTAGCTTCATTTAAAAATACATTAAATTTAATCTCACGATTACATAATATATCTGGATTTGGTGTAAGTCCTTTTTTTAAACCTTCTAAAAATACATCAAATACTTTAGTTTTATACTCTTCAACGAAATCTTTACCTTTTACTTCAATTCCTATTAATTCACCTACTTTTTTAGCATCTTCAAACTCTATACGATTAGGGCATTGACTACCTTTTATGCCATATTCCCAATTACGCATAAATAAGCCTTGTACTTCATAACCTTGCTTTTTTAATAGCAAAGCTGTAACTGATGAATCAACACCACCAGACATTCCTACAACTACTTTTTTTTTCATTTTATACCTTCTTTAAAATAATTGAACAAGAGGTGCTATTTTAAAACTTATAATTAAC
Organism: Malaciobacter canalis; assembly: GCF_008000835.1. GTDB lineage: Bacteria > Campylobacterota > Campylobacteria > Campylobacterales > Arcobacteraceae > Malaciobacter > Malaciobacter canalis. Next base: position 651,226 of record NZ_CP042812.1, read on the forward strand.
TCTATGCTCTATTTTGTTTTTAATTTATTCATATATTTTAAAGGAATAATCACTGATTCTCTGTTTGCCCAATCTTTGTGAGGAACAATAAGTTTTTGGGTATTAATTGTTTTATTATCAAAAAAGATAATATCAATATCCAAGGTTCTAGGCGCATCTTGAAAGGATCGCTTTCTTCCCAATCTATTTTCTAACCTTTGCATATTTTTTAAAAAATCATTTGGTGCGAGGTTAGTTTTAAGTTCAATTATACCATTTAAAAAGTTATTTTGATTTAAAAAACCAAATGGTGGATTTAAAAGTAAAGGACTAGTCATTATTATATCAAATCTTGTATCAGCTTTTAAATATAAGAATAACTTATCAAATCTTTTTTTTACATTACCTATATTTCCCCCAATACCAATAGTAACAAGATATTTCTTATCTGAATTAACTTTTTTAATGTATGGAAAATTACTTGTGTAAAATAGGGTTAAATTATCATCTAATTTTTTTAGCATTTTGCTCCTAAATATAAAATTGTGTAAAAAAGTCAAGTTTTGAAAAAACTTGATTTTTATAAAATTACTGCTTTTCCATCAATCATAGCAACAGTATCTTCTATTCTTACTCCAAATTCATCTGGTAAATAGATTCCAGGTTCAATAGTAAAAACCATATTATCTTCAATTATTGTGTCTGATTTTGATGTAATCATTGGAAATTCATGTATATCAAGTCCTACTCCATGTCCAGTACTATGAACAAAATATTTTCCATAGCCAGCTTGCGTTATTACATCCCTTGCTAAAGCATCAATTTTAGAAGCTTTCATTCCCACTTTTGCATTTTGTATAGCTGTTTGTTGAGCTTTATAAACTAAATCATATATTTTTTGATGTTTTTTATTTTTAAATTTTTGTTCTCTTTTAAAATTAAAATTTTCAAAATCAACATAAGAAGTACAAGTTCTATCTGAACAATATCTTTTATATTTTATTCCTGCATCAACTAAAAGTAAATCATGAAGTTTTAATCTTTTTTTTGTTGGTAGGGCATGGGGTTTTGCTGCATTTTCATTTATTGCAAGTATTGGTTCAAAACTTAAATTATATTTACCTTGTTGACTCATCTTTTCAATTGCTTTAAAATTCAAAAACTGTTCTTTTTGATTGTAAGCATTTTTTCTTATATATTTAGCAAGAGCTTTAAAACCCTCTCTTCCTAATTTTGCAGCTTTACTTAATATTGCAATTTCATCATCAGTTTTTATAATTCTTTTGAGTTTTGAAAAATTTGCTTTTTGAATAAACTCAATATTTAAATCTTGAACTAACTCAGAATATGCAAAATATGTAAAATCATTTGGATCAAATGTTAATTTTTTAATTTTGCTATCTTTTAAAAGAACTTTAGCAGTTTGAAGTAAATCTCTTGATTCAACAACTGTACAATTGTAAGCATACTCTTTTGCTTCAAGTACATATCTAGCATCTGTTAGAAAAAACTTTTCACTTCCTAGGCTTATAAAAATAACATTATCACATGAAAAACCGCACTCGTAGTAGATTGCATTTTCATCTCTTAGTATATAATTTTCCATAACTCATCTTTCATTAACGTAAATTTTAATATAATCTTATCAAAATTTTATAAAAGGAAATATAATATGAAAATTGCAGTAATTCAAGGACCAAATTTAAATATGTTAGGTGTAAGAGAACAGCATATTTATGGACCTATGACTTTAGAGCAAATCCATGAGCAAATGAAAGCAAGTGCTCAACAAAATAATGTAGAATTGGAATTTTTTCAATCAAACCTTGAGGGTGAGATAGTTGATAAGATACAAGAGTGTTTAGGAGAAGTTGATGGGATTATTATTAACCCAGCTGCATATTCTCACACTTCAATTGCAATCAAAGATGCTTTAAGTGCAGTTAGTTTACCAGTTGTAGAAGTACACATTTCAAATATATATAAAAGAGAAGAGTTTAGACAAAAATCTATTACAGCTGGTTCATCAACAGGAGTTATCTCTGGATTTGGACCATTTGGATATCATTTAGCATTAATTTCATTAATGCAAATTGTTTCAGAAGTAAAAGCAGTTCAAGAAGCAAATGACGCAAAAGAACAGTAATTATTATGAAAATAATAGCCGCAAAGTGGATAGTTACTTGTGATGAAAACAATAGTATCATAGAAAATGGTGCTATTGTTTATGATAAAACAATAAAAGAGATTGATACTCTTGAAAATATTTCAAAAAAATATCCAAATGAGACAATTGAAGAACTAGAAGATAACTCTGTTTTAATGCCAGGTCTTATAAACACTCATGTACACTTAGAATTTAGCTCAAATACGACAACTTTAAAATATGGAAATTTTATGTTATGGCTTAATTCTGTTATTGCTTCAAGAGATGAACTTGTACAAAAAGCAACAACAAAGCTAATATCAAAAAAATTAGAAATGATGAAAAAAAGTGGTACAACAACTATTGGAGCAATTTCTTCATATGGATTTGAGTTAGAAGCTTGTTTAAACTCACCTTTAAATACAGTTTTTTTCAATGAAGTAATAGGAAGTAAAGCAGATATGATTGATACTTTGTTTAATGATTTTAAAGCAAGGTTACAAAAATCTGAAGATAAAAAAAGTGAAAAGTTTTTTCCAGCAATTGCCATTCATTCTCCTTATTCAGTACATCCATTTTTAATAAGAGAGACTTTAAATATAGCAAAACAAAAAGATTATCCTGTTAGTGCACATTTTTTAGAATCAATTGAAGAGTATGATTGGTTGCATAAAGATGAAGGTGGTTTTTTAGAGTTTTTTAAAAACTTTTTAGGTGAAGAAAAAGCTGTTACAAAACCAATGAGATTTTTGGAACAGTTTAAAGGATTAAAAAATTTATCATTTACACATTGTGTTGAAGCAAGTAATGATGATTTAAATAAAATTGAAGAGTTAAATGCAACAATAAATCATTGTGTTACATCAAATAGAGTTTTAAACAATACTAAACTCGATTTGAGAAAATTGGATAAAATTGATTTTTCAATAGGCACAGATGGTTTAAGTTCAAATAACTCTTTATCTATGTTTGATGAACTTAGAAATGTGCTTATGATGCATAGTGAGTTTGAAATAAATAGTTTTGCAAAAAAGATTTTAAAAGCAGCAACTTTTAATGGTGCAAAGGCTTTAGGTTTAAATAAAGGCACTTTAGCAAAAAATAAAGATTCAGATATAATTGCTATAAAACTTCCAGATGCAATAAAGCATAAAGAAGATATTGCAACTCACATAATATTACATACAAAATATGTGAAAAAAACTATAATAAGGGGAATTGATGCGTGATTTTTTTAGATTCATGTTTTCACCAATAATTGCTATTTTAGACTTTGTTACTAAATATTTTAAAACAATTGTTTTCTTAACAATAATGTATTTTATTGTATTTGATGCAAATGATTCAACAATGAATAATATGCAAACTGCAAATTTACAAAAAATTGAGTTAAGTGGTCCAATTATGGACTCAACAAAAGTTTTAGAGCAAATAAATAAAGCAAAAGAAGATAACAACATAAAAGGTGTACTTTTTGTAGTTAATTCACCTGGTGGTGCAGTTGCTCCCTCAGTTGAAATTGCATATGCAATAAAAGAGCTAAAAGAGTTAAAACCAGTTGTAGCATATGCAAGTGGAGTTATGGCTAGTGGAAGTTATTATGCTTCAATTTGGGCAAATAAAATTATTGCAAACCCAGGAAGTATGGTAGGTTCAATTGGAGTTATTTTCCAAGGTGCAAATGTAGAGGAACTTATGCAAAAAATTGGAGTTAAAACTCAAACTGTTAAAATTGGAAAATACAAAGAAGCTGGAACGCCTACAAGAGCATGGGAAAACTTTGAAAAAGCAGAGTTAGAAAAAGTTATAGATGATACATATGATATGTTTATAACAGATGTAAGTAGTGCAAGAAAACTTAAAAAAGTAAATCATAAAGAGTTTGCTGATGCACATATTTTTACTGCAAGACAAGCTAAAGAAGTTAAATTAGTTGATGAGGTAGCTACACTATCTTTTGCACAAGATGAGCTTATAAAATTATCAAAAGTTTCAACACCTATATGGAAAAAACAAGATAAATTTGATAAGTTTATTGACAAAGTTATAAATCAAGCAATTACAAACTTTTCTATTAGATTTATGGATGGTTTAAAAGCTTATTAATTAGAATTTAAAAGATAAAGAAGAGATAAAATTGAAATATTTATCTTTTCTTTAATAATTGTGATATAATACACAAAAACCATAGTAACTAACCTATATATTCTTCATAAAACACGAATAATTTACTTGAATTACTAAAATACCAAAGGTCACATATGTCATTTTCACAATTAGGATTAAATCCTAATATTTTAAAAGCAGTAAAAGAGCAAGGCTATACAAGCCCAACTCCAATACAAAAAGAATCAATACCAGTTATACTAAATCATAAAGATGTTTTAGCAGCTGCACAAACAGGTACTGGTAAAACAGCCGCATTTACTCTTCCATTATTAGAAAAAATGAGTCAAAAACCCAATAATAAAGGGCAAAAATCTTATATAAAAGCATTGATTTTAGCACCTACAAGAGAGTTAGCCTTACAAGTTTCTGAAAATATACAAACTTATAGTAAGTATCTTTCTTTGAAAACAGCAGTAATATTTGGTGGAGTTGGAATAAGTCCACAAAAAGCAAGTTTACGAAAAGGTGTTGATATTGTTATTGCAACACCAGGTAGGCTATTAGATCACATGTCACAAAAAACAATAGACTTATCAAGAGTTGAATTTTTAGTTCTTGATGAAGCAGATAGAATGTTAGATATGGGATTTATTCATGATATTAAAAAAGTTGTTGCAAGTATCCCAAATAAAAGACAAACACTTCTTTTCTCAGCTACTTTTTCACCTGAAATTAAAAAATTATCAAATTCATTTTTAGATAATCCTAAATTAATTGAAGTTGCAAGAAGCAATGCTTTATCAGAGCAAGTCTCACAAGTTGTTCATTATGTACAAAAAGATAAGAAAAAAAATCTTTTAGCCTTTTTAATACATACTCAAAAGTGGAATCAAATTTTAGTTTTTACAAGAACAAAACATGGTGCAAATAAGTTAAGTGAATTTTTAAATAAAAGTAATATTCCCTCATTAGCAATTCATGGAAATAAATCACAAGGGGCAAGAACAAGTGCACTAAGTGATTTTAAATCAAAAAAAATAAGAGTTTTAGTAGCTACTGATATTGCAGCAAGAGGTATTGATATTGAACTTTTACCCCATGTTGTAAATTTTGAGTTGCCAAATGTTCCTGAAGATTATGTTCACAGAATAGGAAGAACAGGTAGAGCAGGGAATAATGGTATTGCTTTATCTTTAGTTTGCGATGAAGAGAGTCAATATTTAAAAGATATTGAAAGACTTACAAAAATATCTATTCCTGTAAAAGATATTGAAGGCTTTACTGTTCCTTTATTAAAAAAAGTTAATAAAAAAAGTGATAGTAAAAATAGAACTAATAGAAGAGATTCAAATAAAAAAACTACAACTAGTCATCGTAGAAGTACTAGAAGTAGAAATAGTTGTAGATAAAAAAAGCAAGGCTAAAATGCCTTGCTTTTTTTTGTGAACTATCTTTGTTCTATTTTTCAAGTCCAGAAACAATTTTATATGTGTCATTTGCAATAACAAACTCTTCATTTGTTGGAATAACAAAAATTCTAGCAGCAGAACTATTTGTTGCAATATCTCTAGCTTTGTTTGATCTTTTATTATTTTTAGTAGGATCAATATTTAATCCCATTCCATCAAGTCCAGCACATACTATTTCTCTTATTAAAGCAGAATTCTCCCCAATTCCACCTGTAAAGCATAATGCATCTATACCATCAAGTGCAGCAACATATGAACCAACATATTTTTTAATATTATAAGCAACCATATCAACAGCTAACCTACACTTATCGTCACCTTCTTGCATTCCATCAAGAACTTCTCTTAAATCAGAAGATTTTCCAGAAATCCCTAAAATCCCAGATTTTTTATTCATTAAATCAAGTGTTTCATTTATTGTCATTCCCTCTTGACTCATCATAAATGAGATAGCACCAGCACCTACATCTCCAGCTCTTGTTCCCATCATAAGACCTTGAACAGGAGTAAGACCCATTGATGTATCTATACATTTTCCATCTAATACAGCAGATACAGATGAACCATTTCCTAAGTGGCATACAATAATTCTTGTATTATGTTTTTTGTCTAACATTCCCCTTGCTTCATTTGAAACAAAATAGTGAGATGTTCCATGAAAACCATATTTTCTAATACCATGTTTTGTATATTGATCATATGGTAAAGCGTACATATAAGCATAATCTGGCATTGTTTGATGAAATGCTGTGTCAAATACTGCAACATTTGGAATACCAGGCATTAGTTGTTGACAAATTTCCATACCCATAATATTAGCAGGGTTATGTAAAGGAGCTAATGGAATAAGTTTTTTCATTGCATCAATTACTTTATCAGTAACCATAACAGACGATGCAAACTCTTCCCCACCATGAACTGCTCTGTGTCCTATTGCTTCAATATCATTAATTGAGTCAATTACTTTACCCTCACCATCAGTTAATGTTCTTAACACAAGTTCAATAGCCTCTTTATGTGTAGGCATTGAAACATCAATTTTTAATTCTTGTTCATTTCCAAACTCATGTTTTAAAACACCATCAATCCCAATTCTTTCACAAATACCAGCTGCTAATACATCTTTTGTAATTGGGTTCATTAATTGATACTTTAATGATGAACTCCCTGCGTTTAAAATAAATACATTCATATATATATCTCCCTCATATAATTATTTGTTATTTTTAATCTTCTACTTGTGTTGCTGTAATTGCAACTAAATTTGCAATATCTTCAACTGAGCAACCTCTTGATAGGTCATTTACAGGTTTTGCTAAACCTTGAACAATTGGTCCGTGTGCATCTGCTTTTGCAAATCTTTGTACTAATTTATAACCAATATTTCCAGATTGTAAATCAGGAAATACTAATACATTTGCATTACCCGCAACACTACTTTCTGGAGCTTTTTTAGCGCCAATTGCTGGTATAATTGCAGCATCTGCTTGCATCTCACCATCAAATTTAAAATCAACATTTCTTTCTTTCAAGATTGAAACGGCGTCTTGAACTTTAGATACAAGTGGATGTTTAGCGCTTCCCATTGTAGAAAAAGAAAGCATTGCAACTTTAGGATCTAATCCAACAACATTTTTAGCAGTTGCAGCTGTACTTGCAGCTATATCAGCTAATTGTTCAGCATTTGGATCTGGTAAAACAGCACAGTCTGCAAATAAAATCAAGCCATTCTCTCCAAACTCTTTATCTTTTGTTTCCATAATAAATGTTGAAGATACAGTATTTATTCCAGGTGCAGTTTTAATAACTTGAATAGCAGCTCTTAAAACATCTGCTGTAGGTGAATTTGAACCAGCTACTAAACCATCGGCATCTTTTAATCTTACCATCATGCAACCAAAAAATCTAGGTTCATTTGTCATAATTTGTGTAGCTTCTTCTTTAGTTAGTCCTTTTGACTTTCTCAATTCAACTAATTCATTAACATAAGTGTCAATATTTTCAAATTTTTTAGGATCAACTATTTTAGCACCATCTATATTAGCTTCACACTTTTGTGCATTTGCTTTTATAGTTTCTTCATTTCCTATTAGGATAATATTTGCTGTTTTATCTTCTAAAACTTGCTGTGCAGCTTTTAATACTCTTTCATCTTCACACTCTGGAAGAACGATATTTCTAAGCTTCTCTCTAGCATTATTTTTAATACTATTTATTAGACTCATTTATATATCCTTTATTTATGATTCATAGAAAATTATAGATGAAAAGTATAGCAATAATATAGCATTAGCGTAGCATTTGAAAAAAAAATATATACATTGAATTAGTGATTGTATAATTTTTGTACATGGTTACCAAAAAAGTATAATTTTTGTGTGAGATTCCTTGATTATAAAAAGCTTTAAGTTTCTCAGCAAAAATAAAGTTACCTTTGCTGAGTCTATATTTTTTATAAATCTTTAACTAAATTATATGTGTCATTTGCAATAACAAACTCTTCATTTGTAGGTATAACAAAAATTTTTACTTTAGATTTATTTGTATTAACTTCTCTTTTTCCTGTTTGTTTTCTTTCATTTTTTTCTTTATCTAATAAGATGCCCATAAAATCTAAGTTTTCACAAACTTTTTCTCTAATTATACTTGCATTTTCTCCAACACCTGCTGTAAAACAGATTGCATCAAGTCCACCAAGCATTCCTGCATATGCGCAAATATATTTTTTGATTCTATTACACATCATATCAATAGCTAGTATGGCTCTCTCATCTGCATTTAAACTAGCTTCAATAATCTCTCTTAAATCAGAACTAATTCCAGACACACCTAAAAGACCAGACTTTTTATTTAAGTAATCTACTACTTCTTGTGCATTCATTTTCTTTTTTTCCATTAAAAAAGAGATAGCAGCTGGGTCAATATCTCCACTTCTAGTGCCCATTATTAATCCCTCAAGGGGAGTTAATCCCATTGAAGTATCAATTGACTTACCATCTTTTACTGCACAAATTGATGAACCATTTCCTAAATGACAAACTACAACTTTAGAGTTCTCTTTTTTTAATAACTTATTTGCCTCTTTTGAAACAAAATGATGGCTAGTTCCATGGAAACCATATTTTCTAAAAGCAAATTTCTTATAATCTTCATAAGGTACAGCGTACAAGTATGTACTAGGTTCCATAGTTTGATGAAATGCTGTATCAAACACAGCTACATTTGGCTTTCCTTTCATCAAGTCCATACAGATTTTAATACCCATAATATGCGCAGGATTGTGCAGTGGAGCTAAAGGAATTAATCTTTCAAGTTTTGTAATTACATTTTCATCAATTATTACAGATTTTGAAAAATACTCACCACCATGAACGACTCTATGCCCAATTGCATCTATGTCTTTTTCTACTGAATCAATAACCTTATGAGGTTTGGTTACTAAGGCTTCTAAAACTAGCTCAATTGCTTCTTTATGTGTAGGTAAATTTACATCTTTTTTAGTTTTAGTTCCATTTGACTCAATTGCTAATTTTCCATCTACTCCAATTCTTTCAGCAACTCCGCTAGCAAATACATCATGAGTTGCATGATTCATAAGTTGAAATTTAAGAGATGAACTCCCAGCATTTAAGATTAAAACTAACATACATAACACCTTTCTTGTAATTTGAAAAATTATATCGAAAGCTTATGTAAAAGTAATGTCTTAATTATGTATATCTTTTCATTTTTGCTTGATTTTTTAATTTTAAAAACATCATAGCCGTCATTATTGCATCATTGTATGCATCATGTTTACCCATTTTTGGTATTTGAAGCTCTTTCATAATAGTATCAAATCTTAAGTCGATATGTCCTTGTGGAATTGTTTCTATTTTCCAGTCGTAATAAATAGCTGAAACCTCCAATGTTTTATTTGGAAGTTTAATACCAATTTTATCTTTAATATATTTATTAACCATTGCAATATCAAACTCTAAAAAATATCCAACTAGTTTTCTATTTCCTATAAATTCTAAAAACTCTTCAATTACTTTATCAATATTTTCAGCATTTTCTAAATCACATTCTCTTATATAATGAATTTTAATTGAGTCTTCTTGTAGTTTTGTTTTTGGCTTAATAAATCTAACAAATTTTTTACTAGATACTATTGTATTATCTTTTATAATAACTGCACCAATAGAAATGATATCATCAATTTTTGGATTTAATCCTGTTGTTTCACAATCAAAACAAACATACTCATCTTCTTTTGGTTTATCAAATAAATAAAGATATCTTTTATCTTTTAACTTTTTTTTACTAAAATGATTTTTTATTAAATTATACATAGCTTAACTTATAGTGATACTCTAGTTTTTTCTTTAACTTATTAACGATTTTAAAACTATCTTTTAATAAATCTTTTTCCATAGTATTTAAATCCTCAGGATTAACATAATTGTTAATCTCTTTACCTGCATCTAGATTTTTTAGATTTGATTTTAATTTTACGCTTGCTAAAAAATTAAATGCTTCTTCTAACTCTTTTGAAAACTCATCATCTATGACATTTAACTTGTTTAGCTCTTTAATTCTTTTTATAGTGTTAGTTCTAAATAGTCTATTTTCTAAACTTAATGTTCTAATACTTTGAACAAGTATAAAAATGCCACCTCTTTTTATATCTATTTCATTTTTGTGTTTTTCATCTTCATTGTTAAATACAAATCCATCAAAGAAACCTAATGGAACATCAAAACTTGTAATTATTTTTGCAAAATTCATATAAAAACTTTGAGAATTTGAACCAACTTTAAATAAGTACTCTTTTAATGAAATAAGAAGAGTTCTATCTCCACTTGCACAAATAGCATCATAAAATATTGCAAGATTCATAAAATCATCACCAGTTTTACCCATAACCCAACTATAAATAAGCTCTTTAAAATCACTAAATCTTCTACACCAGTAAGGATTTGATACCATTATATTTCCCTCACATCTTGGAAAACCAAAATCTACTAATGTTTCAGTGAATTTATTTGCAAAGTTATTGATTTGTTTATCATCTAAGCTACAATCATCAGCAATAATTAATGCGTTATCTTGATCTGTTTTAAGTATTTGTTCAGCTCTTCCCTCACTTCCCATTACAATAAGAGCTGATTTACCTATTAATTCTTTAGGTGCTAATAGTTCAAATATTTTATCAATTAGCTTTTTATTTAATTGATTTACTAGTTTTGTAATAAAAGCAATTTTTACACCTTTTGCATTTAATGATTTGATAATTTTTAAAAATGATTTTGATGTATCTTTTAATTCTTCCAAAGTTTGAGCTTTATCTATTTCATTTGAAACAGAAAAAGTATGGGTTGCAAAAAAAGATGAAAGAGATATTTGATCAATTATTCCTACTATTTCATTGCTATTATTTTTTACAACTAATCTTTTTAAACCATGCTTTGACATAATAAGTTGAGCATCAAATAAAAAATCATTTTCATTTATATAAATAAGACCTGAACTAGATATCTTTCCAACACAATCATCAAAATCCATTCTATTTAATATTACTTTTTGTCTAAAATCAGAATCAGTTACTATATAAATCTCATCTTTTTCATCTTTTAAAAGTAAAGTGGGAACTCTATGCTCTTTGATTGTTTTAGCAGCTTCATAAATTGTTGTGTTAAAAGGAACAATTATCGCTTTATGAACCTTTGCATCTTTTACTTTAGCTATCATCATATTAGCTAACTCTTTATTTTTTTCATGGAGAGTATTATTATTTAATTTTTCTGAAATTGATTGAAAAAAATAACTTTCCATCTTTTGATTTTCATGTAAGATTTTTAAAAATACTTTTCTAGGAAGTGCATAGCATATAGTCTCTTCTGTTGTAATAAAGGTATTTTTTGAATAGTTTTCAATTAATGAAATTGGATCAAAAAATTCATTAATAGAGTAAATAGATAATACTTCTTCACTATTTTTTTCTTGGACAATACCTTTCATTATTAGATATAAATTTTCTGGCTTTTTATCTTTTTCTTGAATAATTTGATTTTTTTTGAAATATACAATATCTAAATTTTGACTAAACTCTTGCATTTGAGTTTTACTTAACTGTTCAAATGGATATATTGTTTTTAAAAAATTAATTTGTTCTTGAATACTCATGCTATCTTCTTTATTTTAAATTATGTAAAAATTATTTAAAGATTAGCATATAAAAAATGATAGAAAACTGAGAATAATATTAATAAATAAAACAGTTATTGTTAAGTTCAAAAGTGTTTCGTTTGGTAAAGTGTTACAAAGAAGCTCAAGCTTCTTTGTAACATTAAAACTTATTAATGATCAACTGCACCCTCAGCACCAAAACCAGTTTCAGCTCTTATACTTTGAGCCTCAAAAGCTTTTTGTTCATCTTTTGCTCTTTGAGAATTATCAGTAATTGAAAAAAACCAAATTGCAATAAATGCTGTTGATACAGAGAATAGTGCAGGGTATTTATAAGGAAAGATTGCTTCTTCATTTCCTAAGATTTCTACCCAAACAATTGGTCCTATTATAACTAAAATAACAGCAGTTAATAAACCAATAAATCCACCAATAACTGCACCTCTTGTTGTAAGTTTTCTCCAATAAATTGATAAAAACAAAATTGGAAAGTTTGCAGATGCAGCAATAGCAAATGCAAGTCCTACCATAAAGGCAATATTTTGTTGCTCAAATGCAATACCTAAAATAACACCAATAACACCAATAATAATAACAGCTCTTTTAGAGATTTTAATCTCTTGCTCTTCTGTTGCATTTGGGTTAATAACAGATGCATAAATATCATGAGAAATAGCACTAGCACCTGCTAGAGTAAGACCAGAAACAACTGCTAAAATAGTAGCAAAAGCAACAGCTGAAATAAATCCTAAGAATACATTTCCACCAACCATATGAGATAAGTGAATTGCAGCCATATTATTTCCACCAAATAGCTTGCCATCAACAAAGTATTGTGCACCTGCATCTGAGTTTAAAAATACAATTGCTCCAAGACCAATTACTGCAATAACTAGATAAAAATATCCAATAAAACCAGTAGCATATACAACAGATTTTCTAGCTTCTTTAGCATTTCCAACAGTAAAGAATCTCATAAGAACATGAGGAAGCCCAGCAGTACCAAGCATAAGTGCCATACCAAGTGAAATAGCTGAAATTGGATCAGTTATAAATCCACCAGGAGCCATAATAGCTTGTCCTTTTGTATGTGTTTCAACAGCTTTAGTAGCAAGTGCTTCAAAACTAAATCCAAAGTGACTTAAAACCATAAATCCCATAAAAGAAACACCAGATAAAAGTAATACAGCTTTAATGATTTGAACCCAAGTAGTTGCTAACATACCACCAAAAGTAACATAAATAATCATCATTACACCAACTAAAACAACTGCATACTCATACTCTAAGCCAAATAATACTTGTATAAGTTTACCTGAACCTACCATTTGAGCAATAAGATATAAAATAACAACTGAAAGTGAACCAAATGCAGCTAGCGTTCTAATCTCTTTTTGACTTAATCTATAAGCAGCAATATCTGCAAAGGTAAACTTACCTAGGTTTCTTAATTTTTCAGCCATTAAAAATAGAATAACAGGCCAACCAACTAAAAATCCAACTGCATAAATAAGACCATCATAACCACTTAAATATACAAGACCAGAAATACCTAAAAATGAAGCAGCTGACATATAATCACCTGCAATTGCCATACCATTTTGAAAACCGCTAATTCCACCACCTGCTGTATAAAAATCACTTGCAGATTTTGTTCTTCTAGCTGCCCAATATGTAATACCTAATGTACCCATAACAAATACAAAAAACATAATAATTGCTGGAATATTTAATTCCCTTTTTGTTGCCTCAAAACTTGCATCTCCTGCTGCGAAAAGTGAGATTGCAAATAGTGTTGTTAATAATATTAAAATTCTACTCATTATAACTCATCCTTTACATCTTCTTTAATCTCATTTGTTAAATCTTCAAACTCGCCATTTGCTCTTCTTACATAAATTAAAGTTGTGATAAAACTAATTATAATAATTCCCGCTCCAATAGGATAACCTATTGTCATAACACCATCTCCTGTTTTGATTCCCATAATGCTTGGATTAAATGCAATTATTAAAATATATGCATAAAACATTACTAAAACTAAGATTCCTAACTTTAGTGCAAAACCAGTTCTTTTTGATACTAGTTCTTGATATTTTGGGTTAGATTTTATTTTTTCAACTAACTCATCATTCATACTTTCCTCCTAAGTTTAGTGAATAATTTTATACTAATTAGCCTAATTCTAAAACTATCTAAAGTACCTTAAAATGGACTTCGTAGCATTAAAATAGCATTGGCTATCTAGTATGTGATTATACATATAAATTATGTTTTGTGCTAGAAGTGAGTAGGGCTTTAAGTGAAATTTAAATCTGTAAATAACAAGAAGTAACTTTTTGTAACTAAAGTGTATATATTGTGTAAAAATGCACATTTTCTTAGTTAGTATAAAATGTAGTTTTTGCTGGAGTTTTATCTTTTAATTTCAAAAATATCATTGAAGTCATAATCGCATCATTTAGTGCATCATGTTTTCCAAGTTCTGGAATATTTAACTCTTTCATGATTGTATCAAATTTTAAATCTACAAATTCATACTCACTTGAACGCTTTTTTGTTTTATAATACATAGATGATACTTCAATACTTTCATTGGGAAGTTTTATACCAATATATTTTTTCGTATATTTAGAAATCATTGCAATATCAAACTTTATGTAATATCCCACAATTGGTCTTGAGCCAATAAACTCAAGAAGTTTTAATATTGCAATTTTTGGTTCACATGCATTTTCTAAATCAATTGGTCTAATTTGATGTATTTTAATTGATTCTACATTTACATTAGAAGAGGGCTTTACAAATATATTGAAATTCTTTCTAAAAATAACTTTGTTATCTTTTATTAATACAGCACCAATAGATAATATTTCATCTTTTTTGGGTTTTAGTCCTGTTGTTTCACAATCAAGACATATATACTCACCCTTTGGTGGTTCATCAAAAAGATATAAATAGTTTTTATCTTTTAAAGCTTTTTTTTGAAAATATCTAATTAAATTTTTAATCATTACAAAATCTTATCAATTTTAAATGAGTAGATAATAAATTTTTTAAAAGCGATTACTATTTTAAAACTATCTTTTAGCAAATCTCTTTCAATTTTACCAAGTTTATGTGTATCTATCTCATTGTTTATTTTTACTTTATTATTACTTTGTTCTAATTGTGATTTTAATCTTAAGGTACTTAAAACTTCAAAAGCTTCAATTAGTTCATTTGCTAATTCATTATCAATAACTTTTTTATCTTGTAAAATTTTAATTCTTTTAACTGTTGTTGTTTCTCTAATTCTTTCTCTTAATGCTAAACTTCTAACTCCTTGTACAATTGGAAAAACACCAGTTTTTTTAATATCAATTTGGTGTGTTTTTGTCATAAAGTTTGCAACTGTAGTTGGAGTATCAAAGGTTAAAGTAGCTTTTGCAAAATATGCTAAGAATACGTCTTTATCATGAAGTTTATTAAATAAATAATCTTTTAGATTTATTAATAACTCTTTATCTCCTGCAACTGCAAAAGAGTCAAAAAATATTGCTAAATCCATGTAGTTTTGCATATCTGGTGCTTCTATCCATCTTTTTGTTTCTTTTTCATAATCTTTTACACTTTTGCACCAAAAAGGATTTGAAACCATAATATTACCCTCACATGGTGGGTATCCAAAATCTATTAAAGTTTTTGTCATACTATTCATATATGTTCTATATTGTTCAACATCCACACCATTTCTAATAATAAGTGCATTATCTTGATCTGTTTTGATTATTTGCTCATTTCTTCCCTCACTTCCCATAACCATAAAACAAGCATCATTTTGAAGATTTTTAGGAACAATGAGTTGATATAGTTTTTTATAAACTTTTATATTTAATTGACCAATTAAATTTGATATATGATTGACTTTTACACCTTTTGATTGTAAGGCTTTTATAATATTCAATAAATCATTACTAGCAGATTTTAAATCTTTGAGTGTTTTTGCTTTTTTTATTTGAGTATCAACAACAAAAGTATGATTAGCAAAGTGTGAAAGTACATCAAGTTGTTCTAATATTCCTATTAGTTCATTTTTACTATTTGTTACTCCAACTCTTTTGATACCTTTTTTTATTAATAGTGTTAAAGCTTCAAATAAATAATCATCACCTGATACTGTAAGTAGAGGAAATATTGCAATATCTTCAACATTTATTGATAAATCTCTTCCTTTTAGTAAAACTTCCATTTTAAGTAGTGAATCTGTAATTATCCCGTATTCATTCTCTTTTTGTACAATTATAGTTGAAGTTTTAAACTCAATTGATTTTGCAATTGCATTTGTTAATGTTGTTTTAGCTTGAACAATACATGGTTCATGAATTAGTGTATCTTCAACTCTTGCAATCATAAAAGAAGATAATTCAGATGTATATTCTTTTGTTTTTAGTGTTTGAATTTTGTTTACTAAATTGTTTAAGAAAAAATTTTTAAATTCACTATTTTCTTCAATAAGTTTTAAAAATGTATTTCTTTCAAGCTCATAACATATTAAATCTTCTTGAACTTTGAAAGTACTTTTAGTGCTTGAATATATAAGTGAGTTTGCATCAAAAGAGTCTTCATGGTGATAATCCATAACAAGTTGTTCATCTTTGTATTCATGAACAGATCCTTTTATAATGATAAAAAAGTAGTTTGGAATATTTTCAGGATTAATCAAAGTTGTGTCTTTAGGATAGTAAGCTATATCCATACTATTTATACAAATATCCATTTGTTGTTCACTTAATACTTCAAATGGATGAATTTTTGATAAAAATGCTTGTTGGTCGCGAAGACTCATCTTTTATCCTTTATATAGCACTTTTTAATGCTGATTTTATATATTATAATATATAAGTAAATAGCATTAAAAAATACTATAAAAAGCCGGTTAATACCGACTTTTTAGTAGTTTAGTGATCATGCGCTTCACCAGCTCCTGATGGAATTCTGATGTTTTCTACAATCTCTTGCACATGTGCAGGTGGTTCAGGTGTCATTCTTGACACAATAAATGCTACTATTAAGTGTAACACAGTACCTACTGTACCAATACCTGTTGGAGCTATTCCTAAGAAATAGTCTGCTTTATCTCCACCTAGGAATACAAAGTAAATAATATATCCAAAAGTAAAGATTAAACCAGTTAATATACCAGCAATAGCACCTTCTTTATTCATTCTTTTATCAAATATTCCAAGAATAATTGTTGGGAAAAATGCTGCAGCTGCTAAACCAAATGCAAATGCAACAACTTGTGCAACAAATCCTGGAGGATTTATACCCAAATACCCAGCGACACAAATAGCAGCAATTGCAGAAATTCTAGCCCACATTAACTCAGATTTTTCTGTAAGTTTAGATTTTCCTGTTTCTTTATCTTTAAATATTACTTGTCCTAGTAAGTCGTGAGAAATTGCTGAAGCAATTACTAGTAATAAACCAGCTGCTGTTGACAATGCTGCTGCAAGACCACCAGCTGCGATAAATGCAATTACCCAATTTGGTAAATTGGCAATTTCAGGATTTGCAAGAACCATAATATCTCTATCAACATAAAGTTCATTGTGTAAACCATTATTTTTTGCTAACTCTTCTTGAGTTGGTGCACCTTTACCATTAGTTGTAACTCTATTACCAACTTCTGATCTTTCATCTTCTACAAATTGAGGTTTACCATCAAAAGCTGCACCACTTGCGTATTGGATTTTTCCATCGCCATTTCTATCTGTCCAAGCAATTAATCCACCTTGCTCCCAAGTTCTAAACCAATTACCATCATTTTTACTACCATCTGCATGTGATAATTCACCATTAACAAAAGCTTTATAATCAACATTTTGTACATTTTTGATTAAGTTTACTCTTGCAAATGCAGCAACAGCTGATGCTGATGTATACATAATTGCAATAAATACTAAAGCCCATCCAGCAGATACTCTAGCATCTTTTACAGTTGGAACTGTAAAGAATCTTACAATAACGTGAGGAAGTCCTGCTGTACCTAACATTAAAGCAGTTGTTAGCATAAACATATTCCATAAGTTACCTGGCTCTGTATAAGCTGTAAATCCTAAGTCAGTTATTGCACTATCTAAAGCATGAAGTAAATATGTTCCCTCTGGAATAACTCTAACTCCATTGTCAAATGCAAAAGTTGTTTGTCCAAAAATACCTAATTGAGGTAAAAATGTATCAGTTACTTGTAGTGAAAGAAATATTGCAGGAATAGTATATGCAAAAATCATTACTACATATTGTGCAACTTGTGTATAAGTAATACCTTTCATACCACCAAGTACTGAATAGAAGAATACAATAACCATACCGATTATAACACCTGTGTTTACATCTACTTGTAAAAATCTTGAAAATACGATACCAACCCCTCTCATTTGACCAGCAACGTATGTGAAAGAAACAAATATTACTGCAATAACTGCAACTGTTCTTGCAACATCAGAGTAATATCTATCTCCAACAAAATCAGGAACTGTAAACTTTCCAAATTTTCTTAAGTATGGAGCTAAAAGCATTGCAAGTAGAACATATCCACCTGTCCATCCCATTAAGTAAGCACTTGCATCACTACCAATAAATGCAATAATACCTGCCATTGAAATAAATGAAGCAGCACTCATCCAATCTGCTGCTGTTGCCATACCATTTGCTACTGGGTGAACCCCTCCACCAGCAACATAAAAGTCTTTAGTTGAACCCGCTTTTGCCCATAGTGCAATACCAATGTAAATAGCAAAAGATATACCTACAAATAGGTAAATTAACGATTGTAATTCCATATTCTTATCTCCTACTCATTTACGCCATATTTCTCATCAATTTTTGTCATCGCTCTTACATAAACAAAAATTAAAATAACAAATACATATATCGCACCTTGTTGTGCAAACCAAAATCCTAGCTTAATACCACTTATTTCTATCGTATTAAGTTCATTAATAAAAATGATTCCACAACCAAAAGAAACGACAAACCAAACTACTAATAGTTTTAAAATAGTAGTAATGTTTTCTTTCCAATAAGCTTGAGCTTTTTCTGGACTCATATTCTCTCCTTCATAAAGTTTATACTAACAAATAAATTGTTTAGTCATCCAACCTTGAAAGTATAATAGCTATATATAGCAAAAGGGTAGCAATTAATATAAAATGTAAAAAAAATGTATTTTATTTTTTGAAGAATGGTCTAAAAAGACCATTTTATGGTAGCTTTATACAGAATAAAATCTGTCTATTTTATATCCTAAACCTCGAATATTTTTAATAAAGTCTTCTTTTAAAGCTTTTTTTAACCTAGAAATTTCTGCTCTAATAGTAGGATTGTCAATATTCTCTCCATCCCAAATATCAATTCTAAATCTTTCAAAGTCAACAATCATATTAATATTTAGTGCTAATATATGAATTATTTCTGATTGTTTTTTTGTTAAAGTTTGTGGTTCTCCATTAAAGTATAAGGTTTGTGTATCTTTTGAGTAAGAGTAGTGTTCACTAAATCTTATATGAGAAGTATTTTTTTGATCTTTTTTAAGTATTTGATTTATTTTTATACCAAGTTCACCTAAATGAAAAGGTTTTTTAAGATATTCTCTGCACCCAAGGTTATATGCTTTTGTAATGTCTTCAATATCTACTAAGGCACTAATAAAGATTGTTGGAACATATGTTTTTTTTTGATTTAACTCTTGAAGTATTTCAAAGCCATCTTTTTTAGGAACATTTATATCTAAAATTAGTAAATCATATGATGAATTTACATTTTCAATAACTTGTTGTCCATCAGTAAAACTTTCAACCATGTGTCCAATATCTTTAAGATATTCACTTATTGCATTATTTAACATTAATTCATCTTCAAGAAGTAGTATTTTCATTTATTTTAAACCTATATGTAAATTTTGTCTCTTGTTCATTTGAATCTAACTTGATTGTAACAAAGTTTTTATCACATATCTCTTTTACAATCCTTAATCCAAGTCCAAACCCACCACGTGCATTGTTCTCTCTATAAAAATCATTGAAAATTTTGTTATTATTATCTATTTTTTCAGAAGAAGTTTTCACTTCAAACTCTATATGAATATCATCTATATACATTAGTTTTATATATATAGGAGATTTTGCATATGAATATTTTATTGCATTAGATAAATTATTATCTATTATTCTTTGAAGCTCAGTTTTGTTAAATTTTATATATATATCTTTTTCAATATTAGTAATAAAAAATAAAGAGTTTGATTTTGCAATCTCTTCAAAAAAATTAAGTCTTGCTTCTAAAACTTCTGAAAAGTTTAAATAAGTTTTTTTATATTCAACTCTATCTTTTTTTATCATAAAAGATAAATCGTCGTATATATATTGTATTATTTTAGCTCCTGATTCAATATTTGTAACATATGAATTATCAGGTATATTCCTTTTTAATAAATCAATATTTGTTTGAATAATTGCTAAAGGTGTATTTATCTCATGTACAGAGTTTTTTAAAAATTGTTTTTGTGATTCTATTAAGTTTGTTAACTCTTTTGTTTTTTCTTCAACTTTTGATTCAAGATTTTTATTTATATCTTCTAATAAATGTTTTTTGTATTTTATGCTTGTCAAAGTTTCATTTGCATAATTTACAATAGTTCTAAATTCTGAAAATGATATTTTGTCTTGATTAATTGGTTTTTCATCAGTTTGTGATTTTTTAAAGTATTTTCCTATTTCTCTTACTTCTTTTGCAATAATAATTGTTGCATTTTTATAAATAAATATTGAGTATAAAACTAGCATGATAGTAAGTGAAGTTATTTGCAAAGTTGAATTAGATATTTTTTGGTCATACTCTCTTTCTTTTTCTTTTACAAGTTTTTTTATTTTATCTAAATATACACCTTTTCCTATTGTCCAATTCCAAGGTTTATATGACATAGCAAAAGATATCTTATTTACTTCTTTTTTTAATTGAGGCTTATACCAAAGATATTCTACAAAGCCACCATTTGCTCTTTTTGAAATTTTGATTAATTCTTTTATAACTTTGGTTCCATTTTTATCAGTAAACTCGTATAAATTTTTTCCTGGTTTACCTACAGGATAGTATATTGATTTTCCACTAAAATCATAAATAAAAGTATAATCATTTACATCATTTTGATTTTTCATTTTATCAATTGCAATTATAATATCTTTTTTTATTTCTTCTTGGGTTTTTATATTTTCATATTTTTCATGATAAAACTTAATAAACTTCATAGTATTGGCTATATCTTGTCTAATTAAATCTTTTTGTTTAGTTGTATAGTTTTCTTTTATGATTTTTATTTTCGCTTGAAATTCATTAAAAGTGTTATCTATAATAGTTAGTGTAAAAAATGAGATCAATATAATAATAAATAATATACTATAAACTATTAATTGATAAAGAGATTTTGCTCTAATCAAATTACAATCCTTACATGTAAAGCTTATGTATATAGATGGTAGCTTATTTTTTATTAAAAAAAGTATTATTAGGAAAAAAGATTGAGAAAAATAAAGTATATGTTTCTAAGTGGCGCGGTTGACGAGACTCGAACTCGCGACCTCCTGCGTGACAGGCAGGCATTCTAACCAACTAAACTACAACCGCACAACTAAAAAAATGGTGGTCGATATAAGACTCGAACTTATGACATCTACCTTGTAAGGGTAGCGCTCTACCAACTGAGCTAATCGACCTAAAAAATTTTGATTGGTGACCCCTAGGAGACTTGAACTCCTGTGGCATGGATGAAAACCATGAATCCTAACCGCTAGATGAAGGGGCCAATAAAATATGAAAAAGTATATAGATAATATTGAATAATGAATAAAGCAATTCACTTTTCATTATTGTCTAATAGTGGTGACCCGTGAAGGATTCGAACCTTCGGCCACCTCCTTAAAAGGGAGATGCTCTACCAGCTGAGCTAACGGGTCAATAAACAATAATAAGTGGCGCGGTTGACGAGACTCGAACTCGCGACCTCCTGCGTGACAGGCAGGCATTCTAACCAACTAAACTACAACCGCACAACTAAAAAAATGGTGGTCGATATAAGACTCGAACTTATGACATCTACCTTGTAAGGGTAGCGCTCTACCAACTGAGCTAATCGACCTAATAAAATGGTGACCCCTAGGAGACTTGAACTCCTGTGGCATGGATGAAAACCATGAATCCTAACCGCTAGATGAAGGGGCCAACAAAATAAAATAAGTAATGAATAGTATAAAATATAGATATAAGTTACAATATTCTTTACAATGGTGACCCGTGAAGGATTCGAACCTTCGGCCACCTCCTTAAAAGGGAGATGCTCTACCAGCTGAGCTAACGGGTCAATAAACAATAATAAGTGGCGCGGTTGACGAGACTCGAACTCGCGACCTCCTGCGTGACAGGCAGGCATTCTAACCAACTAAACTACAACCGCACAACTAAAAAAATGGTGGTCGATATAAGACTCGAACTTATGACATCTACCTTGTAAGGGTAGCGCTCTACCAACTGAGCTAATCGACCTAATAAAATGGTGACCCCTAGGAGACTTGAACTCCTGTGGCATGGATGAAAACCATGAATCCTAACCGCTAGATGAAGGGGCCAACAAAATAAAATAAGTAATGAATAGTATAAAATATAGATATAAGTTACAATATTCTTTACAATGGTGACCCGTGAAGGATTCGAACCTTCGGCCACCTCCTTAAAAGGGAGATGCTCTACCAGCTGAGCTAACGGGTCGTCTTTCTTAAAATGGAGTGGAATTATATAAAAAAAATTTTTATTTGTCAAGGGTTTTTTGAAAAAATTCTAAAAAAATTTTAAAACTTGTTTTTGCCGCTTGTATTTGCACTTCTTTTCGGTTACCATCAAAATGATATACATCAACGATTTTATCACCACTTTTAGCTTTCACACCTATTACTACAGTACCTACAGGTTTATTTTTTGTAGCACCTGTTGGTCCAGCTATTCCACTTGTAGCAAGTGAGTAATCTGCATCAAACATATTTATTGATCCCTCAAGCATATCTTCAACAACTTGTATACTTACTGCACCAAACTTTTCCAAATTTTCTTTTTTTACATTTAATTTTTTATTTTTTATTTCATTGGAGTAAGATACTATTGATCCATTGAATATATCAGATGAACCTGAAAGTTCTGTTATCATAGAAGCAATTAATCCACCTGTACAACTCTCCGCACAAGTAATAGTTTTTTTATTTTCTCTTAATTGCTGTTGTAACTCTTGCATTATTTTTTCATTAAATATATTATCAAACATTTTTTTCCTTTTGCAAATACTAAAACAATATTAGTATATTTTAAATGAAAAGTTAATAAGTGTAGTGGAGAATATATATAGTATGAAAATCATACTATATATAATGTAGTCTATTCATCTTCTGTTAAATCTGCTAAAAATTGTTTTTCATCAAACTCTAAATTTAAATATTCAGTAATTGTATGAATATCTCTTTTTGCATTTCCTAAACAAGATGTAGCACCTGGACTTGGAGTCATATTAAATATAATTCCTTTACCTGTATTAATTGAAGCCTCACCAAGCATTAATCTTTGTTGTTCTTTATTTAGAACTTGAGGTCTAATTCCTCCAAAGCCTTTTGCATACTCTATATCTTTTTCTTGTAATGATGGAACAATTTTTCTAGCATCTTTTACAAAAAGTTTTTTATTTAATCCTGGAACTTCAAATAAGAAGTTTCTTAATACATAATTTCTTATTTCACTATCTTTTAATAAGTCCCAAAATATCTTAATAATATTTCCATCTAAGTTTAAAGTTTTAAAGAAGTCTAAGTAAGTACCTGGCTTGTATCTTTCTAATTTTGGAAGCATAAGTGCAGTTGGACCAAATCTTGTTTTTCCATCTGCTAAAATATCTGGATCACCATGAAGTGCGGCAAATGGAAGTTTATCATTTTGTACCATGTATACTTTACCATTTAAAAACTCTTCATTAGTCATATAAAAACTTCCAGCCATTGGTAAGCAACCCATATGTTTTCCATAACCCATTTTGTGTGCTAAATATAATGAGTGTGCACCAGCATTTACCACAACAAAATCAGCAGTAAAAACAGTTCCTGATTTTGTTGTAATTTTATACAATTCTCCAAGTTGCTCTATTTCATCTACTTCTGAATTATAAAATATATCTGTTCTAACATCTTCACATGCTTGAGCTGCTTTTGCAAGCTCTTTTGTCATTTGTCCATATTCAACAGTTGTATATTCATCTTTTGCACCCATTGCTAAAATTGGTTCAGGTCTTTCTTGCCCATTTTCTAAGTAGACTAATTTTGGCTCAAGTTTTTTCAAGTCTTCTTTGTCCCAAAGCTCTAAATAAGGGAAAACTGTCTTGAACTCTTCATATCTATTTTTTATAAATTCTACTTCTTTTTCTCCAACACCTAAAGCCATTTTTTGATGTTTGAACATTATTTTATCTTGCAAATTATATTGAAGACAAAACTTCTCAATCATTTTTGCAGTTCTTTTTGTAATTTTTGCTTTTTCTAATGTATAATTTGTTTCTATATCACCCACATGAATTGTTTGTGAGTTACTTGTACCTTTTGTGTTTAAAGTAGCTAAATCTTCATATTTTTCTAACATACAAACACTTTTTGTATTTGTATATTTGGCTAGCTCATAAAATAACGCCGCACCAGAAATACCTCCACCGACAATAACTACTTCATAATGTTTCTCGTTCATATTAATAATCCCCATCAAGTTTTTAAAATATAAAGGATACTATCATATTTAAATCATTTTTGGTATAAAAATAAAAAAAACTGTACATAATTAATATAATATATCCTCTTTCGTAACATTATAACAGAAAATATTCTATATGTAATGTACAATAATTGTACATTTTTATTTTTAATGGTTACTTCTATGGTAAGTAAACAAAAAAATTACATTTTAGCTAAATAATAAAAATCTAATAAAAAAAATAACTATTATTTTATATTTATAAAACCTTAAAACTTTGTTAGTTAAATCTACTTTTACTAAATCTTAGATATAATCTACAATTTAATAAATAAGAACAAATACTTAAATATATTGAAGGTAGTACAGATATGGATTATAAAGAGAGTTTATTGCTTCCAAAAACAAAGTTTCCTATGAGAGGAAGTTTACCGCAAAATGAGCCTAAAAAATATAAGGCTTGGGATGAAAAAAAAGTTTATGACAGAATGAAAAAAAATAGAGAAGGCAGACCTAGCTTTACTCTACATGATGGACCACCCTATGCAAATGGGCATATTCATATAGGTCATGCATTAAATAAAGTATTAAAAGATATTATTGTTAAGTATCATTATTTTAATGGTAAGTCAGTTAGATATGTTCCAGGTTGGGATTGTCATGGTTTACCAATTGAGCAAAAAGTAGAAGAAAAAATAGGTAATACAAAGAAAAAAGAGTTACCAAAATCAAAAATTAGAGAGCTTTGCAGAGAACATGCTTCAAGATTTGTAGATATTCAAAGAGATGAATTTAAAAAACTTGGTGTTCTTGGAGATTGGGATAATCCTTATTTGACGATGGATTTTAAATTTGAAGCTAATATTTATAGAGAACTTTGTGCAATTGCAAAACAAGGTTTATTAGTTCAAAGAAGTAAGCCAGTTTATTGGTCATGGGCCGCACAAACTGCACTAGCTGAAGCAGAAGTTGAATATGAAGATAAAACTTCACCATCAATATATGTTGCTTTTAAACATGAAACACTAGATGCAAGTTTAGTTATATGGACAACTACTCCTTGGACAATTCCTTCAAATACAGGAATTGCACTAAATGGTGAAGAAGAGTATGTAATAACAAGTGACAAGTTTATTGTTGCAAAAAAACTTTATAACACTTTAGTAGAAAATGAGGTAATTAAAGGTGAGATTGTAAAAGATGTTTGCCCAAAAGAGCTTGAAAATACAAATGCAATTAACCCTTTAAATGGAAGAACTTCAAAGGTTATTTTAGCAGATCATGTTGAAATGGATGCTGGTACAGGTGCTGTTCATACAGCTCCTGGGCATGGTGAAGATGACTATAAAGTTGGATTAAAATATGGTCTTGAAGTATTAATGCCAGTTGATGCTTATGGTAAATATGATGAAACAATTGTAAGAGAAAAACTTTTTAAAGATACAGATAAATATCTAGGTGTTCATGTATTTAAAGCAAATGAGTTGATTTTAGAAGAATTAGGTGAGGCTTTATTAAGTAGAATTGATATAAGACACTCATATCCGCATTGTTGGAGAACTCATAAACCAATTATCTTTAGAGCAACAAAACAGTGGTTTATTTCAATTGATGATGAGTATGGAAAAGAGAATAAAACTTTAAGAGAAAATGCACTTAAAGTAGTTGAAGATCTTACATTCTATCCAGAGTGGGGAAGAAATAGATTAAAATCTATGATAGAGGGAAGACCTGATTGGTGTATCTCAAGACAAAGAGATTGGGGTGTTCCAATTGCATTTTTTAGAAATAAAAAAACTGATGAGATTATCTTTGATGAAAAAGTATTAAATTATACTGCGATGATTTTTGAACAAAAAGGTTGTGATGCTTGGTATGATTTATCAATTGAAGAGTTATTATATCCAGGTAGTGGACTAAATCCAGATGATTTAGAAAAAACTATGGATATTTTAGATGTTTGGTTTGATAGTGGTTCTACTCAAAATGCGGTATTAAGAAGTAGAAATTATGATGCTGGAACATTTCCTGCTGATATGTATTTAGAAGGAAGTGATCAACATAGAGGTTGGTTCCAGTCTTCACTTTTAACTACTTTAGCATCAAATGAAATTGCTCCTTATAAATCTATTTTGACACATGGTTTCACTGTTGATGAAAAAGGTGAAAAAATGTCTAAGTCAAAAGGAAATGTTGTTGCTCCTGATAAGGTTATGAAACAATATGGAAGTGAAATCTTGAGAATGTGGGTTGCAATGAGTGATTATCAAAGTGATTTAAAAATCTCTGATAATATCTTAAAGCAAAATGCAGAGATGTATAGAAAAATAAGAAATACTTCAAGATTTTTACTTGCAAATATTGATGATTTAGATGAAATTGTATCTCTTGATAAAATGACTGAACTTGATAAATGGATTTTAGCAAAAGCTAAAAAAGTATTTACAGAAATAGAAGATTCATTTGCTATTTACGAGTTTTCAAAAGGATTAAATAAGTTAAATAACTTTTTAGTAGTAGATTTATCTGGTATTTATTTAGATGTTTGTAAAGATAGATTATATTGTGATGATAAAGATGCTATACATAGAAGAAGCTCACAAAGTGCAATGGCTTTAATTACTAAAAAACTTATTACTACTTTATCTTGTATTTTAACATATACAATGGATGAATTATTAGAGTATGCACCAGCATTTATAAAAGGTGATGCCCAAGATATTTTTGATTTAGAAGATGAAAAATTACCTGAAATTGAAAGTAATCTTAATGAAGAATTTTTGTTAAAAGCTAAAGAAAAATTTTCAGAAGCTATTGATACACTTAAAAAAGAAAAAATAATTAAATCTACGCTAGAATTAGCAATAGTTACAAACTCTAAAGATATTTTAGCTTTACCAACTGTTGAAGCAGAAGATTTATTTTTAGTAAGTTGTGTTACTCAAAATTTAGATAGTGAAGTATTAGTATCTTTTGAGATTGATTCATGCAAATTTGAAGTTTGTAAAGTAAATGATGAGAAATGTCCAAGATGTTGGAAATTTAAATCAGAGAATGAAGATACTTTATGTAAAAGATGTGAAAGTGTATTAGCTTAATGTTAGAAGATCCAGTAACACTATCTTTTGTATTTAAAACAGTAGGAGTAATTCTTGTAGTTATTGCTATTGCAGTATTTTTAGTAAATAAAAAAAAGAAGAGGTAAACTTAATATGATGCCATTTTCAGATGAAGATTTGAAACTTCCAGTTAGTACAATAATTGAAAATAAAGTAGCTCCTATGTTAGCACAAGATGGAGGAGCTATATCATTGATTGATATTAAAAATGGAAAAGTATTTGTGCAACTACAAGGTGCATGTGTTGGATGTAGTGCAAGTGGTAGTACTTTAAAGTATGTTGTTGAAAAAGAGTTAAAAGCAGCAATACATCCAGAATTAGAGATTATAAACGTACCACAAGGTATGGAAAATAGTTTAGAGGAACTTTAATGATAAATGAGAAAAGATTATTAAATGAAGCAAATTCATATTTTTTGAATAAAGAGTATGATAAAGCTCTTTTTTTATATTCTCAACTTTCATCTTTATTCCCTTTAAAAAGGGAGTATAAAGTCTATGCTATTTTTTGTGATATTGCTAGTGAAGATGAGCAAAAAGCATTAACTTTATATGACTATTTTTCTGCTGCATCTTTAGAAGATATGGAAGCTGCAATCTCTTATGTAGAAGAGGTTGTAAATGCTTATGATGGTGATATTGATAAAATGATGGAAATGTTAAAAGATATCACTGAAACAGGTGTTGATTCCCTTGATGCAATAAAATATGATGATTTTAAAAAATTAGTAGATTCTAGGGGATCTTTTAGAGTGGCTTTTGAAGATATAATGTTTTCTACAAAAGTAGCAATAGAATCAAAAGAAGATTTTTTTGATTTTGTTTCAAAATTAATTGACAATGGATTTAATACTACTGCTTATAGCTATTTGGATGGTTTTAATGAGTATTTTACTTATGATAAAGAGATTGAAGAGCTATATAAAAAATTAGAAGAGAAAAAAATTGCTAATAACCATAAATAATAAAAAATTTACAGATAATTCAAAAGAAGCAAATAGTGAAGTTGCTTTTGTTTATTCATCACAAAATGAAAAGTTTTGCGATGATGCAAAAGCAAATAATTGTGTTGATTTAATTCCCTCAACAAACTTAAAAGATTATGTTGATTTTTCTTCAATAAAAATTATTGGAATAACAGGAACAAATGGAAAAACAACAACAGCTGCTGCAATTTATTCAATACTTTTAGACTTAGGATATAAAGTTGCACTTCAAGGTACAAGAGGTTTTTTTATAAATGATGAAAAAGTCGAAGATTATACTTTAACTACTCCTGTACAACTTGCAAATTTTGCACACATACAAAAAGCAATAGATAATAAATGTGATTTCTTTGTAACAGAAGTAAGTTCCCATGCAATTGAACAAAAAAGAGTAGAGGGAATTGATTTTGAATTAAAAGTTCATACAAATATAACAAGAGATCATTTGGATTATCATAAAACAATAGAAGAATACATAAATGTAAAAAATTCATTTTTCAATGATGATAGTAAAAAACTTATTAATAAAGATGACAAAGTTGTTAAGTTTAATACTAAAAATGCATATACATACTCTTTAGAAAATCCTTCAACTTATAAAGTTACAGCATATTCTTTTAAAAATGGAATGCATGTAATGTTTTCAAATATTGAAAAAATGAACGCTTTCTCATCATCTATGATGGGTATTTTTAATATTTATAATCTAATGGCAGCAATTGCAAGTGTACATTTAACTACAAATAAAACATTAGATGAGATTTGTGAAGCTGTTGAGAATTTTGCAGGAGTTAGTGGAAGAATGGAGATTGTAAGTGTTGATCCTCTTATTATAATTGATTTTGCCCATACTCCTGATGGTATGAAAGAAGTTTATGAAAGTTTTAATCATAAAGATATTATAACAGTATTTGGTGCAGGTGGAGACAGAGATAAAGAGAAAAGACCTCTTATGGGAAAACTTGCAGCAAATTTTGCAAAACATATAATTGTAACATCAGATAATCCAAGATTTGAAGATCCAGATTTAATTATTGAAGATATTTGTAAAGCAATACCTAATAAAGATAATTTGACTATTGAAGTAAATAGAAAAGAAGCTATTAAAAAAGGTATTGATTTAGCAAAACAGAACAAAAATTCTGTTTTATTAATACTTGGAAAAGGGGATGAGCCCTATCAAATAATTTATGATAAGAAGCTTCCTTTAGTAGATAAAGATGAAGTACTTAAGCATATTTAATAATATGCTCTAAGTACTATACCTTTATTGTTTTCTTTAGATTTTATATAATAATTCACAGGAGTTATTACAATATTTTTATCTTCATTTATTTCTTTTATTAACCATGAGGCTTCAACAACTCTATCTCTTGCTACACCTCTTAGAATATACTCTTGAATTTTTTCATCTTTTGATAGTTTTGATGCTTCTTTAATATCATCTTTTGAAATAACGCCAATTACTTCTAATCGTATAGCTTTTTTATTTTTTGCTAAAAATGTTGATAGGTTCTCTTTACAAGCTGTTGTTGGCATATATTCAAAAGTTTTATAGTTGTAGCACTTTGCAAGATTAAACTTTTTTGTATTAAAGAACTCTTTAAAATTCTCATTTGATAAAGGCACTTTTTTTTCAACTATTACCTCTTTTGTAATAATTTTTTCTTTAATAATTGGCTTAGTAGTGTCTTTTTGAATATCTTTTATCTGTTTAGTGCTATTTATATTTTTTGTAACTTCTTTTTGTGGTTTTTTATTTGTATCTTCTTTAGCAATTTGACTATTCTCATTTGTATTTAATAAGTATGCACTTAAGCTAATAATTATTAATGTAAAAATAGTAATTAATATATAAAAAATTCTTTTTTGTTTTTGTTTTTCTTGTTGGTTTAATTGGTCTTGTTTTAACTTTTCTTCCATTAATTTTTCTTGAATATTCTCTTTTGACATGCTTTTTTCTAAGGCTTTTTTTAACTCTTCACTTTTACTTTCTAGCATACTTTAACCCCTTATTCTTTATTTTTTAAGTATATTAACAAAATTAATATAATGGTAGCTATAAACAAAGGATAAAAGTAGTAATACTCTTTTAATACAACTTTATTCTTTTTGAGTTTACTTTTTTCTAGTTCATTGATTTGTTTATAAACATTTTGTAAATCTTCTTTGCTATTTGCATTGAAATATTTACCATTAGTCTCTTTTGCAATTTTATTTAATATATATCTATTTTGACTTTGAATTGCAATAGTATAAACTTTTATATTATATTTTTTAAGAAGTTTTAATACTATGTTAAAAGGTATTTGGCTTGAAGTATCTTCACCATCACTAAGTAAAATTATGATTTTACTTTTTGATTTTGAGTTTTTTAATATCTTTACACTACTTGCCAAAGAGTCAATTAATGCTGTTCTTGGACCAACAATTCCTATATCTAAATAGTTTAAAATCTCCTTTTGTGCTTGTTTATCAAAACTTAAAGTTGAAGCAATAAGTGAACTGTTTCCAAATACAACAAGAGCTATATTATCATTTATTCTTTTATCAATAAAATCACTTGCAAGCTCTTTTACTACATCAAATCTATTTTCTTGTAAATCAAATTTATTAAAACCTCTTTGTTTCATTGAGTCACTTGTATCAAGATTTAATACAATATCAATTCCATCACTATTAATAAACTGAGTATTTTTAATTTTAACAGGAGAAGCTAAAGCTGTTATTGCAAGTATTACAGTTAGATATTTTAGTAAATTTATTAATAATGTACTTTTTTTAGTACTTTCATTAAGTAAATTAAGATGTGGCATAAAATAACTTGACTCTTTTGCTTTACAATAAATAAAGCAGAATAAAAATGGTATTAAAAGTAAAAATAAATAAGGGTACTCAAAACTAAAATTATACATCTATTGCATCCACAAATCTTTTATATTCATTAATAATATCTTCATCAAATTTAGCTACTTCTTTTTTGTATTTATATTTTTCTAATTTTTCTTCTAGTTGGAAAAATAATCTTTTTGATCTATTATCCGTTGATGCAACTCTTCCATATTTTGTAATTTTATAAGCTGCATCTTTTGTATTATTTAAATCTAGTTTCTCTAATATTTCATATGCTATTTGCTCATCACTTTTTTTTCTTTTGTAAAATATCCTAATTAGCTGTAAAAGTATAATTATTATAATTAAAACAGTTGCAACAATTAAAAAAATATATATAAAATAAGAGTAGTCTAAAATAGAAACTAAGCCTTTTATGTCATTTATTTTTAGTTCATTCATTATTTCATTAACCTTACTAGTTTTGAAATGGGATTTTCATCTGTATATATTTTTATAAAGTTTGCATTGCACTTTCTTAAATGTTCATATAAAATGTGATCGTTTTTTTTAATCTGTTCTTTATAATCTTTAAGAGCTTGAGTATTTACAACTCCATTGTACTCAAAGCCATTTTCCAAATCTTTTAAATTTATATTTCCTAAAGTTGTCAAGTTTTCTTCAAATCTATCTCTTACTATTATTACTACAATTTCATGTTTTTTGCTTAATAGTTTTAAATCCAAACTTTCTACATTAAAAAAGTCACCTATTAAAAATATAAGAGAACGCCTTTTTATTTGTGAAAAAATAGAGTTTGTTATATTCTTATAATTTAGCTTTTTATTTACACTTTTGTATTCAAAAATATTTTCAGTCATTTTATTTACACTAAAAGTTCTTTTACTTTTTTTAGTACAAAAAGTTAGAGTTTCATTTGCAATATATGAACTAAAAGCATCACCTTGTTTTATTGCACTAAAAGCTAAAATAGAGCAAATCTCACATATTAATTCTTGTTTGAATTTATCCGTACCAAAATGTACACTTCCATTTAATAAGGCAACTAGGTTTATATTTAACTCTTTTTGTGCATGGAAAACTTTTACATATGGCTTTTGAAGTTTTGCACTAATAACCCAATCAATATTTTTTACGTCTTCTCCATATTCATACTCTTTAAGTTCTAAAAAATCGTAGCCTTCACCCTTTAGCTTTGAGCTATTATTTCCAACAACTTCACTAAAAACCTCTTTTTTGCTTTTTATTAAAATCTTTTTTATTTTTGGATTCATTATGGAATATTTATTTTCTCTACTATTTTATCAATTACATCATCAACATTTATATCTTGTGCTTGAGCCTCATAACTTAAAATAATTCTATGCCTTAAAATATTTTTTACAATCAATGCAATATCAATAGGGCTTACATAGTCATTTCCTCTTAAATATGCTTGGGCTTTAACTGCTTTAAACATATCAATAGTTGCTCTAGGACTTGCTCCAAACTCTATTTGCTCACTTAACTCTTCTAAACCATAACTTTTTGGATCTCTTGTTGCACAAATAATATCAACAATATACTCTTCTAACTCTTTATCAATATGTACATTTAATATTTCATCTTTTAATTTAAATAACTCTTCTTTTGTTATGATTTTTTCAAGATCAATTTTTTCATTACTAGAAGCCATTTTAGCTATTTCATACTCTTGTTCTTTTGTATTATATGAAACAACAATTTTAAACATAAATCTATCCAATTGAGCTTCTGGAAGAGTGTAAGCCCCTTCTTGCTCAATTGGGTTTTGTGTTGCAAGAACTAAAAATGGTTTATCTATTTTAAAACTATTTTCAGCAATTGTTACTTGTCTTTCTTGCATAACTTCAAGTAGGGCTGATTGAACTTTAGCAGGAGCTCTGTTTATCTCATCTGCTAATAATAAATTTGTAAAAATTGGTCCTTTTTTTATTTTAAATTCACCTGTTTTCATATCATAAATTTGTGCACCAATAATATCACTTGGTAATAAATCAGGTGTAAATTGAACTCTTTTAAAATCTACATTTATTACCTTAGCTAATGAGTTTACAGTTGTGGTTTTTGCAAGTCCTGGAACACCCTCAAGTAGAATATGACCATTTGTTAATAATCCAATTAATAAAGCATCAATCATCTCTTCTTGACCAACTATTTTTTTAGCCAATTCATTTTTTATTTGTACAATGGTTTCAAAACTATTCATATATTTTATATAACCTTTTTTGTTTAATTTTATCAAAATAGTAATAAATAGAGTTTAAATATTAATAAATATTTCAATTATAATCTATGTTTTTTTTGTTAAAATAACTTTATGAAAAAAACTTTTTTAATTTTTATAGTAATATTTTTTTTAATGGGATGTAGTAGTTCTGATATTTATAACTTAACTCGTGCTGCTATAAGTCAAGATCCTACAACTGCTTTAAAATCTATTGCAAAATCAAAAAGTATAAATTATGCTACTAATCCTAAAAGTTTAGAACAAGATATAAAATCTTTAGATAAAAACTTTAGAAAAATTTTGATTGCATTTACTAAGGCTATAACTGAAAATTGGGGTGAAAATAATGTAAAATTGCCTAAAAAGAAAGAGTATGTTAAATATATGCAAAACTATAAAAGTAGAGCTTTAATAGATTTTGACAATGCATATGTTTTAGTTGAAACACTTGATACAAATAATACAAAGAAGAGTTTACATAATGCAATTGTAACAACTTTATTATTACCAGAAGATCCTCAAGCAGCAGATTTATTTAATGCAAAAAAGATAAAATTAGGTAAAACTCCTTATTTATTAGGTGAAATTAAAGATGACCAAAATAAAGAGATTAGATACTCTTGGAGAGCAAATAGATTTGCTAAGATATTAACTAAAAAAATAGAATATAAAACAATAAAAAAAGATAATAAAAATACAAAAGTTGCTTATGTCAAAATACCAATGGTAAAAGACCATGCAAGTATAAGAGTTGCCAAATTTAAACCTTTTGTTGAAAAGTATTCAAAAAAATATAAGATAAGTAAGAATTTGATTTATGCAATTATCAAAACAGAAAGTAACTTTAATCAGTTTGCAATAAGTAATGCAGGAGCTATTGGATTAATGCAAGTTGTTCCTAGTACTGCTGGAAAAGACTCTTATAAATATTTAACAAATAAAACTCATACTCCAAGCAAAGAGTATTTATTTAATGCAAACAATAATATAAAATTAGGAACTATATATTTAAAAATATTAAATGAAAGATATTTAAAAGGTTTATACAATCCTATTTCAAAAGAGTATTGCGTAATAAGTGCTTATAATACAGGAAGTGGAAATGTTTTAAAAACATTTAGTTCAAGTAGAGTAAAAGCTAAAGATATTATAAATAAAAGTAGTGCTTCACAAGTATACAAAAAGTTAGTAAATGAGTTGCCATATAAAGAGACAAGAAGATATTTAATAAAAGTTTTAAATAATAAAAGAGATTTTGTCTCTTTATAATTGCTTAAACTTAAATTAAAGTTATATTAGGTAAAATTCGCGTTCTTATCTTGATTTATAAAATAATTATGATTAGAAACCTCACATGTGTCAATCCTAAAATGGGTTGTATCAATGCAGATACTAAGGGGCACAGAGGCTAAACCCAATTGAAAAAAATAAAAACTTAGGAGAATTAACTATGGTTACTATGAAAGACCTATTAGAATGTGGTGTACACTTTGGACACCAAACAAGAAGATGGAATCCAAAAATGAAAAAATATATTTTTGGTGTTAGAAAGAATATTTATATTATTGACTTACAAAAAACATTAAGATATTTCAGATATACATATAATGTAGTAAGAGATGCAGCTGCTGAGGGTCAAACTATGATCTTTGTTGGTACTAAAAAACAAGCTAGTGAAGCTGTAAAAAGAGCTGCTGAATCTTGTGGAATGCCATATGTTAACCACAGATGGTTAGGTGGTATGTTAACAAACTACGGAACAATTAAAAAATCAATTAGAAAATTAGAAGTAATTAAAAAAATGAAAGAAGAAGGTCAATTTGATCTTTTAACTAAAAAAGAAGCTTTAATGCTTACAAGAAAAGAAGAAAAATTAGAGTTATATCTTGGTGGAATTAAAGAGATGAATAATATCCCAGATATGATGTTTGTTCTTGATTCTGTTAAAGAAAAAATTGCTATTAAAGAAGCTAGAAGATTAGGAATTAAAGTTGTAGCTCCATTAGATACAAACTGCGACCCTGATTTAGTAGATTTACCAATTCCTGGAAATGATGATGCGATTAGATCAATTCAATTATTTTGTCAAGAAATGGCTGCAGCAATTAATGAAGGTAAAGCAGCAGCTGCTGATGCTGAGGGTACTGATGAAGTTGAAGCACCTGTAAGCGAAGAAGAAGCAAAAGAAGTTGTTGCAGAAGCAGTAGCTGAAGAAGAAAAAGAAGAAAAAGCGAAGGAGGAAGCATAATCATGGCAGGAGCAACTCCAAAATTAATTAAACAATTAAGAGAGATGACTGGTGCTGGTATGCTTGATTGCAAAAACGCTTTAAATGAGTGTGAGGGTGATTTAGATAAAGCAGTTCAACACTTAAGAGAAGCAGGTCTTGGAAAAGCTGCTAAAAAAGCTGGTAATGTTGCTGCTGAGGGTTTAATCTCTGTTTTAATTAATGAAGATAACACTAAAGGTACAATTTTAGAGCTAAACTCACAAACAGACTTTGTTGCAAAAAATGAAAACTTTATCTCTTTAACTAAAGAGATAACTGCACATGCACAGTCAAATGATATTAAAGATGCTGAAACTTTAGCATCATCTAAAATCAACGGACAAGAGTTTGGAACTTTCTTAAATGAAAAAATTGCAACTATTGGTGAAAATTTAGTAGCAAGAAAATTAGCTGCTGTAGAAAATCAAGTAGTTAATGGTTATGTTCATGCAACTGGTAAAGTTGGTGTATTATTAGCTGCAACTTGTGATGAAGCTGCAAAAGAAAAAACAGCTGCATTATTAAGAAATATTGCTATGCATGCATCAGCTATGAAACCAACTGTTATTTCATATACTGATTTAGATTCAGAGTTTGTTGAAGCAGAAAATAGAGCTATTAAAGCAGAAATTGAAGCAGAAAATGATGAATTACAAAGATTAGGTAAACCATTAAAAAATATTCCTGATTTTGTATCTAAATCTCAATTAACAGATGAAGCTATTGCAGATGCAAAAGCTAAATTTGAAGCTGAATTAAAAGAGCAAGGTAAACCAGAAAAAATCTGGGACAAAATTATTCCTGGTAAAATCGAAAGATATATCCAAGATAATACTCAATTAGATGGTAGATTAGCTTTATTATCTCAAGCTTATGTTATGGATGATAAAAAAACTGTTGAGCAAGCAATTGCAGAAGTTGATTCTTCAATTAAACTTGTTGAATACATCAGATTTGAACTTGGTGAGGGAATTGAAGTAGAAGAAGAAGATTTTGCAGCAGAAGTTGCAAAACAAATGGGTAAATAATCTCTACTAAAGATCAATTGTGTACGAACAAAATTTAAACTCGGCACACTCTACAAGTAAACCCCTTTTGCTAGAAGCAAAAGGGGTTTCTCATAAATTTGACTATGAACTTTTCAATGATATAAATTTATCTTTACATCAAAAAGAGACTATTGCTATTATAGGTATGAGTGGTAGTGGAAAATCTACACTTTTAAATATTTTATCATCACTTTTAAAACCTAATAGTGGAGAAGTTTTTTTTGAACAAAAAGATATATATAAACAAAAAAAATCAAAGCTTTTAAATATACGTAGAGAAGATTTTGGTATAATATTTCAAGCACACTATTTGTTTAGAGGATTTAGTGCTAAAGAGAATCTAGATATTGCAACACTACTTAGTTTAAATGAGATTGATACAAATCTATTAAAAGTATTAGATATAGAATATGTACTTAATCAAGGAGTTGGAGAACTAAGTGGAGGTCAACAGCAAAGATTATCAATTGCAAGGGTTTTAACAAAAAAACCAAAAGTAATTTTTGCTGATGAACCTACTGGAAATCTAGATAAAGAGACTTCAACTCACGTAATTGATGCACTTTTTGAGTATGTAAACTCATATAATGCAGGTTTGATTTTAGTAACACATGATGAAGAACTTGCAAAAATGTGTGATAAAACGTATAAACTTATTGATTTAAAGCTAGAGGAGATAGGGTGAATTTATTATTGATTAGTAATACTCCAATAATTATAAAGATTTTTAAACTTGTTTGTAAAAAACTTGATTTAGAACTGTTTGTACAAAGTGATTATAATGTACAAGAAAAAAAAGATTTTATAATTATTGACCAAGAATATATCGATGATAGATTTAACTCATTGAAAAAATTCTGTTCTAAACTTGGAGCTATTTGCAATGATGAATTACCTTTTGAAAAAGCAAGAGATTTTATTATTCCAAGACCTTTTTTACCTTTACAACTTCAAGAAATAATAAAAGAGCAATTAGAGTTTATTGATGAAGAAGAGACTTTAAAAAAGCAAGAAAATATTAAAAATACAGCAAAGTATTCAGCAGCTAATATGATAAATGATGACTCAGCAGAAGATTTGACAAACTATGTTGAATCACTTGCTGATAATATAGCTTCAGATATTGAAGATGAAAATGATGAAAGTATTGTAACTTTAGCAACTTTAAATAGTGGGGGAGTTTTGGATAATAATGAATTATCTAAAATCTCTGATATCTTAAGATATGACAATATACAAAATGAGTTTGTAAATAGTGAAAAAGAGACAGATTGGAAAGAGTTGTCTGATATTATAGATGATGCCTTAAATGAAGTTGGTGATTATGATATTGCAAATAATCAGCCTTTAAAATTAATTCTAAATAAGTATAGTATTGATGAATTGAAACCACTTTTAGAGAAATTTGACCAAAATGTTATTGATAAACTTTCAAATGGTGAAGATATTGATTTAAAATTAACTTTGAAGGATAATAACTAATGCAAGATAACTTTGGAGCCATTTTACTTATTTCTGGTCCTAGTGGATGTGGAAAATCTACACTTTTAAAAGAAGTATATAAAGATATTAATGAATACTATTTTTCTATTTCAACAACAACAAGAGCTCCACGAGAAGGGGAAAAGAATGGTGTTGATTATTTTTTTGTATCAAAAGAAGAGTTTGAAAAAGATATCAATGCTAAAAATTTTCTAGAGTATGCAAATGTACATGGCAATTATTATGGTACTTCTTTAAAACCTGTAAAAGAGGCTTTAAAAGATGGAAAGTTAGTAATCTTTGATATTGATGTACAAGGGCATGATTTAGTTAAAAAAACAGAACTCTCTTCTTTTTTAACTTCTGTTTTTATTACAACACCAACTTTAAAAGAGTTGGAAAATAGGTTAAATAATAGAGCAACTGATTCTAAAGATGTAATTATTAAAAGAGTAGAAAATGCAAAAGTAGAGATTAACTCTATTGATAAATATGATTATTTTTTAATAAATGATAATTTAGTACATGCAAGTAAAAAACTTGTAAGTATTGCAAATGCAGCAAGAATAAAAGCCTCTTTATTTAATAAAAAACAGATTATAAGTGAGTGGATGAATTAATTCATCTACTTAACTTATACTTCATCAAAACTCATAGGTTTACCAAAGTGATAACCTTGCGAGTAGTCAATATCTAAAGATTTTACTTTTTCATAAATCTCTTTACTACTTACAAACTCAGCTACTGTTGTAAAACCAAACTCTTTAGAGAAGTTTGAAATTGTATTTACAATAATCTCTTGATTTTTTGAGTGATCAATCTCTTTTATTAAAGAACTATCAATTTTTACAAAATCAATATCTAAATTCGTAAGCATATTAAAGTTGGAGTATCCAGCACCAAAGTCATCAACTCCTACTGTACAACCAAGAGCTTTTACATCTTTTATAAAACTTTTTACTATATCAATATCTGAAATCTCTTCACTTTCTAGTATCTCAAACTCTAAAAGTTTTGTTGCTTCTGGCTCATTTTTCAACTCTTCATAAATAAATTTTTGTGTTTCGTCACTTGCAATATCCTCAAATGAGATATTTACTGCAACTCTTTTATTTTTTGCTTTTATAAGAAGTAATGCCTCTTTTAACATTACTTTAATTACATGAGGGTATAGTTTTGCTTTTTTTGCTATATCTAAAAATTTAAATGGAGCAATAACTTCTCCATCATCTTCAATAAATCTAATCAAAGCTTCATATTTATAAATTTCTTGTGTTTTATTATCAACTATAGGCTGATAAAAACCTTTGAAGTTACCATTTTTAAGACCATTTTTGATTTTTTTAACCCATTTTATATTCTCTTCAAATGACTCTTGGATATTAAAAGAATCATCATAAATCATTACTTGTTCAAATTTATTTCTTGCGTATGAAATAACTCTTTGAGAGTATTTATATGCTCTATTTCCATCACCTTTTGCAATACCAATTGTAACATTTAAATCAATCTCATTATCATCAATAATTATTGTATCTTTTTGAATATTATCTGCAAAAGTTTTACATAGTTTTTTAAACTCATAGATATCTTTATCATGTTTTTTTGAAACAACTGCAAACTTATCTGCTTCAATTCTATAAATTTTATAATCTTGTTTACAAAAATGTTTTTTCAAATTATCTGAAAATTCAGAGAGTATTTTATCCCCATTGTTTTCACCAAACAAATCATTTATAGTTGAAAACTTATCAATATTTATTAAAGCCATCAAATCTTCTTCTGTTTGAGCTAAGTCTTTTTTTAGTCTATTTCTATTTGGTAAATGAGTAAGTTTATCAATGTATAGATCTTTTAATTCATGATAAAGTAGTGATTGGCTCATTGTTTGAAGTAGCTTTTTCATATCAATTGGTTTTAGAACATATTTGTCAACACCAATATCAATTGCTTCAAGTAAATATTCAGTATTTGAAAATGCTGTTGCAACAATAATTGGAATATTAGGGTTTATTTGTTTTATCTCTTTAATCATCTCTAAGCCATTCATATGTGGCATATTTACATCTGTTATGATAAGATCAATCTCTTCTTCATTCTCTTTAAAAAGTTCAAGCCCCTCTTGTCCATCTTTTGCAACAAACTGCTTTTTTGTGAAGCCTTTTAAGATATTTAAAGTTATTTCTCTTAAACTAGCTTCATCCTCTGCATACAAAATAGTGATATTTTTTAATATTGAGATATTATTTATCATTAAGATTTACTCCAATGTTAATACGGTATAATAATAATTATTGTTTTGGAAAATTATTATTCATTTAAATAATAATAACATAAAAGCATTTAAAAGAGGTTATATGAATAAATTATTAGTAATAAATACAGGTGGAACATTTAATAAAAGGTACAATGAACAAACAGGAACTTTAGATGTAGCTAAAGATAACAAAGCTATTTTAGATATTTTAGAAAATTGTGCTAGAGGAAATTTAAATATTGATATAAAAGGTATTATTTTTAAAGATTCACTAAAAATAGATGATAAAGATAGAAAAGAGATTATTAATGAAATCTCTAAATATGATAAAATTTTAATAGTTCATGGTACAGATACTATGGATGAAACTGCAAAATATATTGAAAAAAGAGTTAAAGATAAACTTATTGTTTTAACAGGGGCTATGCATCCTTACTCTATTGATAAAATAGAGGCAACATCAAACTTTATGATAGGACTTAGCTTTTTAAATACAAATAATACAAATGGAGTTTACATCTCTATGCATGGTCTTGTAAAAGAGCATGAAAAACTTTTTAAAAATAGGGATTTAGGAATATTTCAGTGTCAAAAATAAAATGTGATCATTGTCATTTAGAGTATGATGAAGATATAATGATAAAAGATGACTCTTTGCATTTTTGTTGCAAAGGTTGTCAAGGAGTTTATCATCTTCTAAAAGATGATGGTTTAGACTCTTTTTATGAAAAACTTGGAAATAAAACCATTGCTCCACCATTAACAAGCAATAATGATGTAGAAAAATTTGATACTAAAAGTTTTAAAGATAATTTTATAAAAACTACAGAAGAGGGCTTTAGTAGAATTGACTTGATTATTGAGGGAATTCATTGTGCTGCTTGTATTTGGTTAAATGAAAAAGTACTTTATGATACAGATGGAATTATTGAAGCAAATATAAATTTTTCTACAAATAAAGCAAAAATAGTTTGGGATGAAGATGAAATTAAACTTTCTGAAATTATTTTGAAAATTAGAAGTATTGGTTATAACGCCTATGCTTATGATGCAAGCATAGCAGATGAAAAAGCTACAGAATCTAAAAGAGATTTTTTTATTAGAATGATGGTAGCTGTTTTTGCTACTATGAATATAATGATGTTATCTGTGGCAAAATATACTGGATTTTTTACAGGAATTTCTGAACAAGTTAGAAACTATATACATTTAGGTGAGTTTATACTAGCAACACCTGTACTTTTTTATAGTGGTTGGATTTTTTACAAAGGTGCATATTATGGATTGAAAAATCGTATTTTAAATATGGATTTTTTAGTTAGTTCAGGAGCTACATTTTCATATATTTATTCGCTTTATGTTCTTTTTGGAGGCAAGGGTGAGAGTTACTTTGATAGTGTTGCTATGATTATTACTTTTGTATTAGTTGGAAAGTATCTTGAAGTTATTGGCAAAAAATCAGCCGTTGATACCTTAGATAAAATAAAAAGCTCAATACCATTAGAAGCAATTATTATAGAAGACAATATAAAAAAAGTATTACCAATAAATAGTGTAAAAGTTGGTGATATTGTTGAGTTAAAAGCAGGAGAAAAAGCATCTTTTGATGGAGCACTTGAATCTTCAAGTGCATCTTTTGATGAGTCTAGTATTAGTGGAGAATCTCTTCCTGTTGATAAACAAAAAGGTTCAAAAATATTTAGTGGAACAATAAACTGTGAGAAGGTTATAAGATATAAAGTTTTGAAATCTTATGAAGATTCAACTTTAAACTCAATAGTAACTTTACTTGAGGATTCACTAAGTTCAAAACCAAAAATCGAACATAAAGCAAATGAAATTTCAAAAGGTTTTAGTATATTAATTTTATCTTTAGCTATTTTGACATTTGTTGTTTGGTATTACTTTGGCATAGATTTAGGTTTTGATTATGAGGGTGCTTTACATTTTGAAAAATCTTTTATTGTTGCAATTTCAGTTATTGTTATTGCTTGTCCTTGTGCTTTAGCCCTAGCAACACCAATAGCTAGTTTAATAGGTATTTCAGAACTTGCAAAAAATGGTTTGTTATTTAAAGAAGCAAAATATATTGAAACATTGGCAACAGCTGATACTTTAGTAATGGATAAAACAGGAACAATTACAAAAGGTAAATTAAAAGTAAAAAAAGCAGAAATTTTAGATAATAATGTTGATAAATTAAACTTACTATACTCTCTTTTAGATAGTTCAAACCATCCAATTAGTAATTCTGTAAAAGAGTATATGAAAGATAATTTCTCTTTAGAATCAAAAGATATTTTTGATATTAAAAGTATTGATGGACAAGGTGTAGTTGCAAAATATAAAAATATTGATGGAAAAGTGTTTAATATATTAGGTGGAAATATGAAACTTTTAAAAACTTATAATATTAATTATAAGTTTGAAAGTCAAAACTCTATTTATATTTTTGTAGTTGATTCAAAAGTTATTGCAACATTTGAACTTGAAGATGAGATAAAAGAGGGTGCAAAAGAGTTCATCTTAAATATCAAAAAATTAGGCTTAGATGTAGTTATGCTAACAGGAGACAATAATGCAACTGCAAAAAGTGTTGCATCAAAAGTTGGAATTAAAAACTACATTTCAGAAGTTGATCCAATAGAAAAAGCACAATTTATTCAAGATTTAAAAAATAAAGATAAAAATGTTATTATGGTAGGTGATGGGATAAATGATTCTGTAGCTTTAGCAAAAAGTGATGTTGCTATTGCAATGGGAAGTTCTGCTGATATTGCACTTAGTGTATCAGATATTGTTTTACTAAATAATTCATTAAATAGTTTAGAACTAGCTTTTACCCTTTCAAAAAGAACATATAAATTTATAAAGCAGAATTTATTTATATCTTTAGTATATAATGCAATAACAATTCCTTTAGCAATGGCTGGATATGTTATTCCTTTAGTTGCTGCATTATCAATGAGTCTTAGTTCACTTATTGTTGTTGCTAACTCTATGAGAATTAAATTAAAAAAATAGGAAGTTTTATGATTGATGGTACTTTATTGATGATGTTAGTAGTTGCACTTGTAGTCTCTTTTGCAATTTTGGGAGTATTTATTTGGGGTGCTAAAGGTGGTCAGTTTGATGATGGTGAAAAAATGATGGGTGGTTTGCTTTTTGATTCAACTGAAGATTTAAATGATGCACGAAAAAAAGAACAAAAGAAAATGAATGCAAAAAAACAGCAAAAAAAAAGTAAGT
This sequence comes from Malaciobacter canalis, assembly GCF_008000835.1. GTDB lineage: Bacteria > Campylobacterota > Campylobacteria > Campylobacterales > Arcobacteraceae > Malaciobacter > Malaciobacter canalis. Next base: position 695,422 of record NZ_CP042812.1, read on the forward strand.
TAGATAAATAACTTACTTTTTTTCAATAATTATAATTATTTATTTAAATGAGGCAATTTTTTTAGCTAAATCTTCAATGTCTGCATCTGAAAGTCTTGCAACTTGACCTTTCATTACACCTTTCATAGCTCCACCATAAGATCCATCTTTATAACCTTTTAGTGCTTTAATAGTTTTAGCTTCGTCCCAACCAGCAATAATATGTGATTTACCTAAGGCTTTTTTCTCAGCTTTTGCACCATGACAGCTAGCACATGCAGCCCAATTTGCAGCCATTACAGAAGCTGCTGCTATTAATGTTCCTAAAACAATTTTTTTCATTATCTCTCCTTGAAATATCTAAGATATGCATTTTATCTTTTTTTTTCTTGAATAAACTTTTAATATCAAAATTAATATTTTTACTAATTTTTTGATAATGTATATACTATTTTAAAGCTATCTTATTATAATATAATTAATTATATATAAGTATTTAGGTAAAAAATGAGTAATGATTTAGTATTGAGCATAAAAAATCTCTCTTTTTATTTTAATAATAAAAAGATGATATATGATAATTTTAATCTTGAATTAAAAAAAGGTGAACTTATTTGTATTGTAGGGGAGAGTGGAAAGGGAAAAAGTACTCTATTTGAGCTTATTTGCAATAACTTAAAACCCCAAAAAGGAATTATTAAAGTTAAAAAAATAAGTTCAATATATCAAGATCCTTATAGCTCATTTCATCCATCTTATAAGATTTTAGAGCAAATAGAAGATGTAGTTGATAATGATACTTTAAAAAATGAATTAAATAAATTATCTCTTGAGCTTAATTTAAATAAAGAGTTTTTATTAAAAAAACCTCATGAGTTAAGTGGAGGTCAGCTTCAAAGATGTTCAATCTTAAGAAGTTTATTGATGAAGCCTGATCTTTTGCTTGTAGATGAGGCAACATCAGCTTTAGATAATATTATATCTTTAGAGGTTATGAAACTTTTAATAAAATATTTAGATAAATGTGCAATACTAATGATTACACATGATATCTCACTAGCTAATTGGTGTGCAGATAAAATTATAGATTTAAATAGGTTGAAAAATGAAAAATAAAAAAGCATTGGTTTTATTAAATATGGGTGGTCCAAGGACAAAAGATGAGTTAAAAATGTTTTTAACTAATATGTTTAATGATAAAAATATCATTACAGTTAAAAGTAGTATTTTAAGAAAGATGATTGCTTTTTTTATTACAACTTCAAGATTAAATGAAGCATGGAAAAATTATGAAGAAATAGGTGGATTCTCTCCAATTAATAAAATAACTGAAAATTTAGTAGATAAATTAAATGATAGTTTTGATGATATTTATGTAACTCAAGCTATGAGATATACTCCACCTTTTTCATCAACAGCAGTAAAACAAATTAAAGAACAAGGTATAAAAGATGTAATTTTACTTCCTTTATATCCTCAGTATTCAACAACAACTACAAAATCTTCTGTTGAGGATTTTTATGAAGTGGCAAAAGATGAGTTTAATATAGAAGTTATTGATCCTTTTTATAAAAATGAGAGTTTTAATGATATTATTTTAGAAGAATTAGTTTCAAAAGTTGAAAATGTAAGTGAATATAATCTTATTTTTTCAGCTCATGGTCTTCCTCAAAAAATTGTTGATGCAGGTGATGTATATGAAAGGCATGTTAATGAGCATGTTCGAATATTATCAGAAAAACTACAAAAAAAAGGTTATAACTTTAAATCAACAAATTTAGCTTATCAATCAAAGGTAGGACCTTTAAAGTGGCTTGAACCATCTTTAGATGATATGCTAAAAAATTTTAAAGATCAAAAAGTTTTAATTTATCCAATTGCATTTATTATTGATAATTCAGAAACAGATTTTGAATTAAGCATTGAGTATAAAGAGATTGCTGATGAAATTGGAATAAGTGATTATAAGGTTTGTAAGTGTGTAAATGATAGTGAAGAGTTTCAAGCTACAATTAAAGAGTTAATAGGAAAGTGATGGATTTAAAAGTTCTTTTAGATATTGCAAGAAAAAGCATTTTTACATATTTTGATAAGTCATTAGTTTTAAATAAAGAGTTTTATTTATCAAACTTTGATGAATTAAGTGAACAAAGAGCAAGTTTTGTAACACTTACTTTAAATGGCAGATTAAGGGGTTGCATAGGCTCTTTGACTGCACATACTCAACTTTATGAAGATGTTTTTATCAATGCAAGAAAAGCAGCTTTTAATGATCCAAGATTTGAACCTTTACAGTTCAAAGATTTTACAAATATAAAAATCGAAGTTTCAGTTTTGACTCCACCAAAAAGAGTAACTTATATAGATAGATATGATTTAAAAGATAAAATAATTCCAAATAAACATGGTGTAATTTTAAATTATAATGAAAATCAAGCAACTTTTTTACCTCAAGTTTGGGAACAGTTACCAAGTTTTGATGAGTTTATAAATTCATTGTGCCTAAAAGCAAATGTATCAGCATCTTGTTTAGAAGATAATGCGCAGATTTTCATATATGAAGCCATGAAAATCAAGGAATAATCTATGCATAAAGAGAAAGTATCTAAAAAAAATTTAACTATATTGTATGTTGAGGGTGAACAAACAATAAAAAATGAAATTGCTTCAATTTTAGAACTTTTTGCAAAAGAAGTGATTGTAGCATCAAATGGTCAAGAAGGCTTAGATATTTTTAAAACTAAATCAATTGATTTAGTTATAACTGATATAAAAATACCTAAATTAAATGGTTTTGAAATGCTAAAAGAGATTAGTAAAATAAATAAGGAAATACAAGCTATTGTGCTTTCTTCATTATTTGAAGCAGATCTTATAAAACAAGCAAATAAAATAGATATTATTAATGATTATTTGGTAAAACCAATTGATATCTCAACTTTTTTTGAAAAAATAAATAAGGCTTATAAAAATATTCAAAGGCAAAAAGAGTATAAGAGCGTTACAAAACTTTTAGAACAGTATAAAATAGCAGTTGATAAATCTGCTATTGTTTCAAAAACTGATGTGAATGGAAAAATTACCTATGCAAATAAACAGTTTTGTGATATCTCTGGATATTCAATAAATGAACTACTTGGTAACTCACACAATTTAGTAAGACATCCAAATAATAGTAAAGAGTTTTTCAAAGATTTATGGAATACAATCAAAAATGAAAAAAGAGTTTGGAGAGGTAGATTTAAAAATAGAGCAAAAGATGGCTTAACTTATATAGTTGATGCAACAATAGTTCCTATTTTAAACTCAAATGATGAAATTGATGAGTTTATTGCTATTAGATATGATGTAACAGAAGTAGAAGCATACAAAGAGTTTTTGCAAGAGAAACTTTTTACTTCTCAAGAAGATGCAACAAGAAGTGTTCATTTATTAAAAGAGTATGAACATATGATTAATATAAGTGCTTCTGTTATAAGGGTTGATATAAATAAAAACATAACCTTTGCAAATAATAGATTATTGCAACTTTTACATTTTGAAAATAGCAATGATTTAATAGGAAAAGAGTTTTTTAATATTATAGATAAAAGCTCATATAAAGAGTATGATAAAGTTTTTGATGATATTTTAAATAAAGGTTTATATAGAGGAGTTTTAAACTTTTGTTGCAATAAGAAGAAAAATCTTTATAATATGGATTTTACTTTTAGAGCTATTAAAGATGTGGATGGTAATATCAAAGAGTTTATGGGAATTGGTAAAAATATTACTGAGACAATAAATTTACATAAAGAGATTGAAGATACACAAAAAGATGTGATTTTTTCCCTTGGAACTATTGGAGAAGCAAGAAGTAAAGAGACAGGAAATCATGTAAAAAGAGTTGCAGAATACTCATATATTTTAGCAAAAGAGTATGGATTAAATCAAGAACTTGCTGAAGTAATAAGATTAGCCTCACCTATGCATGATATTGGAAAAGTTGCTATTTCTGATAATATTTTAAATAAACCAGGTAAATTTACAAAAGAAGAGTTTGAAATCATGAAAGAACATGCAAAATTGGGTTATGATATGCTGAAAAACTCAAATAGACAAATTTTAAAAGCGTCTGCAACAGTAGCATATGAACACCATGAAAAATGGGATGGAACAGGCTATCCAAGAGGTTTAAGTGGTGAAAATATACACATTTTTGGAAGAATAACAGCAATTGCAGATGTATTTGATGCTTTAGGAAGTAATAGATGTTATAAAAAAGCATGGGAACTTGATAGAATTTTGGATTTATTTAAAAAAGAAAGAGGAAAGCATTTTGACCCAAAACTTGTAGATATCTTTTTTGATAATTTAGATAAGTTTCTTGAAATACGAGATAAATATAAAGATGATTATGAAGAGATAGAGGACTTAGAGGCTTATAGATAATATGCAGTACTTCAAAGAAAAAAATGATAAACAAATTTGTTTGCTTTGTAGTTATTACTGTCAATTAAAATTAAACCAAACAGGTATTTGTGGAGTAAATAAAAATATTAATAATAAAATTAAGTGCTTAGTTTATGGACATATTAGTGCTTTTAATATTGATCCTATTGAAAAAAAACCACTATATCATTTTTTGCCAAATAGCAAATCTTTATCTCTTGGTACTGTTGGATGCAATTTTAAATGTAGTTTTTGTCAAAACCATGGAATTTCGCAAGAAAAAAATATAGATACTAGTAACTATACTTCGCCACAAGAAATAGTTCAAATAGCAATACAAAAAGATTGTAAATCAATCTCTTATACATATAATGAACCAACAATTTTTTATCCTTTTGCAAAAGATATAGCACTTGAGGCTAAAAAATATAATATAAAATCTGTATTTGTAAGTAATGGCTTTGAAAGTAGTGAAGTTATTGATGATATGAAAGATATTATAGATGCTGTTAATATTGATTTGAAATCATTTAATAGTGATTATTATAAAAAGAAGCTTGGTGGAAATTTACAACAAGTTTTAGATAACTTGATACATTTTAAGAAAAATAATATATGGATTGAAATTACTACACTTATAATTCCTACAAAAAATGATTCAAAAGAAGAGTTATTTAATATGGCAAGTTTTATAAAAAATAGTTTAGGAGAAGATACTCCTTGGCATTTAAGTGCTTTTCATCCTGATTATAAAGAGCTTGAACTTCCAAGAACTTCTTTTGAAAAATTAAAACAAGCCTATGATATAGCAAAAAAAGTAGGTTTAAAAAATGTTTATATTGGGAATGTTTCTTATGAAAATAATAGTTATTGTAAAAATTGCAATGAGTTATTAATAAGTAGAAAATATTTTAAGATAACAAAAAATATAATTGTTGATTCAGCATGTCCAAAATGCAGTAAAAAAGTAAAGGGAGTATTTGAAATGAGTAATAAAAAAACATCAGTTGCTGGTACATTTTATCCAAATAATAAAGAAGAAATTTTAGATTTAATTAAAGGTTTTAATAATAGTTTTAAATTAAATGCCAAACCTTTAAAAGCAAAAGCTATTATCTCTCCCCATGCAGGATATATTTATAGTGGATTTACTGCTAATTTAGCTTTTAATATAGCTTCACAAAATCAAAATTATGAAAGAGTAGTTGTTATTGGTCCCTCACATAAAATCTATTTTGAAAAAGCTTCAATTTGTTTAAGTAGTAATTATGAAACTCCTTTAGGAGATATAGAAGTTGATACCCAGTATGCAAATAAAATACTTGAAAAATACCAATGGTGTGATTATATAAAAGATGTTCATGAAGAGCACTCTACTAAGACACAAGCTCCTTTTATTAAACACTATTTTTCAAATAGCAAAATAGTAGAGATTGTTTATGGGAAAATTGATTTTAATGATTTAAGTGAACTTATTGAAAATATACTTGATGATGAAACAACATTTTTAGTAATAAGTACAGATTTAAGTCACTTTTATAACTTAAAAGAAGCAAATAATAAAGACAATATTTGTTTAAATGCAATTGTTAAAAAAGATATGGAATTATTTAATAAAGGTGCTGAAGCTTGTGGTATGATAGGTGTAAAAGCCCTTGTTAAAGCTTCAATCAATAAAAATTTAGAAAATGAAGTATTGCATTATTGTACAAGTTTTGATAAAACAAAAGATGATTCAAGGGTTGTGGGATATGCTTCTGTTTTAGTAGGAAATAAGAGTTGATGTTTTTAGCAAAAAAGATTATAGCTGGTTTTTTTATGCCTTTATCCCTTGGATTGATTTTATTTTTAGTTGCTTTAGTCTTTTTATATAAAAAATCATATTTTAAAAGTAAAGTTTTTTTTATATTGTCATTTTTTTGGATAGTTTTATTATCTTATGAACCAATCTCAAATAGATTATTATCTCCTTTAGAAAATAGTTATAAAGCTTTGATAACTATACCAAAAGATATAAAATATATTGTAGTTTTAGGTAATGGTCATACAACAAATGAGAGTTTAAGCATCACTTCACAGCTAAACACAACTTCATTAAATAGATTTTTAGAAGCTTATAGAATATATAAAAATACTTCAAATAGTAAACTTATTTTTTCAGGTTATGAAGGAAAAGATACTATTTCTCATGCTTTTATGCAAAAAAAACTTGCATTGTCTTTAAAAGTAAAGAGTGAAGATATTATTACTTTACCTAAGCCAAAAGATACAAATGAAGAAGCTTTAGCAGTAAAACAGTTATTAAAAAACAAAAAGTTCATACTTGTAACTTCTGCTTCACATATGAAAAGAGCTATGTTAATATTTAAAAAACATGGTTTATTGCCAATTCCAGCAGTTACAAATCATCTTGCAAAAAATAAAGGCTATTTTTTATCAAGACCAAAAGCTTATAATTTATATAAATCAGAACTTGCTTTTCATGAGTATTTGGGAATTTTATGGGAAAAATTTAAAACTATTTTTTGATATAAAATTAATAATTATTTAGATAATATTGCGACTTAGTTGCATTTGATGAAAAGGGTAAATATTTGAATATAATAAAAATAAAAGATTTATCATTTAGTTATGATAAAGTAAATGTTTTAGAAAATATAAATTTAGAGATAAAAAAAGGTGATTTTTTAGCTATTATTGGACCAAATGGTGGTGGTAAAAGTACCTTGTTAAAACTAATTTTAAAGCTTAAAGAACCTCAAAAAGGAACTATAAAAAAGAGTCTAAAAGAAGAATCATTTGGGTATGTTCCTCAAAATACAAATTTAAATATTGATTTTCCAATAACAGCACTTGAAGTTGTTCTTATGGGACATATTGGTTCAAAAAGAAAACTCTTTGGTTATTCAAAAGAGGATATTGCTTGTGCTATGAAATCTTTAGAGCAAGTTGGTATGCAAGAGTTTGCAAAAAGTAAGATAGGAAATTTAAGTGGAGGGCAAAGACAAAGAGTCTTTATAGCAAGAGCACTATGTGCAAACCCACAAGTAATGTTACTTGATGAACCAACAGCAAGTATTGATGTCAAAGGACAAAAAGAGGTTTATGAATTACTTGCAAAATTAAATGAAAATATTACAATAGTAGTGGTAAGTCATGATATTTCTGTATTGTTAAATTATGCAAAAAGCGTAGCACATGTAAATAAAAATCTTGTTTATCATAAGCTTGATAATGTTGAAAAAAATATTGATGATAGTGAGCATTTATGTGAAGTGGAACTTCTTTCAGCATTAGGAAAAAAATCTTCTTGTGGATGTAATCATGGATGCTAATATGTTAATACAAGCATTATCATTTGATTTTGTTCAAAATGCACTTTTAGCTGGGGTTTTAATCTCAATTGCATCAGGAATAATTGGTTCATTAGTTGTTGTAAATAGACTTACATTTTTAGCAGGTGGAATAGCTCATAGTTCATATGGTGGAATAGGTTTAGCAATTTTTCTAGGAATACCTATATTATTGGGAGCTACGGTATTTGCTGTTGTAACAGCAATATTTATAGCTTTTATCACTCAATATAATAAAACTAGAATTGATAGTATCATTGGAATGATGTGGGCATTGGGAATGGCTATTGGTATTATATTTGTAGATTTAACTCCAGGATATAATGTAGATTTGATGAGTTATTTATTTGGTTCAATAATTGCTGTTTCAAATGAAGATATTATATATATGTTTACTTTAGATATCTTAGTAATCTTATTAATATCAGTTTTTTATAAAGAGATTTTAGCTGTATCTTACGATAGTGAATTTGCAAAATTAAGAGGTATTAGTGTTAGATTCTTTTATACACTTATATTGATTTTAGCAGCATTATGTGTAGTAGCAGCAATAAGAGTTGTAGGTTTGATTTTAGTAATTGCACTTTTAACAATTCCTACATACATAGCAGAAATTTTTGCTTCTAAGCTCTCATCTATGATGATAATAAGTTCATTGTTTGCACTATTTTTTACAATAAGTGGCTTAGTGATTTCTTATTTTTATGATATAAGCTCTGGAGCAAGTATTATAATTGTTGGAGTTATAACTCTTTTTTTAGTAAAAGTAATAAAAAGATAAAAATTAGATATAATATCAAAAATTAAAATAACGGAATAACCATATGAATAAACAGATAAAACTAGGTGAAATAAACACATTAAAAATAAACAGAGCAAGTGAACCAGGACTTTATTTAATAAGTGAAGATGAGGTAGAAGTTTTACTTCCAAATGCATATATAAAAGATGGTATGGAACTTGGAAAAACAGTTGATGTATTTATATACACAGATAGTGAAGATAGGTTAGTTGCAACAACTTTAACTCCTAAATTAAAACTTAATGAAATAGCTGCTTTAGAAGTTGTAGATATAGCAAGATTTGGTGCTTTTGTAGATATTGGATTACCAAAAGATATATTAGTTCCAATTAACAAACAAAAATCACCTTTTAAAGTTGGTGAAAAAAGAGTTCTAAAGCTAGTTGAAGATGAAAAATCAAATAGACTAATTGCTACTGAAAAATTTAAAGAAGAGTATGATAGAAATACAAATAGTTTTAAAACAAATGATGAAGTAGAAATAATTGTTTATAAAAAAACACCTTTAGGTTTTAAAGTATATGTAAATAAAAATTTTGAGGGTATGATTTATCATAATGAAATATTTTCAAAATTAAATATTGGAGATATTAAAAAAGCCTATGTTAAAACAGTAAGGGATGATGGAAAGCTAGATATTGTTTTACAAAAAATAGGTGTTAAAAATAGTGATGATGATTTATATAAAATAGTTGAAGTTTTAAAATCGAATAATAACTATTTAGAAGTTACATCAAAAAGTGATTCAGAATTAATTACAAAGCTTTTTGAGATGAGTAAAAAAAGATTTAAAGCAGCTTTAAATACTTTAATTACTGAAAATAGAGTGATTTTAGAAGCAAATGCAATAAAACTTAACCATTAAGTAGTAATTCAAATAAATTTTATATAATATTTTAAACAAAGAAATAAGGACAAAAAATGGCAATTACACATTTAAAAGGTGAAGAAGTAAAACTTACAGGAAATGAAATCAATGTTTCAGATGTAGCTCCTATTGTAAAAATAGTAGGGCAAGATTTAAGTGAAATTCAAGTAGGTGGAGAAAAAGGTTGTGCACAAGTTTTAGTTGTTGTACCATCATTAGATACACCAGTTTGTGCAGCAGAAGCTAGAAAATTCAATGAAGAAGCTGTAAAACTAGATAATGTAGAAGTAGTTGTTGCATCTATGGATTTACCTTTTGCAATGGGTAGATTTTGTACAACAGAGGGAATTGAAAATTTAAAAGTTGGAAGTGACTTTAGAAATAAAGAACTTGCAACAGCTTATGGAGTTTTAATTGAAAGTGGAGCTTTAAGAGGTGTTGCTGCAAGAGCTGTATTTGTTATTAATGCAAGTGGAGTTGTTGTATATAAAGAAATTTGCAATGAAATAACAGAAGAGCCAAACTATGATGCTGCTTTTGAAGCTGCAAAAGAAGCAACAAATACATCTTGTTGTGGAACTTGTCAGTAATCAATTTTTTAATTTAACATTTGAGTTATAATTATCCAAACATTAAAAAGGAGTTTTAAACTCCTTTTTTTATAGGAGTAATTATGACTACATGGTATAAGAATTTTTCTAGCCAACCCCATCAAGCTTTTTTTTCAAATGGAATGATTTTTTTCATTCTTTTTTTATCTTTACTTTTAGGTGTATATACACAAAAAATATCAATTAATAGTTCAATATTAGATTATCATGCTTATAGTATGATTCACATTGTGTTTATTCAATTTTTTATTGGATTTTTGTATGTAGTTTTCCCTAGATTTTTAGTACAAGCACAAATAAAAGTATCAACTTATATGAAACACTTTTATCTATATTTTTTTAGTAGTGTTGGCTTTTTTATCTCATTGTTATTTGCAAATGATTATTTGTTTCTTTTCTCTTTTACTCTTTTAATTGCACAAATTTTATCATTTAAAACACTGTATGAAATCTATAAAAATAGTAAGGTTACAAATAAATATGATGCCAAATGGATATTGATTTGTTTTTTTATAGGATTAATTTCTCACATACTTTTTTATATATCATTTTTTGATATCTCTTTTTCATTTACTTTAAAAAAACTTGCTATAAATAGTGGTTTTTATATATTTTTATTTGGAATTATTTTTGCAGTATCTCAAAGAATGATACCATTTTTTACACAAGTAAAAGTGCCTGAGTATAAAATAAATAAAAGTTCAAAAATTATGGAGATATTTTTCTTTTTGATGCTATTAAAAATAATAGCCATGTTTTTTGAAAACTCTTATTTTGCTTTAATAAGTGATACACTATTTTTTGTATTTATTGTAAATGAATTAGTAAGATGGAATCTTCCATTATTTAAAGTTAGTGCAATTATGTGGGTTTTATATTTATCTTTATTTTGGATTCCCTTTGGATTTTTTATATCTGCATTAGAAAATAGTTTTGCTATTTTAAATATCAGTTTTATTTTCGAAAAAGCATCTTTACATACTTTTGCTTTAGGATATTTTACGACAATACTATTAGGTTTTGGAACAAGAGTTGTTTTAGGGCATTCTGGACGAACTCCTTATGCAAATAGTTTTACAAAATTTCTATTTTTATTATTGCAAGGAGTAATTATCTTAAGAGTATTTGCTTCTTTTACTTTAAATAGTAATTTAAACTATGTTTTTTGGATAAATATCTCCTCTTTTTTACTTTTACTAATTTTAATTTTATGGTCAAGTAGTTACTTAAAAATTTTATTAAAAGGCAAATAAATACTACACATATCCTTAACAAATATGTTATAAACTATAATAATAGATTTTAAAGGATATGGTATGTACAAACTTACAAAAAAAGATTGGCAAATTAGTGAAAATGAAGTAACTTCAAAAGAGTTATTTGATAATAGAAGAACTTTTTTAAAACTTGGTGCTGCAAGTGTAATTGCAAGTGGTTCTATAATGGAAGCTTTAGCAAAAGAAAAAATGCCTATTAAGAATCTAAAATTTACAGAAGATCCAAACCCCAATAATCTAATACTAAATACTTATGAACAGATAACTTCACATAATAACTTTTATGAGTTTACTACAAATCAAAGAAAAGTAAAAGATATGGCTCATACTTTAAGTACGAAAAATTGGATTATAGAAGTTGATGGATTAGTTGAAAAACCAATGACTTTAGATTTTGATGATTTGTTAAAAAAGTTTGCTTTAGAAGAAAGAATTTATAGATTTAGATGTGTTGAGGGTTGGTCTATGGTTGTTCCTTGGATTGGATTTGAGTTGTCTAAACTTATTAGATATCTAAAACCTTTATCTAGTGCAAAATATATAAGATTTGAAACTTTATATGATGAGCAGATGTTCCCTGATCAAAAAAATAAAGTTTTCAATGCTGTTGATTATCCTTATGTTGAAGGTCTTAGAATGGATGAAGCTATGAATGAACTTACACTAATGGCTGTTGGCTTATATGGTTCATCTATGCCAAAGCAAAATGGGGCTCCAATTAGACTAATAGTTCCTTGGAAATATGGTTTTAAATCTATTAAATCAATTGCAAAAATCTCTTTTACAGATAAAGAACCACTTAATACTTGGCAAAAAGAGAATCCAAAAGAGTATGGCTTTTATGCAAATGTAAATCCAAAGGTTGACCATCCAAGATGGTCACAAGCTAGGGAGAGAGTTTTAGGTAAATTTTTTAAACAAAATACACTAATGTTCAATGGTTATGAAAAACAAGTTGCACATTTATATAAAGGCATGGACTTAACAAAGGATTTTTAGTGAAATATCTATTATTTGTGCTTTTTTTATTACCTTTAGTAGTTACATCATATGAATTGTTTATTTTACAAAGTGTAAATGATCCAATAAAATATATATATACAGTAACAGGTGTTATTTCAACAGTTTTGTTATTTTCTAGTATTTGCTTATCTATGATAAGAAAATGGGTTAATCTAATAAAATATAGAAAAATGATAGGACTTTTTGGATTTTTCTATGCATTTTTACATTTTTTGAATTTTACTATTTTAGATGCACAACTTGATTTTAGTTTTATAATAAAACAAAGTTTAGATAAGCCATTTATTTATCTTGGAATGATTGCATTTTTTATTCTTTTATTTATGGCTATTACATCAAAAAAGAAGTTATTTAAAAAGTACAATAAGTATCATAAGCTAATTTACTTTGCTTTAATACTAATAACAATACATTTTGTGATGGCTCAAAAGTCATTGACTTTTATTCAATTTTCATACATAGTATTAATTTTAGTAATAGGATATTTTAAACTTTTACAAGAAATTATTAAAAGAAATAGAGTATAAGTGTATAGTTAACTATTTGTTAACTTTTTGTTGAGATTTAGTTAATACTATACTGTTATAATTTTTACAGAAATAAGCAAGATACGGACTTACTTATTTTCCAGTAAAAATAGACAGCGAATTAGAAGTTTTCCGACAACTAATTTTTTATGTTTCCTTGTGTGTAAAAAAGGCCTTCTTTTGAAGGCCTTTTTTTTTGCCTAAAAAATTCAAATATTAACTAACAAATATTAACTACTAAAAAACTTTATATGATTATATTATAACTCAATGCTTGAAATAAAGGACATACTATGTCTAAAAAAATTTGGATAATTGGAGCTAGTAGTGGAATAGGTTTAAACCTTGTTTTACTTTGGCTTGAAAAAGGTTATAGTGTTATAGTTAGTGCAAGAAGCGCTACTAAATCAAAAGAGTTAATATCATTGATGGGAAAATATCCTTCTAAATTAACTTTGATAAATATTGATGTGAGTAATGAATCTTCAATTAAAGATTCCCTTGAAAAAATAAAATCACAAGAACACAAAATAGATTTACTTTTTTATAATGCAGCTGTTTACAATACTTTTGATTTAGATAATTGGAATATCAAGGATTTTGAGCAAATGGTTGATATTAATTATCTAGGAGCTATTAGAGTAATATCTATTTTAAAAGATTTTTTCCAAGAACAAGGCTTTGGTAAATGGATATTTAATTGTAGTTTATCCAGTGATTTTGGACTTCCTTATGGGGGTGCTTATAGTGCTTCTAAAGCTGCACTTGTAAATATTTTACAATCAATTCATCCAGAATTAAAAAGAAAAAATATAGAACTTCAAATTATTAATCATGGCTTTGTAAATACAAGACTAACTAAAAAAAATGATTTTGAAATGCCTCAACTTTTAGAACCTATTGATGCTGCTAAAATAATTGCTTCACAAATAGAAAAAAACAAAGGCTTTGAGATAAGGTTTCCTTTTAAACTAGCACTATTTTTAAAACTTCTAAAAATTTTACCTTATTTTATTTCATTAAATATTACAAAAAGGCTTTTAAAATGAAAAATAAAGACTATTTAAAAGCATATTGTGAGTTTTTTGAAACTATAAATAAAGATACACAATTTGAAAAATATAACTATTTTTTTGATGAAAACTCTATTTTTCAAGACCCTTTTCAAAAAGTTGTAGGTGTAGAAAAGATTTATGAAGTTTTTCAAGATATGTATGAACTTTTATATGAAGCTAAATTTAAAATATTAAGTCACAGTTGTGATGAAAATCAATCATTTATACATTGGACTTTTGAGTATAAAACGAAAAAAGATTCGCATTTAAGTTCATTTGAGGGAGTAAGTATTGTTAAGTTTAATGACAATGCAAAGATTCTTTCCCATGTAGATTATTGGGATGCTGCAAGTAATATTTATGAAAAAATACCTTTATTAGGTTTTATCTTAAGGCTTATTAAAAAAAAGATAAGTATAAATGAATAAGGAACTTTCAAAACTAAAACTTTTTTCATACTCATTATTTGCTATTCCTTTAGCTATTTTAGGTTTACCTTTATATATTTATCTTCCAACTTTTTATGCAAAAGATGTTGGAATTGATATGGCATTAGTAGGAGCTACTCTTTTAATTGCAAGGGTTATTGATGTTTTTACTGATCCTATTATTGGAAGATTAAGTGATAAATATTTTAAAAGATATATTTTTATAATAATTGGTTCAATTTTAGTGTTATTTTCATTTTATTTTTTAACTCATCCTATAAGTAATGCAAATGCTTTTTATTTGTTTATTTTTTCAGTACTTATTTATACTGGATGGAGTTTATTAACTATTCCATATTTTAGTTTAAGTGCAGAGATAAGTTTTAATAAAAATCATAATAATCTTCTAGCTTCAAGTAGGGAGTTTTTTACAATAATAGCTGTTGTTCTAGCTTTATTTTTACCCTATTATTTTAACATTTCAAAAGATGAGCAAAAATCTTTACTTTTGATGTGGGAATTGGTGTTGTATTTACTTCCCATCCTTTTAATTTTTTTAGTATTTGGAACTAAAAATACACAAAAAATAGATGCAGATATAACAATAAAAGAGTCATTTGTATTTTTGAAGAAAAATAGTTTCAAATTTAGAAAACTCTTTTTTGCTTTTTTTATAAATAACATTGCAAATGCTATTCCTGCAACTTTATTTATACTTTTTGTAACTTATGTAATAAATGAAAAAGATTCAATTGGAGTACTTCTTTTAGTATATTTTTTATCAGGGGTTTTAGCTTTACCTTTTTGGTATTATATTTCTAAAAGATTTGGTAAAAAAAATAGTTGGATTTATTCTATAATCTTAGCTTCATTAGTCTTTTTATATGTTCCTTTTTTATCAGAGGGTGATTTTGTACCTTTTTTAATTGTATGCATTATTTCAGGCTTTAGTTTGGGTGCAGATATGTTTTTGCCCTCATCAATTCAAGCAGATATAGCACAAGATTTTACAAAACAAAATAGTCAATTTACGGGGGTTTTATTTAGTTTTTGGGCTATGCTTACAAAATTAGCACTTGCAAGTGCGGTGGGGATTACTTTTATTATTTTAGGAGTTTTTGGTTTTGATTCAAATCCTCAATCTTCAACTTCTCAACTACTATTATCTTCTTTATATAGTCTTTTGCCAATAGTTTTAAAACTACTTGCTGTAGTATTTATTCTAAAATCAAAACATCTTGAATATTAATTGACTATTTATAAGTACAAAATAGCACTAATTTACTATAAAATAACTACACAGGAGAAAAAATGTTTTACAAGCTACTAATAATTACAATTTTTACAATAAATGCAAATGCATTAAGTCCAGTAAAATTTGCAAGTATAGATAAGTTTAGTGGCTTATGGTATGAAATAGCAAGAACACCAAACTTTTATCAAGAGGGCTGTGTTGCTTCTAGTGTGGAGTATGTTTTACAAGAAGATAACACATACAATATTTATAATAGATGCTTTGAAAATGAAATAGGTGGAAAGCCTATTGAATATTCAGGAGTTGGAAAAACAGCTTCAAAAAACAAAGACTCAATTTCTAAAATTGATATGACATACTTTTGGATTTTTACTAAAAGATATAATATAGTTTATCTTGACCAAGATTATAAAAATGCAGTTGTTAGTGATGAAGATAAGAAACATATTTGGATTATGAGTAGAACACCTAAGATGAAAAAAGAGAAATTAGATTTTATTTTAGAAAAACTTAAACCTCATGTAGATTTAGATAGATTGATATTTACAAAACAAGATAAACAAGGAAGATATAAATGAAAATAGCAGTTATAGGTGCAGGAATTAGTGGATTAGCAAGCGCATATTTACTTAGTAAAAAACATGAAGTTGATCTTTATGAAAAAGAGTCAAGATTAGGTGGGCATGCAAGAACTACAATTGTACAAGAAGATGATAAGGAGTTTGGTGTTGATACTGGTTTTTTAGTTTTTAATCATGAAACATACCCACTTTTAACTAAGCTATTTAAACAACTTGGTGTAAAGATTGAAAATAGTGATATGAGTTTTGGTTTTTGGGATAAAAAAACAAATGTAGCTTATAATGGTGATTCTTTAAGTGGATTGTTTTTTCAAAAGAAAAATATTTTTTCATATAATCACTATAAAATGATAATGGATATTTTAAAGTTTAATAAAAAAGCAAATAAAGATTTAGAAATAAATCATGAAGACTTAAATAAAAACCTAGGAGAGTATTTATCTATTTTTTCTGATGTCTTTAAACAAAGATATATTTTGCCTATGGGTGCTGCTATTTGGTCAACACCTGATACAAAAATGAATAATTTCCCTGCTAGAACTTTTCTTCAGTTTTTTAAAAATCACGGTTTACTAGGAGTTGGTACACATCATCAATGGTTAACTGTAAGTAATGGCTCAATAAATTATGTAAAAAGAATATCAGAATATATTTCTGGAAAAATTGTACTTGATAGTAACATTGTAAAAGTAAAAAGAGAAAATAATAAAGTAGTTTTAGAAAATAGTGTTAATGATACTTTTTTTTATGATAAAGTAATATTTGCTTGTCATGCGCCACAAGTATTAGAGCTTTTAGAAGATGCAAGCGATGATGAAAAAGAGATTCTATCTTGTTTTTTATATAAGCAAAATAAAGCAGTTTTACATACAGATAAGAATGCTTTGTATCCAGATAAGAAAATCTATGCAGCATGGAACTATACAAATAATGAAGATAGAACAAGTGTTAGCTTATCTTATTGGATAAATAGATTACAAAATCTAAAAACAAAAAAAGATTATTTTGTAACTTTAAATGAAGATTATAAATTTCAAAACTATATAGAAGAGGTTTCATATGAACATCCTCAATTTGATAGAAAAGCAATACAAGCACAAGAAAAAAGAGATTTAATAAACGGTAAAAACAACAGTTACTTTGCAGGTGCATATTGGAGATATGGTTTCCATGAAGATGGATTATATAGTGCAAATACAATTGCAAAAGAGTTTGGATGTGAATTATGAGTCATCAGTTTTTAGAAGGAAAGATATATCATAAAAGATTTGAGCCAAAAGTACATGAGTTTACTTATGGTTTTTATCTTTTAAATATTGATTTAGGTGATTTTCAAAGTTTAAAAAATCAGAAATATTTTTCAATAAATAGATTAAATCTCTTCTCATTTTATGCAAAAGATCACTTTGGAAAAAATGATGATTTTATACAAAATGTAAAAGAATTACTTGAAAAATTTAATATAGATGAAGAAGAAGTAAGTTTAAGGTTTATCACTCTTCCACGAGTTTGTAATTTTGTATTTAATCCAATAAGTTTACTTTTAATAATAAAAGATGAAAAACCTATTTATATGTTAGCAGAAGTACATAATTATAATGGTGGAAATATAATATATGATTTAAAACTCCAAGAAGATGAAGATAACAAATATAGTGCAGTTATTACAAAAGATATGTATGTTTCACCATTTTTTAATAGAGATGGAACATATTTTTTCACCTTAATTTTAAAAGAAGATTTTTTAAGTTTAAAAATTGATTATCATGAAAAAAAAGAAAAAAGCTTAACAGCTGTTTTTAGTGGTAAACCTTTGACGTTTAGTAGTAAAAACATCTTAAGGCTTTTTTTTAAGTACTGGTTTTTAACAATATTTGTTGTTACAAGAACACTTTGGCACTCTTTAAAACTATATAAAAAAGGTCTAAAGTGGCATAGTCCTACAAAGCAAGATGAAACAAGGAGATTTTAGATGAAGAAGTTTTGGGAAAAGTTTGGATATGGCTTTTTATCAAAAATTGAAAAAGGAACTTTAGAAGTTGTTTTTTCAAATGGCAAAAAAGAGATTTTTGGAGATAACTCTAATCCAAAAGCTACACTTTATATAAAAAATAATAATTTTTTCAAAAAAGTTATGTTGTACGGAGATATAGGTTTTGCTGAAAGTTATATGGATGAAGACTTTGAAACAAATGATCTTACAAATCTGATTTCAATTGCTTTATTAAACTCTAATAAACTAGGCTCATTAAGCAGTGATGAGAAAAATAATAAACTAATTAATTTACTTCCTCAGTTTAATAGAATAAAACATATATTAAGAAAAAATTCAAAAAACAATTCAAGAAAAAATATTTCAGAACATTATGATTTGTCAAATGACTTTTTTAAACTTTTTTTAGATGATACGATGATGTATTCAAGTGCAGTTTTTGAAAATAAAGATGAAGATTTATTTGAAGCACAAAAAAGAAAAATATCACTACTTGCCCAAAAATTAAGAATAGATGAAAATTCACATGTTTTAGAAATAGGTTCTGGATGGGGTTCAATGGCATTGCATCTTGCAAAAGAGAGAAAATGTAAAGTAACAACAGTAACTTTAAGTAAAGAACAAAAAGCCTTATGTCTAAAAAGATTTAAAGAAGAAAAAATTGAAGATGCCATAGAGATTTTACTAAAAGATTATAGAGATTTAGATGGTAAATATGATGCAATAATAGCTGTTGAGATGTTTGAAGCAGTTGGAAGAGAATATTTTGATGTTTTTTTCAAAAAGTGCCAAGAGTTATTAAAGCCAAGTGGTGTTTTAGCAATGCAAGTTATTACTATGCCAGATTGTAGATATGAACACTATTGTAAAAGTACTGATTTTATTCAAAAGTATATTTTCCCAGGAGGTCATCTTCCAAGTGTAGGAAAGATTTTAGATGTTACTTCAAAGCATACAAGATTGAATTTATTGCATATGGAAGAGTTTACAGAAGATTATGCAAAAACATTAAATATTTGGCATGAGAATTTTGTAAATAAACTTGCTGAGGTTAAAAAATTAGGTTTTGATAACTATTTTATTAGAATGTGGAAAATGTACTTAAACTATTGTGAAGCTGCATTTATAACACGAAATATAAATCTTGTTCAATTAGTATTTTCAAGGGATCAAAACATCTATTTAAATAAAGGATTAGTATGAATTTAAAGATATTTTATACACTAGGATTTTGCTTTTTCTTAGGAGGTTGTGGATCTATGAAGATTAGTGATTTTAATAACACTACTCCCAAGTTTGTACCCCAAGACTATTTTAATGGTAAGCTAACTGCTTATGGTTTAGTGAAAAATAGAAGTGGAGAGATAATAAGAACTTTTAAAGGTGATTTAGTAGGAAGTTGGGATGAGAATGGTGTTGGAACTTTAGATGAAAGATTTGTTTATAATGATGGAGAAAAACAAACAAGAGTTTGGACGTTAAAACCAACTTTAGATGGTAAATACATAGGTACAGCAGGTGATATTGTAGGTGAAGCTACAATGTTAGTAAATGGAAATACGGTTATGATGGATTATACTATGGAAATCCCTTATAATGGTAGTACACTTAATATTGATGTGAAAGATTGGTTACACTTGCAAGAAGATGGTGTAATAATAAATCATTCAAAAATGAAGAAATTTGGAATAACTGTTGGAGAACTTGTAATTACTATAATAAAGGATTTTCCTAAGAACTAATTAGTTGAAATAAATGCAAAGTATTTTTATGATAATATTCGAAAATGATTAAACTTACACATAAAAATGAATTCAACTAATGCCTTTATCAAATTTAAACAAAGAACAACTAGAAGCTGCAACTTGTGAACCTGGATATAACCTAATAATCGCAAGTGCAGGTACAGGAAAAACCTCTACTATTGTTGGAAGAATTGCAAACTTAATTAATGCTGGAACAAAACCAGATGAAATTTTACTATTAACTTTTACAAACAAAGCAGCAGCTGAGATGGTACAAAGAGTTGCAAAATTTTTTGGAAAAGATATTGCTGCAAAAATTATGGCAGGTACTTTTCACTCTGTTTCATATAAACTACTTAAAAAACTTGAAATAAATATCAATTTAAAGCAACCAAATGAGCTTAAAACACTATTTAAATCTTTATATGAAAAAAGGGTATTTTATAATAGAGATGATGAAGCAAACCCATATGATGGTGGCTATTTATATGATTTATATTCTCTTTTTCTAAACTCAAACGATGGGGAAGAGTTTGGGCAGTGGATCATGACCAAAAATGCCGCACATGAACTTTATACTCCAATTTATGAAGATGTAGTTTTAGAGTTTGATGATTTAAAGAAAAAATATGGTTATGTAAACTTTGATGATTTATTGGTTCTTATGTTAAATACTTTAAAAGAGAATGAGTTTGATTTTAAAGAAATTTTGGTTGATGAGTATCAAGATACAAACCCTTTACAAGGAAGATTACTTGATGGCTTTAAGCCAAAATCACTATTTTGTGTTGGAGATTATGATCAAAGTATTTATGCCTTTAATGGTTCAGATATTGGAATTATTTCAACTTTTTCAACAAGATATAAAGGTGCAAATGTATACACTTTAAAGAAAAACTATCGTTCTTCAAAACCTATTTTAGATTTAGCATCAAAAGTAATAGAGTATAATGAAAGAATATATGAAAAAAATCTTCAAGTAATGAGAAATGATGTAGATATTAAGCCAAAACTTTTAGCTTTTAATGAACTCTTTGGTCAATATGAGTATATTTCAAAACTTATATCTCAAAGTAGTACACCACACAATGAAATTGCAATTATCTTTAGAAATAACTCAAGTGCTGATGGTATAGAAGTAAACTTAAGAGAGTTTAGTATTCCTGCAAAAAGAAAAGGTGGAATGTCTTTTTTTGATGCAATGGAAGTTAAATTTATAATTGATATTTTAATGCTTCAAATATCCCATAATGATATGATGGCTTTTATTCATTTAGTAGAGTATGGAAAAGGTATAGGAAAAGCAATTGCAAAAGATATTTTTGATGCACTAGTGAAATTAGGGCATGGAAAGTTATTTGATGGACTGTTCAATCCAGATGATAAAATAAAAAATCCATATGAAACAAGTAAAGTTAAAAATATTCAGTTGGGTTTATTTGATGATTTTATAGAGCTTGGAAGTTTAGCTAAATTTAAAGATTGTGGATTTGAAGAGAGATTTTTATCAAATCCAATATTAAAACATCCAAAACTAAGTGTTGAGGGTGCAAACTATTTATATGATTTTTATAAGTTATTAAAAGAGTTAAAAAGAGTTAAAACACCAAGTTCTCAAATTGAGCATATTTTTAAAAGCCCACTTTTTAATAGAGTTAAAGAGATATTATCTACAAAAAGAGCGACTCAAAAAGATGGTACAGTAAATTTAGAACTTAAAAATAACTCCATTTCAAAAATAAATAGAAAAGCAGTTCTTTTAAAAAGGTTATCAACTCACTACACAGAACTTTCAAAGTTTATTAACTCAATGGTTTTAGGTGGAAGTGAAATGAGTGAGGGTGATGGGGTAAATTTACTTTCTGTGCATGCAAGTAAAGGCTTAGAGTTTAAAGAGGTTTATGTAATTGATTTAATGGATGGAAGATTTCCAAATAGAAAGCTTATGAGTAAAGGTGGAAGTTTAGAAGAAGAGAGACGACTATTTTATGTAGCAGTTACAAGAGCAAAAGATATTTTGTATTTAAGTTATGCTAAATATGATAGAATTAAAAAAATAGATTTTATACATTCACCATTTTTAAAAGAAGCAGGATTGATAAAAGACGCAGCTAAGAGTGAAGATTAGATAAGATTTAATCTACTTCTTCCTCTATTTTTACCAGAATTTTTTGCACTATAAAGATGAGTATCTGCTTTTTGTAGCATTTCATCAATAGTTGAACAATTTTTTATATCACTTACTCCAAAACTAGCTGTTATATTAATATTTTCATTTTTTATTACAATATTAATATTTTCAATACTTTTTCTAATCTTATTGGCAATTTTTATTGCTTTATTTAAGTCTGTATTTTTTAATACTATTGCAAACTCTTCTCCACCTAATCGACCAAAAATATCATCTTCAATAATATTTTCTTTTACACATTTGCTAAAAGCTACCAATGCTCTATCACCTAAATCATGTCCATAAGAGTCATTTAGTCTTTTAAAGTTATCAATATCAATCATAATTACACAAAGATTATTTAAACTCTTATTTGCTTGTGAAAAAATATTTTGAGCATGCATAAAGAAATGCCTTCTATTCATAGTCTTTGTTAAAAAGTCAGTATGTGCTAAATCATATAGTTTTAAATTTACTTTTTCTAACTCTTTTAATGCAGAGCTAATTTGTAAAGTTCTCTCTTCAACTCTATTTTCAAGATTCTTATTATGCTGTTTAAGAGTTTTTTGATAAATATATGTTGTATAAAAAAGAAGTATTAAAAATAGTATTAAAAAAGCACAAAATATAAATATTGTATTTTCTCCTTCTTTCATGAATAAAGTATTATTTTTTAGTTTTAAAGAGAATAAGTAGTGACTTTCTTGATTATAAAAAGATACTTTTGTAGTTATGTTTTGAATATCTATTTTTGTATTCAAAAATATTTTGTCAAAAATTTTAGAATTAAATATTTCATTATTATTTGAATATATATGCTCATCAATTAAAGATACTTTTTCAAAGTTTAAAGCTAGATTTTTTAACTCTTTTTTACTTATATGCTGAACTGTATAAATAAAAAACTCTTTGTTAACAGTTTTTTTATTTATAAAAAAAAGTTGTGAGTTAATATTTGCAATAGTTCCAAAAGTTAATAAATTAGAAAAAGAGTTTAAAATCTTTTTTTCTATATGTATAAGATTTTTTATTTTGTGATTAGAATTTATTTTTTTTAATACTATTTTAGAGTTTTTTTCAATAATCAAAAAATCCAAATCAAGGGTATTCATAATAAAATCTGTTTTTTCAAGATTATTTTTTTCTAAGATATTTTTGTAGTTTTTATTTAAGTTTATAAGATAATCAATCTTCTTTTCATTTTCTAAAAGTCTATTTTCCATATTGTGAATAAATGTTTCTAAATGCTTTAAATTCTCTATTTTTTCTATATTTATATATTTTTTCATTATTGTAAAGTAGCTAAAAAGTATAAATGTAATAGTTAATAAAGAGATTGTTATTACAAATAATATGGTTCTATTTTGTATGATTTTTTTCACTATTATTTTACTCTTGATGTGGTGTGGTTTGAATTAAATTTATAATAATACCATAAAAATCTAAAATTACTATAATTTATAGTTAAATAAATATAATAAATTTTAATTGTGTTTAGTTATGAAAATAGTTTTGTTAATTTTATAGTTTAAAAATAAAATTTAACTATGAATAAAAATTAATTTTTATTTTTAATAGATAAAATCACCACCATAATTAAAGATTATATTTAATATAATTTTTCACTATTATTCTATAAGAGCCTATTTTATTGCTATTTTATTGCTACCAAAAAATATTATACTTACATGGTGATAAGAAAAAATCAATGTTTCTAGTTAGTTGCTTATAAATTTCAATAATAAACATACAATTGTAATTTTATAGCTTAATTATTGCATATTAAAGAGGGGAGCATATGAAAAACAGTAAGGTTATTAAGATGAGTAATCTTGATGTTAGTGAGGTAAAAGAGTCTTCCAGAAGAGACTTCTTTAAGAAGAGTATTATGTATTCAGCAGGTGCATTAGGAGCAGGTTCATTTCTTCTTCCAACAAGTGTAAGTGCAAATGAAAAAGAGATAATGCAAGAAGCCCAATGGAGTACAAAACTTGGTGATCCTGTAAATAAGAATTTATATGGATTACCCTCAGCATATGAGCATAATAATATAAGAAGAACTCATGATTTGTTATCTTCAGGTGATGCATATGCTTCTATATCAATGTGTCCAATACATGAGTCAGAGGGAATTATTACACCAAATGGATTATTTTTTACAAGAAATCATGGTGGAACTGCTCAAGTTGATCCAAATAAGTGGAGACTTATGATTCATGGAAAAGTAAAAAAGCCAATTGTTTTAACTTTAGATGAATTAAAAAAGTATCCAAGTGAAACTAGAATCTATTTTATTGAGTGTCCTGCAAATGGAAGTCCAGAGTGGAGAGGACCTCAGTTTAATAGCTTGCAGTTTATGAAAGGAATGATGAGTTCTGCTCAATGGACTGGGGTTATGTTAAAAACTATCTTAAAAGATATCGGACTTGAAAAAGATGCAGTTTGGATGTTAGCTGAGGGTAGTGATAATGCAAGTAATCCAAGAACAATACCTGTTGAAAAGGCACTTGATGATGTGATGGTAGTGTGGGCTCAAAATGGTGAGGCTTTACGTCCAGAACAAGGTTATCCCGTAAGATTAATTGTTCCAGGTTGGGAAGGTAATTTAAATACAAAATGGTTAAAAAGATTAGAGTTTTCAAATAAACCTTGGCACTCAAAAGAAGAGACTTCAAAATATACAATGCTTCAAGAATCAGGTAAAGCTATTAGATATTTTTGGGTTAATGAGGTTAACTCTGTAATTACTTCACCATGTCCTGAAAAGCCTTGGAGTGATCTAAAAAAAGGTGATTTAGTTGAAATTGAAGGACTTGCTTGGTCTGGAAGAGGAACAATAAAACATGTTGATATATCTTTAGATGGTGGTGATAATTGGGTTGAAGCAGATTTAAAAGGGCTTGTTTTACCAAAATCATGGACAAGATTTAGTTATATCATAAAATGGAAAGGCAAACCTTTATTGTTAGCAAGTAGAGCAACAGATGATGTGGGACATACACAACCAACAATTGATGAAGAGACTTCTAAAGTTGGAGTTGAATCTGTTTATCATAGAAATGCAATAGTAACATGGGAAATTACAAAAAAAGGGGAGTGTAACAATGTACAAATTAGAAAACACAAAAAAGCATAAAAATACGCTTCTAAGTCTTGCTTTTGCCATGCTTACAGTTAGTGGTTTAGCTTTTGCTAAAAGTGATGTTGCAGTTGATGGAGGTAAAGTTTATCCTGTAAAAGATGGTAAATATACTCTTTATTATCAAAATTCACAAGATATAAAAGATTTTGGTTTTGGTAGAGAAGCAACAAAAGATGAGATTAATGCTTGGAATATAGATGTTATGCCAGATGGAACAGGACTTCCAAAGTATGATACAAAAAGTGGAAAACCTATATTAGATGAAGACGGAAATCCTAAAGTTGCACAAGGTAGTGTAGAGTGGGGTGAAGAAGTTTATGATGATAAGTGTGCAAGTTGTCATGGAGAGTTTGGAGCTGGAGGTAAAGGTTATCCTACTTTAGCAGGTGGTTCTAAGGATTCTTTAAAACTGCAAAGATTAAATCCAGCACATATGAATCCAAATCCACAAGGACCTTTTAAAACTATAGGTTCTTATTGGCCATATGCAAGTACTCTTTTTTGGTATGTTCAAGACTCAATGCCTTATACAAATCCAAAAACTCTATCAAATAGTGAAACATATGCATTAGTAGCATATTTATTATCTGTAAATGGAATAAAAATAGATGGTAAAGAGCTTGATTATGAGTTTGTCTTAAATAAAGATAATTTCTCAAAAATAAAAATGCCAAATGAAGATGGTTTTTATCCTAAAGTTGATACTCCTAAAAACCCTAAACAAGGTGTAGAGAATATGAGAGAATTCTTTATAAATGCAAAAGCTTATGGTCTTGGAAAAAGATGTATGAGTGATTGTATAAAAGAAGATGTAAGTAGTCTTATTATGAAAGTAAAAAATGATTTATCACAAGATGCAAATCAAGTTTTATCAACAAAAAGAGATTTGCCAAAGACAAAAGATAATCAAATTTCAAGTATAGGAAAAACAATCTATGAGTCTAAATGTGCAGTTTGTCATGGAAATGATGCTATTGGAGCACCTGTTTTAGGCGATAAAGAAGAGTGGGAAGATGTTTTAGAAAAAGGTATAGATGCAGTTTATAATAATGCTTTAAATGGAATAAATGCAATGCCACCAAAGGGTGGGCATATGGATATTTCTGATGAAGATCTTAAAAAAACAGTCGATTATATGATTGAGTTAAGTAAATAAGAAAGGAGAGGTATTATGAAATTGAACAAAAGTTTATTATTTGCATTTATTACTTTTACAGTTTTTTCTGTAAGTGGTTTTGCTTCTAATAGTGAACTAATAAAAGAGGGAGAAAAGATTTTTAGTACAAAAGATCTTGGTAATTGCTTAGCATGTCATGCAGTAAATGGAAAAGATATTAATGGTCCAGGAACAATGGGACCAAAGCTTCAATATTTATCAGCATGGCCAGAAGAGGCATTGTATGAGAAGATTTATAATCCTTATACAACAAATCCAATTTCAGCAATGCCTGCATTTGGTAAAAATGGTTGGTTAAGCCATGAACAAATACAAGCATTAGTTGCATATTTAAAAACAATAAATTAATAAAGGAAAAAAGATGTTAGAAAGAAGAAATTTTTTAGGACTTAGCGTATTGGCATTTGGTGTTGCAGCAGCTCCTCTTAATTTAAGTGCAATAAACTTTAGAGAGACAAAACCAAATCTTTGGAAAGCAACAAAAGTTGATGATGCAATAAAAGAGTTATTTGGTACTACAAGTGCAACAGAGGGTAAGATAAAACTTAAAGCTCCTGATATTGCAGAAAATGGTGCTGTTATTCCTGTATCTTTTGAAACAGATTTAAAAGCTTCAAAAGTAGCAGTTTTTCAAGATGCAAATCCAGAAAGTGCTGTTGCTGTATTTGATATACCTGATAATGCAATTATTGATTATGGTATTAGAATTAAGATGGCTGAAACAGGAACAGTTACTGTAGTTGCACAAGAGAATGGAAAACTATATAAAGTTTCAAAACTAGTAAAAGTAACAATTGGTGGATGTGGTGGTTGATTTTATTCAACTTTTAATAAACAAATAATATCAATATGAAAAGGGATTTAAAATGGCAAAAACAAGAATTAAAGCAAAAGAAAAAAATGGTGTTGTAACTGTAAAAACTCTTTCAAAACACCCAATGTTAAGTTATATAGAAGCAAAAAGAGCTAATAAAGAAGTAAATTTTATTACACATTTTATGGCAGAAGCTAATGGAAAAGTAGTTTATGAAGTGTCAACTTCACAGTTTTTATCTAAAGACCCTTATATGAAGTTCCAATTTACAGGTGCAAAAAAAGGTGATGAGATTACTATTACATGGGTTGATTTAAAAGGTAACAAAGACGTAAGTACAAAGAAAATTAGATAGATACTTAAAAAAGTTTTTTACAACAAGGAGAGGGCATGTTAACTAGACTACTAAAAGCTAGTGTTTTAACATCATTTGCATTTTTTTCTTTAAATGCAACACAATTTGATACACAAGCACAAAAAGATAAAGAAGAGTTAGTTAAGTATTTTGAAGCAAAATTTCAAGATCCTTACAAAGACAAAAATAGATTTTTTCTATACTCACCAGAAGAAGAGTTAAAAGATGGGTATGAGAAAGGATTAAAGCATATGGATTTTGGTATAGGAAGTTATTCTTATGCCAAAGATGCAAGAGAACAGTATGAAGCTATTAAGGAGTTTCCACCTTATGAAGATAAAATAGAAGATGGAGAAGATCTTTATACTAAAGAGTTTGCAAATGGAAATTCTTTAAAAACTTGTTTTCCTGATCCAACTATTGGAGGAGATTATCCATATTTTGACACAAAAAGAAAAGAAGTTATTTCTTTAACAACAGCAATAAATGAGTGTTTAGAAGCAAATAATGAAAAAAAATGGAATGTTAAAAAAGGAAAAATGGCAACTTTTCAAGCATTTTTAGCATATTCAACTGCCGAAGCACAAAAAAAGATGAATATAAAAATTCCAACAAAAGAAGCACAAGAAGCTTATGAAAGAGGTAAAGAGTATTATTATACTCAAAGAGGTTATTTAAAACTTTCATGTGCAACTTGCCATATTCAAGGTGCTGGACAAAGAGTTAGAAATGAAAAACTTTCTCCTTTATTAGGACAAGTTACACATTTTCCTGTACATAGATTAAAATGGGGTAGCTTAGGAACACTTGAAAGAAGAATGTCAGGCTGCATAAAAGATCAAGGGCAAGTTCCACCAAAAAATGATAGTAAACAAATGCATGAACTACTATATTTTATGGCATATATGTCAAATGGAATGCCAATTGATGGTCCAGATGTTAGAAAATAAAAGGAGAAAATTATGAATAAGTTACTAAATATTTCACTTGTATCAATAATTACTATAGTTTTTGGTGCTTGTGCATCTTCATCTTCTCCTAGTCTATCATCAATAAAAGATATTGATGTAGAAAAGGTTTGTAGTGTTGAAAATAATGGTATAGAAAAAGTTATACAAACAGCAAAAAAGTATAATGAAATTGCAAAGAAGAATGAATTGGAGTTTAGAAGACTTGGAGTTAATAATACAGATTTAATAATTTCTGTTGAAGATGCAATAAAAACAGGTGCAAAAGAGGTTAATCCAAAAGATTTTAAAGGAAAAGCTTCAAAAACAAAGCTTCCTGTAGATTTTGCAGCAATTAGAGCTTGTAAGTTTGCCATAACTGCATTGACACAAGCAAATGAAGCAAAAACATCTTGGAGATTAGCAGTTCCTGGCGATGGATATGAGTATTAATTTTAAAGGAAAAAATATGAGTTTATTAAAAAAGATTTTAACAACATCGATGCTTACACTATTTTGTTTTTCATATAGTCAAGCAGAAAATGATAACTATGTACCAATTGTACCAGGTGTTAAATCTGTTGAGATTACATTAAACAACGAAACATTTACATTAAGTAGAGTACAAGATAAGAAAAATAAGATAATTGATCTTTACTCATACACAAGTTTTGGTGTTCCTCAACCTATGATTTTAGCAAAAGGCGTTGAAACAATAGGAGAAGTTGAATTAATAGATTATATGCAAAAAGCACAAACTGACTCTAGTATTGCAATTATTGATACTAGAACTCCTGGTTGGTATGTAAGATTAAGAATTCCTGGTGCTGTTAGTGTTCCATATACAAACTTCAAATATAAAGATGATGCAATTGATATGATGGAAGATTATATGGGAGTTATAGTAAAAGATGATGGAACATTGGATTTTTCAAAAGTAAAAACTGTTGTTCTTTATTGTAATGGTTATTGGTGTGGGCAAACTCCAACGATGGTTAAGTATGCAAAATACTCATTACTTAAAATTGGTTTCCCAGCTGAAAAAATAAAATACTATAGAGGTGGAATGCAAGCATGGACATCTTTAGGATACACTGTTACAGGTGATGCAGCAAAATAAAAGGATTTTTTAATGAGTAAGTTTAGCAGAAGAGAGTTTATTTATATGATGGCAATGCTTGGAGCATCTCCAATTTTTGCCAACTCTCATACAAGAATGACAAATACTGGTAATTTAGAAGATTATTATAAATTAAAGCCATTTGGAAATGCAAGGCTTATGCATATGACTGATTCTCATGCACAACTTTTACCTGTATATTTTAGAGAGCCAAGTGTTAACTTAGGATTTTATGATAACTATGGTAAGCCTCCTCATATTGTAGGAGAGAAACTTTTAGATTATTATGGAATTAAAGGAAATAAAAGGCTTGAATATGCTTATTCTTGTGTAAACTTTGAGAAATATGCAAAAGCAATTGGAAGAACAGGTGGTTATGCACAAATTAAAACTGTTGTGGATTTTTTGAAAAATAGTTTTGGGGAAGAAAAGACTCTTTTACTTGATGGTGGTGATACTTGGCAAGGAAGTGCAACTGCATTGTGGACAAGGGGTAAAGACATGGTAGGAGCTATGAATTTACTTGGAGTTGATATTGCTGTTGGGCATTGGGAATTTACTTATAAAGCACAAGAAGTACTTGATAATGTAAAAGATTTAGATGCTGAGTTCTTAGCTCAAAATGTTAAAGTTAAAGAGGCTGCATTATTTGAAGAGACAGAAATAGCAATGCAAGCTTATGATGAAGACTCTGGACACGCTTTTAAACCATATACTATTAAAAAAATGGGTAATGCAAGAGTTGCTATTATTGGACAAGCATTTCCTTACACAACTATTGCAAATCCTCAAAGATTTATTCCTGATTGGAGTTTTTCTATCAATGATACTGGAATGCAAGAACTTGTAAATGAAATAAAAGAGAATGAAAAACCAGATGCTGTAATTGTACTTTCTCATAATGGCTTTGATACTGATAAAAAGTTAGCAAATGTGGTTACTGGAATTGATTTTATTATGGGTGGACATACGCATGATGGTGTTCCAGAAGCAGTTCCTGTTAAAAATGCAAATGGTGTTACATATGTTTGTAATGCAGGTTCAAATGGTAAGTTTTTAAATGTATTAGATTTAGATATTCAAAATGGAAAAATCAAAGACTTTAAATTTACTCTTCTTCCAATATTTTCTGATTTAATAAAAGAAGATAAAAAGATGAAAGAGTATATTAAAAGTGTAAGAAAACCATATTTAGAAGATTTAAATAGACAAATTGCAACAACTGATGTAACTTTATTTAGAAGGGGTAATTTTAATGGTTCTTGGGATCAAATAATCTGTGATTCTTTACTTGAAGTTAAGCAAGCACAGATATCTTTATCTCCAGGGTTTAGGTGGGGAACATCTGTATTACCTGGACAAGTTATAACTTTTGATGATTTGATGACACAAACAGCTATGACATATCCTGAAACATATGCAAGAGATATGAAAGGTAGTGATATAAAATTAATACTTGAAGATGTAGCTGATAATCTATTTAATGAAGATCCATTTTATCAACAAGGTGGAGATATGGTAAGAACAGGTGGAATTTCTTATAAAATTAATCCAACTGAAAAAATTGGAAATAGAATTTCATCTATTACACTTACAAGCACAGGTGAAAAAATAGAAGCAAATAAATCATACAAGGTTGCAGGTTGGTCAACTGTTGGATCAAAGTCTGAGGGTGAACCAATTTGGGAAACTGTTGAAACATATTTAAAAAATGTAAAACATATTGGAAAACTAAATGTTGATACACCTGATATTGTTGGTGTAAAAGGTAATCCAGGAATTGTTTAAAGTAAAAAGTATAAAGAAATCTCTTTATACTTTTTCAAATTTATAAGAATTTATAAAAAATTTTATAAATTTGAAAAGGGGTAGAAAATGAGAAAAGTAGTTTTTTTTATTTTATTTGTAAATATATTTTTATTTGCTTCTTATGAAGAGGGTAAAAAAGTTTTTGAAAATAAATGTTCTTCATGTCATCAGCAGTTTATAGAAATAAAAAAAATAAAAGAAAATTTCTTTGAAAAAGATAATAAACTTTTAAATTTGAAAGCTCCAACTGCAAATATGCTAGCATATGCGATTATGGATAGTCCTAAAAAGATTGGAGACCCAAACGATAGTGAAATGAGAGAAATAGAAATTGAAGAGTATTTAAAATCATTTTTGATAAAGCCAGATAAGTTTAATAGTATCTGTGATGAGCATATCTTGAAGTATTATGATGAAAAGCCTAGTATGAAAGGTGAATTAAGTGATGATGAATATGTAAACTTAGCAATCTTTTTTATGCAATATAGCAAACATAATAAAAGTAAGAAGGCAATTAAGGTAAATAGCGATTTTGATGAAGATGAGATTGTATTAAAAGCGCAACAAAATAATAAACTTATTTTAGTTTATGCAACTTCAAAAACCTGTTATTATTGTAAAAAAATGGATAGAGAAGTTTTTAGTGAAGCAAAGGTTCAAAAAAGTTTAAACAGTAACTATATTCTACTTGAAGTTGATGTAGACAATAAAGCTTTGCCTTTTAATCTTACAAAATATTATAAAAGAGTAACTCCTAGTTTTTTTGTTTTAAATAGTAATGCAGTTTTATTAAAAACATATGTTGGAAGTTGGAGTAAAAAAGACTTTTTAGATATATTAAAAGAGAATGTAAAATGATAAATTTAGGAAGAGTATTAGGTACATTTAGTGCCAAAAAAGATTCACAAAGTTCACCAAGACCACAAGTAAAAAGCCTAAATCTTATTACAGGATATGGAATAGCTTTTGATAAATTTGCAGGAAAAGAGCTTGATAAATCTGTAATGATTGTAGGAATAAAAGCTTATGAAATAGCAAAAGAGAATAATATTGATTTAGTTTATGGAAGTTTAGGCGAAAATATTCTTTTAGATTTTGATCCACATGAGTTTAAAGTAGGAGATATATTTTATATAAATAACTGTGCAATACAAATAACTGAAAGTTGTACTGTTTGTAAGCATTTAAGTAAGTTTGATAATAAGTTACCAAAGCTTTTAAAAAATAATAGAGGCTTATATTGCAAAATAATAAGCGATGGTGAAATAACAGAGCAAATGCAAGTAAAAATCAAAGGATAAATTATGAGAATGTTGGTTTTAGTTTTATTAGTAAGTATAGTTTGTTTTGCAAGGGATTTTTCAAATCCTAAACCTAGTTTTGATGAACCAAGAAAAGTTGTCTACTCTTTACATGTTGGTGATTTAGAAACAATAAATCATACCTTGAGTTCTATGTATAATATACTAAAAGAGTATCCAAGTGAGAGTTTAAAAATTGTAGTTGTTGCATATGGAAAAGGTGTAAAATCTTTAAAAAAAGATTATGACAAAGCCACTCTTACAAGAATTAAGTCTTTAATGCAATATGATGTGGAGTTTATAGTTTGTAAAAATACAATGGAGACTATGAATTGGAAAGAAAAAGATTTTATTAATGGAGTTGATTTTACTCAAGCAGGTATTGTTGAGGTAATTGAAAGACAAGTTGATGGATATATAGGAATTACAGCTTATTAAAAGGAGAACAGATGTTTATAAAAAAACTTATTTTTACTATTTTTGTAGCAAGTGGATTATTAAATGCTTCTACTGTTACAAAAGAAGAGTGTGAGAAACAAGGGGAAAGTTATATTTTTGCTGGTGGTGAGTGTATCAACTTTAAAAAGTATAATGGAGAGACAAAAGGTAAGTTAAATATAGTTGTTCATGGTAAATGGGATGAAAAAACTAACACATTAGGAAGATATGCCCCTTTTGCTGAAAATTTATCTTTTGAAACAGACATAAATACAGTTGCTATTGCGCTTCCTGGATACTCAAACTCTTCAACAAATAATATAAAATCACTTTCAAGTGGTGAGAATCTTGCTTTTACTAAAGAGTATGTTGAGTTATTATCTTCATTGGTTTCACAACTAAAAACAAAATACAATGCAAATATAGTAACTTATATAGGACATAGTGCAGGTTGTACAATGGGAATAAATCTAGTTGGAGAAAAACCTTTTTTAATCAATAATCTACTTTGTGCTGGTGGAAGTTACAAACTTGATGAAAAAAATAAATCTAAAGATAAAATTTCTGCTATGGATGTTATTGACAATATTGATAGACGAACAAAAATTGTTTTAGTTTATGGAAGTGAAGATAAAATATCAACTCCAAAACAGACAAAAGATTTTTATGAATTTGCTAAAAAAGAGGGTTTAGATGTACAACTTGTAGAAGCAACTGGTTCACAGCATTTGGATTTAGATATGACAGAAGCTTCTGTAAATGCAATAGTTGAATTAGTTGAGTAGTAAAATGGATAAAAAAAAAGAGATTTTATTTAATTTAAATAACTTTTTATTATCAACATCAATAGTTTTAGATTATGTAAATAATGAAAAAAAAGCTACTAAGCTTGGGCATTTGAAAAGAGTTAGTTATATAGCTTTAAGTTTAGGAGTTATATTAAAACTAGATAATAAGCAACTTAGTGATTTGTGTTCTTACTCTTTATGCTCAAGTTTAGCTTTAAATCAAGCCAGTGATAATAAAACTTTATGCGAATTATCAAATGAGTATGTAAAAGATTTTCCTTTTATACAAAAACAAAAAGATATACTGCTTTATCAAAAAGAACATTTTGATGGAAGTGGAATCTTTGGCTTGAAAAATGAACAGATACCTCTATTTTCTCAAATCATCTTTTTTGCAACAAACTTGGATGAAGAGTTTGATTTATCAAGTTTTGACCCAGTAAAAAAAGAGAAAATATTAAACTATGTAAAGTTAAATGAAAATAAACTTTTTTCAAAGCAGATTGTAGATAGTTTTTTTAAGCTTAATGAGTCAATTAACTTTTGGTTAGATTTAGAAAATGAATCAGATATATTACTATTTATTTATACACTACTTGAAGATTTTTCACAAGTATTAGAGTTTGAAGTATTATTAAAAATTGCAAATATTTTTCTAAAACTTGTTGAACCACAAAGTAAATTGCTTGATAATATAGGAAAAATTAGTGACTTTTATGCTTTAGAACATAAAGATAAAATAACACTACAAATAGCAGCAGGTTTTTGCAAGATTGGAAAACTTGCAGTTTGTAAAGATATACTTGAAAAAATTGAACCTTTAGATATCTATGAAAAAGAACAAATTAAAACATATCCATATTATACAAAAAAAGTTTTGTCTAATATCATGGGATTTAATGACATTGTATCTTGGGCTATGAAGGTTCAAGAAAGATTAGATGCAAGTGGATATATTTTTGGTTTTGAAAACAAAAGTTTAAGTTTTAAAGATAGGGTTTTAATTAATGCAAATGTTTATGATGCTTTATTGCAAGAAAAAGCTTATAGAAAGGCGTATACTAAAGAAGAAGCAATAAAAATAATGAAAAATGAGTCATCAAAACTTGATATTTCTATCACAAATGACATGGCAGTTATATTTAAAATATGAGCTTAAATAAAATATTTATAAAATTCCATACTAAGTAAAATATAGATATAATCGCGCATATTTAATTGATAGGAATTTTAATGAGTGAAAAATACGAACCGTCAAAAATAGAAGATAAATTTTATAAAATATGGGAAGATAGAGGATATTTTGAAGTAGATGGAAATAAATCTATTCAAGAAAAAGATAAAAATTTTGCAATTATGATGCCACCTCCAAATGTTACAGGAAGTTTACATATTGGACACGCACTTACATTTACTTTACAAGATATTGTTACTAGATATAAAAGAATGGATGGCTTTAAAACTTTATGGCAACCAGGAACTGATCATGCTGGAATTGCTACGCAAAATGTTGTGGAAAAACAAATTTTAGCTGAGGGTAAGACTAAAGAAGAGATAGGAAGAGAAGAGTTTTTAAAAAGAGCTTGGAAGCAAAAAGAGACAAGTGGTGGAAATATTGTTCATCAAATGAGAAAATTAGGGGTTACTCCTGCTTGGAAGCGTGAACGATTTACTATGGATGAGGGCTTACAAGAAGCTGTAAAAGAGGCTTTTGTATCTTTATATAATGAAGGGCATATTACTCAAAATAATTACATGGTAAATTGGTGTACACACGATGGTGCCCTTTCTGATATTGAAGTTGAACATGAAGAAGTAAGTGGAAACTTCTATCATATGAATTATCATTTTGCTGATGGTAGTGGTCATATCACAGTTGCTACTACTAGACCTGAAACATACTTTGGTGATACTGCTATTATGGTACATCCAGATGATAAAAGATATACAGATATTGTAGGAAAAGAAGTACTTCTTCCTTTAACAAATAGAAAAATCAAAATTATTACTGACTCTTATGTTGATATGGAGTTTGGAACAGGTATTGTAAAAGTTACTCCAGCTCACGATCAAAATGACTACGAAGTTGGTATTAGACATAACTTAGAATTTATCAAAGTATTTGATGAAAAAGGTATTTTAAATGAATACTGTGGAGAGTTTGCAGGGCTTGAAAGACTAGAAGCTAGAAAGCCAATTGTAGAAAAACTACAAGCAAAGGGTTATATCGTAAAAATTGAAGAACATGTTCATCAAGTAGGGCATTGCTATAGATGTAAAAATATTGTTGAGCCATTTATTTCTCAACAATGGTTTTTAAGCTCAGATATGGCTCAAGAATCTATTAGAAAAACAAAAGAGATTACAAAAGAGAGATCAAAAAGTGGTGAGCACAATGGAACACTATTTCATCCATCTCATTGGATAAATTCATATACAGCTTGGATGGATGAATTAAGACCATGGTGTATTTCAAGACAACTTTGGTGGGGGCATAGAATTCCTGTGTTTACATGTGATGATTGTAATCACCAATGGGCTGATAAAGCTGATGAACCAGAAGAGTGTCCAAAATGTAAAAGTAAAAAATATACTCAAGATCCAGATGTTCTTGATACTTGGTTCTCATCTGCACTTTGGGCAATGTCACCTTTAGGTTGGGGTAATAATGGTAAACTAAAAGATTTATATAACTCAACTGATGAAGCAGACTTTTATCCAAATAGTTTATTAATTACTGGTTTTGATATCATGTTTTTTTGGGTAGCAAGAATGATGATGATGGGTGAACACTTTAAAAAAGAGTTACCATTTGAAGATATTTATATGCATGCTTTAGTAAGAGATGAACATGGGGCAAAAATGTCTAAAAGTAAAGGTAATGTAATTGACCCGCTTGATATGGTAAATGAACATAGTGCTGATATTATAAGATTTACTTTGGCATATCTTTGTGTTCAAGGAAGAGATATAAAACTAGGTGCTAAAAACCTAGAGCAATTTAGAAACTTTACAAACAAACTTTATAATGCTTCAAACTTTTTACAACTAAATGTGGATACTTTCCCTGATTTAAAAGATATTCAAATTAAAACACCACTTGGTATTTATATGCAAAGTAGATTAAGTGATGCAGTTGATGAAGTAAGAACTACTTTGGATACATATAAATTCAATGAAGCTGCAAGTACTTTATATAAGTTTGTATGGAATGAGTTTTGTGATTGGGGTATTGAGTATGCAAAAGCTAGTAAAGAATCAATTATTGAACTTGGAGCAATTTTTAAAGAGACATTAAAGATGGTAAGTCCATTTATGCCATTTATTTCTGACTTTTTATATCATAAATTAAGTGGAACATCTTTGGAAGAGGGTGAGTCACTAATGATTACAAACTTTCCAAAAGAGATAAAAAAAGATCTAAAAGTTGAAGCAGATTTTGCCATTATTCAAGAAGCTATTGTATCAGTTAGAAGAGCAAAAGTTATCATAGATATGGGTAATAGTAAGATTGCAAAAGCATATATTAAACTTGATAAGCAAATTGATACAAATATGGCAAAGCCTTTTATAGAAAAACTTTCAAAAGTAGAAAATATAGAGTTTGTTGATGCAAAAGTAGAAAACTCTATAACAGATGTAAGTGATAATTTAGAAGTTTATTTACCAACAGGTGAGATTGATATGACACCTATTATTAATAAACTAACTCGTCAAAAAGAAAAATTAGAAAAAGAGATAGGAAAATTATCAGGAATGTTATCAAATGAAAGATTTGTAGCAAATGCTCCTGCTAATGTTATAAAAGAGAATAAAGCTGGATTATCTTCAGCAAAAGAGAAACTTGTAAAAGTAGAAGCTGAACTTAAATCTTTGAGTTAATTGAATTATTTGTATAAACAAAAGCAAGCCTTGTGTTTGCACTCTCTTTAAGAAAATTATCATGAGCTTTAAGGCCCTTGATGATTTTCTATTTATTGTTTACTTTTTTATTTCTGCATATTCTTCAGCCATTTCATCTCCCCATTTTGATAATTGGTGAAAAATCGGTATAAGCTTTTGTCCATTTTTTGTTATTGAATATTCTACTTTAGGTGGTATAACTGGATAGACTTTTCTTGAGATAAGTTTATGTTTTTCCAAATCTCTAAGGGTTTGAGTTAACATTTTTTGTGTAATCTTTCCTAAAATTTTATGAATTTCGTTATATCTCATAGTCTTCTTACTAAGATGCCAAAGAACAAGCCCTTTCCACTTCCCAGATACGATATCAAGGACAAACTCAAATGAACATGTATAATCTTTTTCTTTATATTTTATCTGCATTAGTATCCTTTTGGTATGTATATACCTTTTGAGGTAGTTCTTGACAATATAACATATAAAAGTTAAAGTTTCAAAAAAATAAAAGGAAATAATTATGAAGGAAAATTCAATTTTATTCTCTCCTATTTCTTTAGGAAATCTAACTTTAAAAAATCGTATTGCAATGGCACCAATGACAAGAACTCAAGCTAAAAATAATATACCAACAGAAGATATGATAAATTATTATGATAGAAGAGCAAAAGGTGGCACAGCATTAATAATAAGTGAAGGAACATTTGTAAATCACGAAGTTGCAAATGGTAATTTTAATGCTCCTGCATTTTATGGTGATGCTTTAATTATGTGGAAAAAACTAGTAGACAAAGTTCACGCCTCAGGTGCAAAGATAATACCACAACTTTGGCATGCAGGAAATACTAGAAAACTAGGAGTAACTCCTAATGAAAATATGGTAAGTATTGGTCCAATGGATGAATACATTAAGGGCAAACAAACTGTAAGAGCTATGAGTCAAAATGATATAGATGAAGTAATAAAGGCATTTACAAAAGCTGCACTTGATGCAAAAGAGTTAAATTTTGACGGAATAGAACTTCTTGCTGCCCATGGATATTTGATAGATCAATTTTTTTGGGAAAAGACAAATCAAAGAACAGATAAATATGGAGGAACATTTACTAATAGATTGCGTTTTGCAAATGAATTAATAAAGTCAATAAAAAAAGCAGTAGGAAAAGATTTTCCAGTAGTATTTCGTTTTTCACAATGGAAAACTATAGATTATGATGCAAAAATAGCTAAAGACGAAAAAGAACTAAAAGAGCTTCTTTTATCACTAGTTGAAGCAGGAGTTGATATATTTCATGTAAGTCAGAGAAGATTTTGGATGCCAGCTTTTAAAGAATCACCACTTACTCTTGCAACTTTGACAAAAAAAATAACAAATAAACCTGTAATAACAGTGGGAAATATAGGACTTGATGAAGACTTAGAAACTATTAAATTAGTAGAAAAAAAATTGCAAGATAATGAGTTTGATATGGTTGCAGTGGGAAGAGCTTTATTAGCTGATGCTAATTGGGTAAATAAAATAAAAGATAATAAAATAAATGAAATCATACCTTTTTCAAAAGAATGCTTAAATAAATTAGATTAAAATAATTAATTTTTATACAAAGAAAGATGTATTTTATGTATCAATATGCTAAAATAAGGTAAATTTATAATTCTTACAAAAGGAAGCTAAAAAGTGTACAAAAATTTTATATTTATATATGTTTTAATTATACTTTTTAGCGGTTGTGCATCAAATAGTAATATAAAAAGCGTATTTCAAACACAAAAAGCGAATGAAATCTCTAAAGATTATAAGCAAATAATGAATTATTTGCATAAGTATAAAGTAAAACTTGATAAAAGAAATCCAAAATATTATAATAAAACTTTAGAAAAAGCGATTTATAGCCAAATAAATAGTGGTGAAACCTTTGTAAATTTAAGAGATTTTGATGGAAAAAAACTGCAAAATTTTAAACAATATCTTGATTTGGCTTTTGATAAAAAAGGTCTTTTAAATAGAAATGATTATTTAATACTTGGGGCTTATTATATGATTTATGATGCTTACTCCATTGCAGGACAACATAAATTTACAGCATTAAACTATGATAAAGAAAAATTAGAAAAACTATATAAAAATCTGCATATTTTAAAATGGAAAATAAGAACTTCAAAAGATATAAATGGTAACTATTTATTTTTAACTTGGCAAAATAATTGGCAAGTTGAATATATGAAAAAAAGATTTGATGATTTAAATAAATTAAAAAAATTAAAATCAATTGTTGAAAAAAAAGAGAGTTTATTATCACACTCTAATTTCTCTTTTGAAGTGTTGCTTTCTCTTATGATACATAAAGTAGAAAATAGTTTAGAAGATATTGGTGCTGAACCCTCAGATATTACTCTTGATACATTAACATCATTAGTATTTATACTATAAGAGTAAAATAATGAATCTTAAAAAATATCTATTTTTATTCTTGCTTTTTTTAAATACCTTATATTCTGAAACTTTAGTTATTGAAAATAACAATAATGAAATTAGAAAATTAGATAAGTATTTAACTTTTAATAAAAATGATTTTCCTATTGAAACTATAGTACATGAAAACTTTAGAAAATTTAGTATTCATGATAATTCAAATTTTAAATTTTCACAAAATATCTATTGGTTAAAGTTAGAAATCAATAATAAATCTTCCAAACAACAGCTTTTTAGAATTGA
Organism: Malaciobacter canalis; assembly: GCF_008000835.1. Classification (GTDB taxonomy): domain Bacteria; phylum Campylobacterota; class Campylobacteria; order Campylobacterales; family Arcobacteraceae; genus Malaciobacter; species Malaciobacter canalis. Next base: position 736,027 of record NZ_CP042812.1, read on the forward strand.
TAACTTTTTAATTGATGAGCTTAATATCTATTTTTTTAAAGATAGTAAGTTAATCAAAAAATATCAAAATGGTATAAAATACAACAACTTATGTGAGTTTTCAGACTATAATAGATATGCATATGAGATACCAAAAGGTAAAAGTACACTTTATATTAAAATCAATTCCTCTTTTTCTCTTTTAATTCCTATGCATATAGTTTCAAAAGAACAATTTTATAAACAAAGGGATTTTGAAAATATATTTAATAGCTCATTTTATGCTGCTTTATTTTTAATGTTTTTTTATAATTTTTTTATATTTTTAGTTTCTAAAGTGAAGATTTACAAATACTATTTAGGCTATATTATAGGAGTATTTGGTTTTTTATTTTTTTATGATGGGTATTTGACTTATCTTTTATTCTCTTCATTTCCTATTTTAAATGAGTTATTATCATGCATTTTTTTTATAATAACTTTTATCTCAATTGCGAAGTTTTCTTCTAATTTATTTCAAAGTAGAAGAAATGCTTTTGTTTTATATAGAATTTTAATGCTTACATCAATTTGTATTCTTCCTTTGGTTTCAATAATTGGAGTTTTGATTGCATTTCTTGATTCATCTTTTCTTTATTTGATTCAAAAATACTTGCTTTTATGTACAATATTAATTACATTATTGATAATTTCTATTTCAATTAGATACCTAATTATAACAGAAGAGAAAATCTCGAAAATATATGCTTTTATTTGGACAATATTTATGGTTGTTACTTTAACTTTTATTGTAAATATTGTTTTAGGATTTATTGATGCAAATTTAATGACAAAAATACTAAAAGTTAATATTTTATTGGAAATTGTTATGATGTCACTTTTAATTGCGTATAGATTAAAACTAAGTAATGAAAAAAATTTAAAATTGAAAATAAAAAATAAAGAACAAGAGCTTTACATACTTAGGCAAACAAGGTTAGCCTCATTTGGTGAAGTTTTAAACTCAATTGTACATGAATGGAAACAACCATTACATAGAATAAATATGATATCTTTAAATTTGGAAACAACATATAATAAGAAAAATTTAACAAAAGAGTATTTATCTAATCAATTAAATGAGATAGAGCAACAAACTAAATATATGAATGATACTGTTACTCAATTTTTAGACTATTTTAGTCCACAAAAAAACAAAGAAGAGTTTTATTTGATTGATTGTGCAAAAGAGGCAATTAAATTATTAGATATTAAATTTAATAAAAATTCAGTAAATCATTTGATAAACTGTAGAAATACCAAAATTAAAACAGTAGGATATAAAAAAGAGTATATTCAAGTTATAATTATATTGTTAAACAATTCCATTGATGCAATAATAAAAGAAAAAATCAAAAATCCAACAATTACCTTGGAGATTATAGAAGAAAAACATAAAACAATTTTTTCTGTTATTGATAATGCAGGGGGAATAAAAGTAAAGCCAATAGAGAAGATTTTTGATGCAAATATCTCAACTAAAGATGAAAAAGTAAACTCAGGAATTGGACTTTTTATTGCAAAAAGGATAATTGAAGATAATATGAATAAGAAATTAATTTGTAAAAATCATGCCAATGGAGCAAAATTTAGTATTATAGGATGAAAAAATGAAACTTTTATTTGTAGAAGATGATGAACTTTTGAGAAAAAGTTATAGTATTTATTTAGAAGAGTTGTTCGATGAAATAATTGAAGCAGCAGATGGGAAAGAGGGCTTAGAGATGTATTATAAACATAAGCCAGATATAATCATGCTTGATATTAGTATGCCTTTTATAAATGGTATGGATGTTGTCAAAGAGATAAGAAAAGAAGATAAAGATGTTACAATTATTGTACTTTCTGCACATAGTGATAAAGCATATTTATTTGATGCAATTGAATTAAATATTTTTAAATATTTAGTTAAACCTCTTCCAAGAAGCCTTTTTAAAGAATCAATTTTAAAAGCCATTGAAAATAGAAAGGGCATAAATCAAGAGAACATTGTTCATTTAGAAGATGGTTTCACTTGGGATAACTATAACAAAATATTAAAAAAAGAGAATAAAGAAGTTGATTTAACAAAAAATGAATATACTATTTTAGGAAAGTTCTGTAATGAAGATGTACACTATTTTACATTAATGGATTTATTTAAATCAATTTATGGTGAAAATGAAGAGTACAGTGAAAATAAAATCATGATGATTTTAAAAAGATTTAGAAAGAAAACTTCAACTAAAATTATTAAAAATATATACGGAATGGGATATAAATTTAGTATTTTAAAGTAGAGAAAACTCTACTTTAGTTTATGTGAAATAGTATAAAGAACAGGAAGATATACAAGATTTAGTATTGTTCCCCAAGCTAGACCAAAACCAAGTGCTATGGCTATTGGTTGGAAAATAACAGCTTGACCTGTTGGAAAGAAAATAAGTGAACTCATACCAATTAGTGTTGTTATTGTTGTAAGTATAATTGGTCTAAATCTTTTTGATGCTCTATAAAAGATTTGTTCTATATTTTTTGCTTTTTTCAAGTATGTCATCATAATAATTCCATCATTTATTACAACTCCTGCTAATCCTAATGCTCCAATAATTGATGGCATAGAAAGATTTAATCCCATAAGTTTGTGACCAATTAGTACACCTAAGATTGAAAAAGGAATAATACTCATTAGTATAAAAGTATCTCTAAAAGAGTTAAATAAATAAAGCATAGCAAGCATTATTAATAATAATGCAAGTGAAGTAGCATAAAGCATATCATTTTTCAAATCTTTTCTTTTCTCTGCTTCACCTTTAAATATTAGCCTTACTCCATCTTTTTCTATTTTTTCTAGAGTTTTTTCTATTTTACTAGTAACTTCAGAAGCTGTTATAATATCTGAGTTTACATTTGCATAAACATAAAAATTCTTTTGTGTATTATCTTTTACTAATTGTTCAAATGATCTAATAATATCAAATCTTGCTATTTCATATAGTCTTACAAACTGTCCATTTGGTAGTGGTATTTCTACATTTTTAAAATTTTCATAATTGTCTTTATTTATGCTTCTTATTTTAATATCTAGCATCTCTTTTTCATCAAAAGAGACAGATTTTTTCTTCTCTAAATATAAGTTTGATAAATATGAACCAATAAAACTCTCTGTAAGCCCAAGTTTTTGACCATATTCATTTACTTTTATTTTAATCTCATCAATACCAAATTTTAGTGAATTTGAAGTAGAAACTACGCCATCTATTGATTCAATTTTCTTAGTTAAAAGTTCCACATTTTTAATTATTTTTTGATTGTCATCTGAGACTAAACCAATTTTTATATCTGATTTAACAGGACCTACTTTTTTTTCTAAAATAACTAATTCATTTAAATTAAATTTCTCTTTATATTTTTTCTCTTCTAAAAATTTTTTTAATTTTTTTGCAATAACTTTTGACTTTTCAGTTCTTTCTCTTCCTTCTTTATCATAATAAAAACTCAAATAAGGAGTTACATATTTGTCTAAAAAATTCATCTGTTTTAATTTTTTTAACTCAACCGTCATATACATTACATAAGGAAATCTTTCTGTATTATTTCCTGTATCTCTTCTAAAACCAGCAACAGAATCAATACTTCTAATAAAAAATCTTTTTTCTTCTTTTATTAAATCTGCTTCAATACTTTGAACTATTTTATATGCATCTTCAAGCTTTGTATTTTCATTTGCTTTTATTGATATTTTTACATCAGTTGCATCAAAGTTTGGAAACATTTGGAATTTTGAACTTTTAATAGCCATAAATGTAGCAACTGGCACTAGTATTATAAAAAGAATTAAAAAACTCTTTTTCCATCTCATAAAAAAGTGGATTATTTCGCTATATATTTTATTTGCTTTTTCCCATGAAGTAACTTTTGAACCACTTTTTAATGTATGAGATGCATGAATTGGAAGAAAGATAAATGATTCAATTAACGAAGCAACAAGTAATGCACTTAATGCAATAGGGATTAGTTTCATTACTTCACCCATAGTTCCACTAATCATTAAAATAGGTAAAAATGAAAAAAGAGTTGTCATTGATGCAATAGTAACAGGTTTTACCATCTCTTTTGCACCAAGTATAGCTGCTTCTTTAGGTTCATAACCCTCTTCAATGTGTTGTTGTATATTTTCACTTACAACAATCGCATCATCAACTACAATACCAATTGCAATAAGTACACCAACTAGTGATATCATATTTATTGTATATCCAAAAACATACATATAAATAACGGCTATAACAAATGATGTTGGAATACCAATTGCAATAATTGCAGACATTCTAAAGTTAATTAATAAAGCAACAAGTATTGTAATTAATATAATTCCAAGTAAAATATTTGAAATAACAATATTAAGTCTATCTTGAATCCTTTCACTATTATCATCTGCAATAGTAATATGTATATCACTATTTTCTTTATTTATCTTTTTTAATAGCTCTTTCATATTACGAGAAACTTTAAGTGCATCTGATGTTTCTGATTGTTCAACTGCTAAAGATAGTGCATTTTCTCCATTAAAAGAAAAAAGAGTTGAAGAGTCTTCATATCTTTTTTTTACTGTTGCTATATCTTTTAAATACAAGGTTTTATTCGATATTTTTATTAGACTATTTTCAAAATCTATTGCATTTTTTGCACCATTATAAGTTGAAAGATAAAAGTGTTTTTTACTTCCTTCAATTTTACCTATTGGAAAAATATAAGATAAGTTTGAAATGACACTAAATACATCGCTTTTGTTTAAATTTAATGCCTCAATTTTTCTATCATCTAAAAGTACTTCAAAATATTTATCTGAGTCTCCATATATTGATACATCTCCAACTCCATCAACTGCTAAAATCTTACTTTTAAGTTGTGTTGCAAAAGGTTTTAACTCATCAGTTGAATACTTTTTTGAAGTTAATGTTACATCAATAAGTTTTTTGTATCTTTCAACTACATTAACACTTGGCTCGTCCATATCTGAGGGCAAGTTTGATTTTGTCAAAGTAATAGTATCTTTTACTTTATCTGCAATGTTATATCTATTTTGACCTTTGATTAACTCTAAAACAATTGTAAATCTACTAGGACTAATTACGGTTGTTATCTCTTTAATTCCTGTGATATTTTTTAGATTATCTTCAATCTCAGTTACTGCCATTTTATCAAGTATATCAACACTAGCTCCACTATAAGAACCATTTATAGATATCATATCTAAATCAAAATTTGGGAATATTTCTTTTGGTGTTTTAGTATAAGAGTAGATTCCAATTGCAAAAATTAGAAAAAACAATGTGTAGTTCATTCTTGCATTTTCTACAAAAAATCTTAAAAATTTTTCAAACATTAATTACCTTTATTAAAAGCTGTATTATAATTCATATTTATTAATAAAGAATTAATGTTTAATTAAAATAGCTTGATTATGTCATTTTTATTCTTTTTTTATATGAAAATGAATAAAAAAAAAGTTACAAATTAAAGCATGTTTTTAATTTCATAAAATGAAAAAAATAGACTATTTTTTATACATGAAATGTTGCTAAATTGTTCTTTTTCTAAACTATAATTTAATTATATAATTTAAGGAGTTTATTATGACATTATTACAAGTTTCACAAATGAATGAGCTAGAGTTAATTTGTTTAGCCAAAGTAAGCAACAAAGAGAATATCTTAAAACTTTTAGCTCAAAGCATTTATACGAGCGTTAGAAGATGTGTTGCAAAGAACTATAATAGTTCAGAAAAGATAATAAATGCATTAGTTAATGATTCTGCACAAAATGTCTCTTTCTTTGCAAATTTAAATCCTAAGTGCAAAATAAAAAGAGAAATTAAAGCCTCTAATCCTTGTACATTATGTGAAGTTGATGAGGAAGAGTATGTTACAAAATGTATCAATTGTCCAAAAATAATTTCTTAATTTTTTTGGACAATTTTTAGATACTATCTACTTGCTGCATAGACATTTAATTCTTTTACCTTTTGTAAATCTTCATCATCTTTAACATTTTCAGCAAATAGTTTTATATTTAAAAGATGTGTTAATTCAACCATTGCTTCTATAAAACTTTGTTTTGAAGGATCATTTTTTACATTATTGGTATATTCTCTTGCAAGTCTAATATAATCTAAATCAAGATTTTTAATATCATCTAATGCAATAAATTTTGATTCAAATCTTTTTATAATTACTTTTGCATCTAATTCATGTATTACAGTAACAAAATCTTTGAACTTCTCAATATCTTTTGTAACTGCATAAGCAGTAAGAGAAAATACAAGTTGATGAGATATATCTTTGTGTTTGTAAAGTGTTTGTCTAAGCCAAAGAATAAAGTTTAAATCATCAATTGAATCAAGTGATAAGTTAATCGAAATTGAGTGCTTAATATTTTCTAGTTTTATATCACTAATAACTTTAGAAATAACCGCTTTATCAAAATCTACTATCTTTTCATACTGTTCTGCTATAGATACAAAAGTACCAATAGGAATATCTTTATTATCTAAATCATATGCTTTTGTAAAGGCTTCTTGCATTACAAGTTTATTTTCATCTTCGCCATTTAGAACTTTTGCATCACCTATATAGCTTATTTCAAATCTTTGATTTTCTATAATATCAAATATTAAAGTTCTCCATGCTTTCATATCTCTTACTAAATCATCACTATCTCTAATAAAAGCTTCATTTGGACCTATTAATTTTGCTTTTTCATAAGCTTCATTTGCAGCATGAAGCATTTGGTCTGTTGTTCCAATAGGATTAAAAGGTGTTGCTCCAATATGTGCGATTTCATCTTTGCCAATTTCACTTGCAAGGTTTTCAAACTCTCTTTTTATTGTAGCTGTTAACTCTTGAGCTTGTTCATAGTTTATTCCATCTGTAATTAATGCAAACTCAGAACCATAAAATCTATAAGCACTAATATTTATATTTTCACAAGCTTTACACTCTTTTAAAATTGAAGCAAATTTTTTGATAAATTTATTTACTTCTTCATTTGTATGCTGTTTTGCAAACTCTCCTAAATCATCAATTTTTATAGTAAAAATATAACCATTTGATTTAGATATAAACATTTTTTTCATATCTGTTTCAAATGTTTGTTTTAAATTTAATCCTGTAAGTTCATCTTTTGATAACTTTTGAGTTAGATTCTCTAAGTTTTTATTTAATTTTGTAATTACTGATTCTATTTTTGTTGACATTTCATTCATTGAAATTGCAACATTTCTAATTTCAGTAGTCCAAGGAAGTTTATCAATAGTTTTAAAATTTCCTATTGCAATACTTCTTGCAAGTTTTTCTATATTTTTAAGTGGTTTTAAAAGATATTGAACAAATACAAAAAGTAATAGCATTGATATTATAAATGCTATTATTGAGTATAAAACTCCACTTTTTGCTTGTTCGTATAGTTTTGCATAAGCATCTCCTGCATTTGCACTTACATAAATAGTTGCAGTAGTTTTCCAACCATTACTTATTTGACTCTCCATCTCTTTTAAGTTTATAGAGATTGCATTTACAAACCATTGTGGAACATATTCAAACTTCTCATCTCTTGTTACTTTTACAATTGTATTGTCAATAACAATTGTTGAAAAAGTATCAATGCTTTTTTTGTCTTTTAAAGCTGTAAAGTAAATTTTTATATTTTTTTGCTTTAAATCTCCATTTGGAATAAATTTATATTGAGTAGGCTTACTTTTTTTAAGATGAAGCTCTTGATTGTTCTCTAAAGCTTCAAGCTCTTGCATTAAATCTAAATCATCGCTATTAGTTTCTATATTTCCAAGGTTTTTATCTACTTTTATATTTTCTATTTCCCAAGTATTATCAATGCTTTTATCGTTTGCATTTTTTATAAGTTGTGCTTTATTAATAGTAAAAAGTGTATCTTCAAGTCTTATCTCTTTATAAAAACCTCTATTTGCAATAGCATTTATTATAGATTTTATCTCTGCATCATTTTTATCTTTCATAAGTCCTTTTAGACTCATTCCAAGTGCAGTTGCAGTATCTTGTGCTTTTGTACTAGCTTCTGTTTCAAGATACTCTTTTGCATTTTTTACACTTATAATAAAATTACCTGTAAAAATAATCAAAAAGATAAATGCTATTATGATATATAACTGTTTTGATAATGACATGTTTTTTCCTTTAAAATCTACTCATTAAATCTTTCCAAGATTTTAGATTATTACTTCCAATTTTTTCAGAAGTTTTCCCTTTGTTTTTTGCTCTATATAATCCGCCTGCATTAAAACTATAAACAGGTTTTAAATCTGCTCTTTTAGTGGCTAATTTCAATCTTTTGTTTATATTATCAAGTACAATTGGAGTTGCATTTGGTTTATGATAATAAGTAAGTACCATATGTGCTTGCTCATATTTAGAGTTTTTTCTAAGTAGTTTTACATAAACAATTCTTAGTTTTTCATCTTCTATTCCAAGTTGTCTTAATGTAAAATACTTAGCAATAGCATAATCTTCACAATCACCTGCACCCGTTCCTAAAAACTCAAATGGACTTGCCCAATAATCATTTTTCCCCCAATGAACAGAGTCAAGTTTGTATGGTATTTTATTAAAAAAATCATTTACCATTTTAAGTTTATATAAAAGCTTTTTATCTTTTGCAGACTCTATTAAATCATCCCATAAAAGGAGCCTTTTTGAAGCTTTTTTTCCATATTTTTTGGTAAATTCATTGAATTTTTCTTGGGAGAAGTTTTTAGGAATGGTTGCAGTAGAAAAAGAGGTAAGAGAAAAAAAGATTATTACTACTGCAACAATTGTCCTTTTCATTTTCTTACCTCTATTTGAAATTATAACTATGATAGTTATAGTATAGAAGAAATTATTTTAATAAACTCTTAACACCATCTTCATCTATTAAATTACTGTCATATTTTACAACTATTATATTTTCAGTTTCATTGATATACCACTCATCAATATTTTTATTGTGTAGATTACTTGTGTTTTCTCTTTTAAATTCATCTAAATTTAAATAAGACATTTTTTTCTTTGATGGATTTGGCATTGTAGCTATTAATATTATCCAAATAACACAAATCACAGCAATTACAATAACTAAAGTACTTAAAGATACATCTTCAAAAAATATACCTCCTAAAAGACCACCAACAAAAGTTCCTAAGTAACCAAATGAGTTAAATACTCCAAGAACTAAGCCTCTTTGATGAACTTTTGCAAATTTTGATGCTAGTGATTGCATTATAGGTTCATGCATATTAAAACCAGAGAAGAAAATTACAACTCCAATTATAAAACCAATTGAACTAGTTGATGTACCAATTATCATATATGATACTCCAAAAAATGCAATACCTATCATAAGAACTTCTTTATATTTACCTTTTTTTTCTGCAAGAATTGCAGCAGGTGCCATAGATAAAATACCTACTATCATTGCTGGAAGATATACTTTCCATAACTCTGCAAAATCCCATTGAAAGTTTTTTATTAAAACCATTGGAATTATCATAAATGCAAATGTCATCAAACCTTTTTGCAAAAAGTTTGTAAGATGCATTTTTAAAATATTTGCATTTGCTAAAGTATCTGCTAAATTTGCTTTTGCATTATATGTATGGGTAATATGTGGAGGGTTTGGAACTGCTTTAAATAAAATTATTATAGAACCTAAAGCTAAAGCCATAGTAATATAAAATAGAGTTTCTACACCTGCAACGGCACTAATTGTAGGTCCTGCAAGCATTGATATGGCAAAACTTATAGCAATAAAACCACCCATTACTGCCATGGCTTTTGGTCTTTGCTCTTCTTTTACTATATCACTAATCATAGCAGTAACAACAGCACCAATTGCACCAGCACCTTGTAATAACCTACCAAACATTAAAGTATAAATATCTTCTGAAATAGCACAGAAGTATGAACCAACTGCGAAAAGTAAAAGACCTGTTACAATTGTGCCTTTTCTTCCTAATTTATCACTCATAACTCCAAATGGCACTTGAAAAAGCATTTGTGTTAAGGCATAACCACCAACTACGATACCTACAATCTCTGTTGTTGCCCCTTTTAAGTTCATTGCATAAGCTGATAATACTGGCAATACTAAAAATAGTCCTAAAAATCTTAAAGCTATAATAGAACTTAGAGGAATTATTGATTTAATCATATTATATAATCCTGAATTTTTTAAATAGTCGAAGATTATATATTAATAAAGTTAATAAGATGTTAAAAGATAATTTTGTAAAAAGCGTTTAAGTTTTCTCATAAAGCAGAGATTTTTTAATCTTTTAATATAATAAAAAAAAGAGTTTAAGGAATTATATGAAAATTGTTTTAGCAAGTGCAAATCAAGGTAAAATAAAAGAGTTTAAAACACTTCTTCCCTCACATGAAATAGTAACTTATAAAGAGTTATTAGGAGATATTGAAATTGTTGAAGATAAAGATAGTTTTAAAGGAAATGCTATAAAAAAAGCACAATCAATATATGATTTATTAAAAGATGAAAATGCCATTGTAATTTCAGATGATAGTGGAATTACAGTTCCTGCAATAAATAATGAACCAGGGATTTATTCAGCAAGATATGCAAGAAACAATGCAAGTGATAAAGAAAATAATGAAAAATTAATTTCAAAATTAAATGAGAAAAGTTTAGAAAAAACAGAAGCTTTTTATACAGCTTGTATAGCAATTGTTTATAAAAGTGAAGTTTATACAGTTCATGGGTGGATGCATGGAAATGTTATAAATAGACAATTAGGTGAGGGTGGATTTGGATATGATCCTATGTTTATTCCAAATAATTATGATAAAACTTTAGGACAACTTCCCTATGAAGTAAAAAAATCATTTTCCCATAGAACTAAAGCTTTAAATCTTGCTTTAAAAGTTTTAGATACTATTTTGTAAGAGTCCTTTGAACTCTTACATTGAAATTTTTTGCTTTTACTTCTAAAGAGATTTTATGCTTTAAAGCTATTTTTTTAAATATAGCTTTAATATAAAACTCTTTATTATCTATTTTTATCTCATTTATATTTTTTACATCTTCAAGTGAATTAATATACTCTTCTAAAAATTCAAGATGATTCAAAGCTTGGATATATACATATTTATTTGTAAGATTTGTACTATTAACAGATTTTGTTTCAAATATTTTGATACTAATTAAACTTAAAATTGTTACTATTAAAATAGTAAAAAGTAGAGTAAAAGAGTTTTTCATATTTTAATTACCCACTTTATTTCATAAATATTATTATATATGAAACTAATAATTTTAAAATTTTGTTTATTTTGTATTTTAAAATTTGAAATATTCTCTAAAAATAGAGAGTTTTCAATATATAAATTATTGTTCTTTAATGATAAGTTATTTATATAATGTGGATTTTTTTCTAAAATTATTCTTGAACTTAGCAAGTCTAATTGAGAAATACTAATATTTTGTGAAGTTTTAGCATTTTGATAAATATTTGTGATTATTTTAAAACTACTAATTAATACAATCGAAGCAATAACTATTACTAAAAGTAGTTCTAAAGTTATAAATGTCTTTTTATTTTTGCAATTCATATTTGTATACACTTATATTATCTTTGTTGTAAAGTATCTTTTTTACATTGATGCTTTTGACTGTTTTATCTTGAATTATTTTTAGGGTTTCATCTTTTTTTGAAAAATCATTTGAATAATTTTTTAAAATAAACAAATTTTGTATATTTTCAAGTTTTTCAAACTTCTTTTTATAACTATTATAAAAGCTTAGTTTATATACTAAGCTTATTACAATAGCTAAAATAGTAAGACTAATTAAAGTCTCAAATAAAGTAAAAGCTTTTTTATTTTTTACTAAGTTCTGTTGCTTTTGCATGTGAAGCTTCTATTGCTTTTATCATAGCATCTCTTACTTTTCCCTCTTCAAGCATAGCAACACCTGCTGCTGTTGTTCCCCCTGGACTCATAACAGAATCTTTAATAATTGCTGGATGAGTTTTTGCTAAAAGTGCAGAAGTACCAGCAAAAAGACCATGAACAAGCTCATTTGTAATATGTCTTTCTAATCCAGCCTTAACAGCACCATCAGAAATTGCTTCTGCAATAATTGCAAGTAAAGCAGGTCCACTTCCTGCAACTGCTGTTGCTATATCAAGTTGAGCTTCTGTATTTACCCAAACAGTTTTTCCAATAGCATCAAAAATTTCAAGTGCTGCTATTTTTGCTTCTTTATCACCTGTAATAGTTGTCATTGACATAGACATTGAAGCTGCAATATTTGGCATTGTTCTTATATAAAATTTTGCATGTATTTGTTTTTTTAAAGTTTCAAGTTTAGTTCCTGCTAAAATTGAATAAAGTGTATTTGCAGTTCCTGTTAATCTTACAGAAACACTTTGTAAAGCATAAGGTTTTACACAAAATATAATATTTTTATCTGTTATATCTTCTTGGTCATCTATTACTTTTATTTCAATTTGAGGAATTTTCTCTTGCATTTTTTTTAATTTTGAAATATCTCTTCCTATAACTTCCACTTCATAGTTTTTAACTAAGCCTTTAGCTAGTGACTGAGACATAATACCATTGCCTATTAATGTTAGTTTCATAATCTGCCTTTTTCTTTGATTTTACATAGTATATCAAATAATTAATAATATTTTTTATTTCATATAAGCAAGTATTAGATAAAATACTACTTTTATGAAAAGGATTATTAAAATGATTAGAAACTTGAAGTTAAAAAATGTGTTATTAATTTGTTCTACAGGCTTCATACTAGCCTCTTGTTCTTCTAAAAGTGATAGAATACAAGAGTATGATAGACCAGCTCTTTATTGGTATAATAAAATGACAAAACAAATAGCAGATTATGATTTGGAAGCTGCAGATGATACATTTACATCATTGGAAAGTGAGCATAGAAACTCACCACTTCTACCAACTTCTTTGATTATTTTAGCAAATGCGCATATGCAAGAAGAACAGTATGCATTAGCTAATTTTTATTTAGATGAATACATCAAAAGATTTACTATAAGTAAAGATATTGATTATGTTAGGTTTCTTAAAATTAAAGCAAACTTTTTAGGTTTTTCTTATCAATTAAGAGATCAACAGTTATTAGATGATACTATTGAAGATATAAAAGTTTTTAAGCAAAAATATCCGCAATCAAAATATATGCCATTAATTGATACTATAAATGCAAGAGTTCATATGGCAAAAGCACAATTAGATATAGCAATTGCAGATTTATATAAAAGATTAGATAAGCCTAAAGCTGCAAAAGTATATAAAGAAAAAGCTGAAAAAACTTGGACTAAAACAGAAGATATAAAAGAGGTTGATGTACCTTTTTATAGAGCAATATTTGAATAAATACAATAAAGTATTATATTAAGGAGAAGTTTGATGGAATTAGAGAATTATGATTCATTTCCACAAGAATTACCACTAATAATAGAAGAAGATATATTTTTATATCCTTTTATGATTGCACCATTATTTTTAGATGATAAAGAGAATATTGCAGCAGTTGAAGAGGCCATAAACAATGATAAATTGGTTATGGTAACAGTTAGCAAGCCAGGTCATGAAAATAGTAGAAAAGAGGGACATTTTTATGATGTTGGTGTGATTGGTAATATCATGAGAAAAGTATCTTTACCAGATGGTAAAACAAAAGTACTTTTCCAAGGATTAGCAAAAGGTAAAATCTTAAATTATAGTGAAGAGAAAAATACAGTTGCTAAAGTCGATTTACATGAAACAAAAGAGTACTCACAAGAATCAATTGATTCTATTATTGAAGTATTAAGAGATCAAGTAAAAAAACTTTCTAGAGTTAACTCAAAATTCCCAGTTGATTTAATTAAGACAATTGAAGAGAATGACGATGCTGTTAGAATTGCTGATTTGATTTCATCTGTATTAAGAATTAAAAAAGATGATGCTTATAAGCTCTTTTCTGAAACTGATATAGAAAAAAGACTTTTAGAGATAATTGAAACAATCAAAAAAGAGATAGAAGCTTTAAAAATTCAAAAAGAGATAACTCAAAAAGTAAACTCAAAAATTGAAAAAACACATAAAGATTACTTTTTGAAAGAGCAAATAAAAGCTATTCAAAAAGAATTAGGTGCTGATAATCAAAAAGACAATGAGATAAAAGCTTATAAAAAGAAGTTAAAGAAAATCAAAGACTCTATGCCAAAAGAGGGCTATAAAGAGACAAAAAAACAGATTGAAAAATTAAGTAGAATGCATCAAGATTCACCTGATGCTTCACTTTTACAAACATATATAGAACAAGTTTTAGAAATACCATTTGGTGAGTATGCAGATGCAAGGATCTCTGTTTCAAATGTAGAAGAACAATTAAACAAAGATCACTACTCACTTGATAAAGCAAAAGAGAGAATTGCTGAGTATTTTGCAGTAAAAGAGTTACTAGAAAAAAGAAATATTGAGACTTTAAAATCTAAAGGAACAGTTTTATGTTTTGTGGGACCTCCAGGTGTTGGTAAAACTTCACTTGCAAACTCAATTTCAAAAGCACTTCATAGACCACTTGAAAGAGTTGCACTAGGTGGTATGGAAGATGTAAATGAGTTAAGAGGACATAGAAGAACATATGTTGGAGCAATGCCAGGTAGACTTGTAAAAAGTTTAGTTGATGCAAAAAAAATGAATCCAGTTGTTGTACTTGATGAAATTGATAAACTTGGAGCAAATCACAGAGGTGATCCAACTGCTGTGATGTTAGAAGTATTAGACCCTGAACAAAACCATGAGTTTAGAGACTTATATTTGAATTTTCCTATTGATTTATCACAAGTAATTTTTGTTGCAACAGCAAATGATTTAAGAAGAATACCACCTGCATTAAAAGATAGAATGGAGTTTATTGAAATTAGCTCTTATACTCCAAATGAGAAATATCATATTGCAAAAGATTATTTAATTCCTCAAGAATTAGAAAAACATGGACTTAAAAAAAGTGAAATTTCTATGAGTAAGCCAACAATTGAGAAAATTATCTCTGAGTATACAAGAGAGGCTGGAGTTAGAAATTTAAGAAGAGTATTTTCAAAACTATTTAGAAAAGCAGTTAAGAAAATAGTATCAGAAAACGATACTTCAAAAGTTTCAATAAATACTCAAAATCTAAAACATTATTTAGATAATCCGATTTTTGAGATTGACCAAGCAGAGAAAAAAAATCAAATAGGTGTTGCAAATGGACTTGCATGGACAGCAGTTGGTGGAGATGTTTTAAAAACAGAAGCTGTTAAGTTAAGAGGAAAAGGAATACTTTCAGTAACTGGAAATATGGGCGATGTTATGAAAGAGTCTTCAAGAATCTCTTATTCTGTTGTAAAACTTTTGATTGATGAAAGAAAACTAAAAGTTGATGAAAAAGCTATACCAAAAACAGCAAAAGAGAAAGAAGATAATATAAGTGTTGATGTTAGTGAGATTTATAAAAGATATGATATTCACTTACATATTCCAGAAGGTGCTACTCCAAAAGATGGACCAAGTGCTGGTATTACAATGGCTACAACAATAGCTTCAATCTTAACAGATAAAGCAGTAAAATCAGATATTGCAATGACAGGAGAGCTTACTTTAACAGGAAAAGTCCTTCCTATTGGTGGATTAAAAGAGAAATTAATCGCAGCACATAAAGCAAAAATGAAAAAAGTATTAATTCCTAGAAAAAATTTCCAAAGAGATTTAGATGATATTCCATCAGAAGTTAAAAAGTCTATGGAAATTAAAGCAGTTGATACAATAGATGATGTATTAAAAGAAACTTTAATATAAAAATATGAGAAGAGGGGCTAATCCAAGTCAAATTATAAATAATTTTTTTACTTTTGGAACTATTGTAATAGTTTCAATTGTAATTACTCTTTATTCAAAATATTTTGGAGATATGCAAGAAAAAGAACAAAAAGAAAAAATTGTTAAACTTGCATGTCTTGATACAAACTCTACTCTAAGAATAAAAAATAAAAAAACTTTACAAAACTCACTAAAAGCTTTAGAAAAAGGGTATTATAAATTAAGTGGTGGATATATTGAAGCACTTAATTCAAAGTCTTATATCAAAGAGTATATAAGTTTAGCAGAACAAGATAGCTATTTTGTAGATGCAATACAAATGGCACCTTTGAAAAACCCTGTAAAGTATCTTACAATCAAATATGAACTTATAGAAAATGAAAGAGAAAAGAAAGATTTTGGTGCAATAAATATCTCTATTAGAATAAATGGAAATGAAATATTTGGAGTATTTACCAATTTAGTTTATTTTGATAAAATACAATTGAGAAAAATCACAGATTGTGCAATAAGGACATTTAAAACAAATGCAAAATAAAAATTTAACTCTTACAAATATAATAATTGCAATTACGGTATTGATGTATATTATTCAAATAAACATAAATTATGGAAGTTTAGTCTTAGGATTAAATAGATACATGATTATTGAGGGATTTTGGTGGCAACCATTGACAACTATGTTTGCACATGGTGGCATTGGGCATTTGGGTATGAATATGTTTGTACTTTATCAATTTGGTAATGCAGTAGAAAGATACAAAGGTAAAACAGTATTTTTTATAGCTTATTTTGTATTTGGCTTACTTACATCTTTGGTGAGTTTTTTATATATACTATTTTTAGACAATCATGTAAATTTAGTTGGAGCTTCTGGTGCTATTTGTGCACTTTTAGGATATGTTGCTCTTGTGGATACATATCAAAGAAAAGGTATTGTTACTTGGGTTTTATTAATCTCTGTTGCACCACTATTAATAGGACTTCCTATTGCTTGGTATGCTCACTTAATAGGACTTGCAATAGGTTATACAGGCGGACTTTTATTAAGAAGAGTTAAAAATTAATTCATAAAAAAAGTTACAATACTCATAATAATTAAAACAATAGCTAAAGCTTTAAATATATCTTTTAAATTTACTGTTGGGTTTAAAATCCCGCAGTAAGGGCATTGTCTTTTTTTGGCTTCAACTTCTCTTTTACAGTTTCTACACTTTTCTATGATTTATCCTTTTATAATTTTTCAAATAATATCACAAAATGAAATATTTTTGGCTTATAAATTTTTTATGTGATAAAATAAAGACATGTTTATACACCTAGATTTAGATTGCTTTTTTGTATCTGCTCATAGAATTCTTGATAAAAGTTTAGAAAATATTCCAGTTGCTGTTGGAGGACGAAGTAACTTAAGCATATTTGATACTAAAAATCAAAAAAGAACTATTAGCAATAATACAGGTGCTTTTGTAGGATCTATTTTTACAGATGAAAATACAAAAACATTTAAAGAGTATTATAAAGACGAAAATGGAAGAATAAGAGGCATCATAACAACATCATCGTATGAAGCAAGAGCTTATGGAGTGAAAACTGCCATGAGTGTAAATGAAGCTTTAAAACTTTGCCCACATCTTCTTATGATACCACCTAATTATCCTTTATATCATGATTTGTCGCAAAAACTAAGTGCATTATTGAAAAAAGAGATTCCTTTAGTTGAACAGTTTAGTATTGATGAGTTTTTTGGTGATGTTACGGGTTATATAAATGAAGATGAAGTTTTTGATTTTGCAAACTATTTAAAACAAAAGATTAAGAATGATTTAGGTTTACCCATATCAATAGGAATAGCTCATTCAAAGTATCTTTCAAAACTAATAACAGAATATGCAAAACCAGATGGAATAAAACATATAAAAAAAGAACACATTCCAAATTTTATAAAAGATATTCCAATAGAAGAGTTTCCAGGAATTGGTAAAGGCTATTCTCAAAAACTAAGAGGCTATGGAGTAAGAACATTAGGAGATATAAAAGATAAAAAAGAGCTATTTTATTCTTGGAAAAAGCCAGGAATTCAACTATATAATAGAGTTTGTGGTATAAATGATAGAAAACTTAGTACAACAAGAGATAAAAAATCAATTGGAATAGGAAGAAGTTTTGATGTGGTATATGAAAGAGTTGAACTAATTAGAAGAGCCATGATACTTTGTAGATATCTTTGTTTTTTAGTAAAAAAAGAGAATGTAAATCCATTGACATACTCCATTTTTATAAAATATGAGTATGGAATAAAATCAAAAGATTATGTAAATGTAAATACTATTTTTAATGAAAGTGATTTTAAATTGAAAGTAAAAGAGCTTTTTATAAAAAGTGATAAACACCCAAGGCATGGAGTAGTACAACTTAATATAACTGTATCAAATTTTGCTGATAATAAAAAGTTTACCTATAACCTTTTTGAATATGAAAGTGATTTAAAGAAGAAAGAACTTACAAACAAAGTACAAAATCTAAGAGATAAATTTGGCATTGATATTATCAAAACTGCTTCTGAACTATAAAAGTTTTTTTGATTTTAATATGTTATAATCAAAATAAAAAGATATAAAATGAAAATAAAAGAAAGATTAAAACAAAACTCTTCAAAACTTTATAATGTAACTTCTGAAAATATAACAAAAGCATTTGATTATCCCTCTGTTAAAAGTAAAGAATTAAAAGAGGGAATAAAAAAGAAGATAAGAGAAAAAGCAATTTTAAGTACAAAAGCAAGACTAGCAGAAAGAAATAAAAGTTTCGATGATTATACTGATGAAGAATTAGAAATAATAATCTCAGATGAAGAAAGAAAATTAAAAGATGATTTAAAAACAAAGTCACTAGTAGCAGCACTTGCAATACTAGGATTAGACTTTTTGATATAAAAGATTGTAAATGTTTAGACAAGTAAAATCTGCTATTTTTTGGTATTATTTATATAAATTTAGAAAAAGAGTGATGATAATATCAGCACTTTTAATTATTGCTATATTTGCAAACTCTATATATACAGATATAGTTGAGTATTTGACATTAAAACAGAAATTAGAGTATTTAGAACTAGCTTTGGTTATAAAATGGCTTATAATATTTTCAAATATACTTTTTTCTATTTATTTGATTTTAACTCTATTTAAAAGAAAAGATATTGATAAACCGCAAATAAAAAAGAAAAAAGAAAAAAGAGAAAATAATACTATAAAAGATAAAACTAAATTTACTAAAAGAGAAGAAGAGTTTTTGCATAAAAAAGAGCTAAAATCAAAAGCTGATTCTTTACTTGATAGATAGTTAATAAACCTTATAGAAAATTTTTTTTACAAAACTACTATAAAAATTTATTCTTTATTATAATAAAATTTAATATAATTCCAAATAAATTATAATATGGGAAGAATTATATTGAATATTGAGAAAAAATTATCAAAGAATACTATGATAGTATCTGAAACAGATACTAAAGGGAATATTACTTACGCTAATAATGATTTTTGTAAAATTGCTGGTTTTACAAAAGATGAACTTATAGGACAACCTCACAATATCTTAAGGCATAGCGATATGCCAAAATCTGCATTTAAAGAGCTGTGGGGACATGTACAAAATGGTAAAACTTGGAATGGAATAGTTAAAAACAGATGTAAAAATGATGATTATTATTGGGTAAATGCTACTGTTTATCCTGTTCAAAAAGCTGAAGGAAAAAGATATATTTCTGTAAGAGTAAAACCTACACAAGATGAAGTACAAAATGCAATAAAACTTTATAAAAAACTAAAACAAGAAGAGAAATAGTGATGTTTAGTACAAAAAAAGATCTAGATAAAATAAGTTCATTTTTAAATGAATTTGAAGAATATATTACAAATGATAAGAATAGTTTAGATAATCTAGAAAAAATAGAGAAAAAAAAGTTTAAAAAAATAGAAGAAAAACTTCTTAAAATATCAAATACTATAAGAGAAAAAAAGCTAGAAGATTTAAAAGTTTATGGAGAAATAATTTTATCATGTGAAAAAATCTCAGATGGTTTTACTGATGATATTATCATTTCAAAATCAAGTGATGCAAAAATATCATATCTTTGTGAAACAATAAATGCAATGAATCATAAAATAGATACAAGTATTTCAGAAGTTATTTTAAGATTATCTGAGTATGAAAATAAAAACTATTTAAATGAAGTGGATACTTCACTTTTTAGAGGTGGTAAATTAAAAGAGTTGCTTTTAGGAATAAACTCTTTAAGGCAAAAAGTAACAGAGAATTTACAAAAAAGTGTAAGGGAGTCTTTAGTTTTAGAGTATGAATCAGCAAATTTAAAAAATGAAGCTGAAATTTTAGCTCAATCTTCTATGAAGCAAGCTACAACTATTGAAGAAGCATCAGCTTCATTAGATGAAATAAGTTCAAATATAAGTGAGAATAGAAAATTAACAAATAAAATGGCTTCAATAGGAAATGATGTAAAAAATAGTGCAATCAAAGGAAAAGAGTATTCAAATAAAACATTAAACTCAATGGAAGCTATAAAAGAAGCAACAAATAAAGCACATGATGCAATTGGTGCAATTTCAGATATTGCTTTTCAAACAAATATTTTAAGTTTAAATGCAGCAGTAGAAGCAGCAACGGCAGGAGAAGCTGGAAAAGGATTTGCAGTAGTTGCACAAGAAGTTAGAAATCTTGCAAATAGAAGTGCGCAAACAGCAAAAGATATTCAAGAACTTATGAATATTTTGAATGAAAAGACTTTAGAAGGAACTGATGCTTCAAAATCTATGAGTGAAGAGTATGAAGTTTTAAGTAATAATATAGAAAATACTATAGAACTAATCAATCAAGTTGACACAGCAACAAAAGAACAAGAACAAAATATAATCCAAATAAATAATGCTGTCTCTCAAATAGATACTTTTACACAACAAAATGCTGATATTGCAAATAATGTAAAAATAATTGCAGAGCAAAGTAATAATATTGCATCAAAAGCTGCAAATAGTGCTAAACTTGCTCAGTTTGAAGGCAAAGAAAATATTAAAATCAGAAAAAACAAAAATATTTCAAGCTATCAAGGAGAAGAAAAGAGAAGATATTAATCTTCTCTTTTTTTATGTTAAAACTTTTTGACTTTTAATCTAAGTGAGTTTAATACAACTGCAACAGAGCTAAAACTCATGGCAATTCCTGCATACATAGGACTTAACATAAGTCCAAATGCTGGATATAAAACACCAGCTGCAAGTGGAATACCTAAAGTATTATAAGCAAATGCCCAAAAAAGGTTTTGTTTTATAATCTTTATACTCTCAACTGAGAGTTTTATACTCTTTTCAACAGATAAAAGCTCATTGTTAATTAAAATAATATCTCCAGCATCCTTACTAATATCAGAACCAGAGTTTAAAGTAACTCCAATATCTGCTTGTTTGATTGAAGGAGCGTCATTTATCCCATCTCCTACAAACATAACTTTTGCTTTTTCTTGAAGTTTTAGTATAACATCATATTTTTGTGTAGGAATAACTTCGCTATAAACCTCTTTTATATCTAGCTTTGAAGCTATTTTTGAAGCAGTGATTTTATTATCTCCTGTAAGTAAAATAGGAGTTATACCTCTTTTTTTAATATTTGAAATAAGCTCTTTTGCATCATCTTTTAATTTATCAACTAAAGAGAATGAACCAATAGTTTCATTTTCAATTGAGGCTAATATTGCTCCATTTGATTTATTAAGTTGCTCTTCATAAAACTTTTTATGCTTATCCTGTATAGATATATCATGCTCACTTAGAAGTTTTTCATTTCCTAATAAGACAAGTTTTCCTTCAACTTTTGCTTTTATACCTTTTCCAGCAATAATCTCAACATCTTCAATCTCTATATTTTCAAATGTTTTTTTATTTTCAATATAAGAGACAATAGCTTTAGAAATAGGGTGCTCACTTAACTTTTCAATAGAAGCTATTGTATTGAAATATTTTTCATCAATGTCAGTAGTTTCAACACTTATTTCACCCTTTGTTAATGTACCTGTTTTATCAAAAACTGCATATTTTATATCTTTTATTATCTCTAAAACTTCGGGGTTTTTTATTAGAAGTCCTTCTTTTGCACCTCTACTTACTGAACTTACAATAGCAATTGGTGTAGCAAGTCCTAAAGCACAAGGGCAAGAGATAATTAAAACACTAATTGAAGCTAATATAGCTGTTTGCATATCTCCTAAAAGTGACCATACAACAAAAGTAAGAATAGAAATAGCAATAACACTTGGAACAAAAATATTTGCAACTTTATCTGCAAATCTACTTATTGGAATTTGTTTACTTTGAGCACTTTTTAGAAGTTGAATAATCTTAGATAGTGTAGTATCTTTTGATTTTGTTAAAACTTCTATTTTTATCACGCCATTTGTATTTAGTGTTCCTGATAGTACTTCATCATCAAGTTCTTTAAATACAGGCATAGATTCACCTGTAATCATAGATGTATCAATATCTGCTTTACCCTCTATGATTTTTCCATCAATTGGGATTTTTTCACCTGATTTGATTAGAACTTTATTTCCAACTTCTAAACTATTTGCTAAAACAGTTTTGATATTTCCATCTTCTTGTATAAGATTAGCTTCTTGTGGAGCTAAATTCATAAGTTTTTTTAAAAAATCACTTGCTTTTTGTTTTGAACGCTCTTCAAGATATCTTCCAAGAAGAATAAAACTAATAATAACAGCAGCCCCATCAAAATATACAAATCTTAAGTTTTCTGGGAAAAGCCATGGTGCAAAAAGCACAAAAACCGAATAAAAGTAAGCAGCACTTGTACCTAAAGCTACTAATACATTCATATCAAAGTTTTTATTGCTTAATGCTTTGTATGCAAGATTATAAAATCTTCCACCACAATAAAACTGAACAATTGTAGCAAATATAAATATGATTTTTTTATTTAATTCATCTTCAAAAATATTTGAAAACATAAGTGCAAAAATAACAATAGTTAATGACATAGAAGTAGTAAATAGTTGTTTTAATTTTTGAAAACTTCTTATTTGTTCTTGCTCTAATTTTTCAAAATCATCTTCAACTTTGTATCCAAGTTTTTCAATATTTGCAACAAGTTTATCTTTTGAATAGAGTTTTGAATCAATAGTAAATTCACCCTCACTTGAAGCAAAACTTACTTTTGTATCAATAACTCCATCTTGTCTTTTTAAAAAGTTTTCAATTCCATTTGAACAATTTACACAAGTCATCCCTGAAATGTTTAAATTGATTTTCTCTTTTGACATATCACTCCTTTTCTTCTAAAATTAGCTTAAGAAGGTCTTTAATGTATTCATCTTTTATATAATAAAATGACATCTTTTTATCTTTTTCAAAATCGACTATGCCATACTTTTTTAAAATTCTTAGTTGGTGTGATACATGAGATTGGGGTATTTCTAAAAGATTTGCCATCTCTCCTACGCATATTTCATAATCCAATAACGCATATAGCATCTTTGCACGAGTAGGGTCACTTAGGGCTTTAAAAACATTAGATATTTCAACTAAGTTTTTTTCACTTGGTAAGACCTCTCTTATTTTAGGAATATGGCTTATGCCCTCACAGCATGACCTAGTCAATTTTTTAGGATTACTCATACTACTATTCTATAATCTCAAATCCAAGAGTTTTCATCTCTTCTTTAAAAGTTGCTTCTTTTGTATCATCAGCAATTTCAACTGTAACCTCTTTTGGTTCAACATCTAAGTTAACCTCTATAGTTCCAAAACTATCTTCTAGTGATGATTTTATAAGGTTCGAACAACCCGAACAAGCTATATTTTGTGCTTTAAATGTTTTTTTCATATATAAATCCTTTCATATGATATTTTTATCATATGATGATTTTATCATATAAAAAAAACTAAGTCAAGACTAATTTTAGAAATTGAAGATTTTGATATAAGTACTAATAATCCTAAACTAAAAAAAGTGGTTGAATATAAATAACTTATTAAATTATTTTAAAATATTAAAGATAATAACAATGAAATCAATAGTTTGGTGAGTGAAATAAATCAATTTTAATTGGGAAAAGTATTGATTAAAAGAATTATACCCTCGGCTATATCTCTAGTATATAGGCTTACGAGGGAATTATATAAAAATTATAAATAATAACAAATGAAATAAAGCTTAATTAATAGTAGAAGTAATTTTTTAAGCATAAAAAGTTAGGAAAAAATTCATATATTATATATCATCAATAAAAGATAAATTTTTTTCTATTAAAAAAATAAAAATAAGAAATTTAAAAGTACTAAAAGCTTCTATTTTAGATAAAGCATTTAAAGGTAAGTTATAATGATTTATTAGATGGTGCGACCGACGAGATTTGAACTCGTACACCCTAAGGCACTACCCCCTCAAGATAGCGTGTCTACCAATTTCACCACGGTCGCGTTTGATAAATTGAATTATATCAACATAAAGTTATGATAATTATTAAGAAGTAAAGTAAAAGTATAATTTTTTATTAAAAAAGTTTTTAAGATATAAGAAGTGGTATAGATTTAAGGAGAGTTTCCTTAAATCTAAGTTATTAAGACATTATTTCTTCAATAGTAATATAATCTCCAACTCTTCCTGTCATTTGCTCTGCATCAGTATTTACTGGAAGTGTTTTTTTACCTGGAGTCCATCCTGCTGGGCAAACTTCACCAGTTTTTTCTGCATGTTGCCAAGCTCTTACTTGTCTTAAAAATTCATGTACATTTCTTCCTACCATAGGTGCTTGTACTTCTTGTGCTACAACTGTACCCTCTGGATTGATTAAGAATCTTCCTCTTAAAGCAACTCCTTGCTCTTCAATCATCACACCAAAATTTCTACTAACTTCACCAGTTGGATCAGCACCTATTGTAAGTTTTAGACCTTTTAAAATAGGTTCAGTTTCCACAAATCTTTTGTGTGAAAACTTTGTATCAGTTGATACTGCAAGTATTTCTACACCTAATTCTTGAAACTCATCATATTTTGCATTCATTGCTGCTATTTCAGTAGGGCAAACAAATGTAAAGTCAGCTGGATAAAAGCAAACTACATGCCATTTACCTTTATAATCTTCACTATTTACTTCTGTATAGTGACCTGTCTTTGCATCATATGCTTCCATCTTAAACTCTGGAGCTTTTCTTAGTACTAAACTTGAACTCATTTTTATTTCCTTTTTTTCAATTATTTCATCGTTATTTATTATTTCTTTTTTCTGTGCTATTGGTTTTGCACCAGTATCGCATGCCATAAACATTCCTTTTTAATTATCCTAAAGGATAATCTTTTTCTTTTGATAAAAAAATTCTACATGAATATATCTTAAGAATTACTTAAATTATAATAAAAATTAATAAAATAATTATAACCTATACTTATAATATGAGAAAATGTTTTTATTATGAAGTTCAAATTAATAGAAAATAAAATAAAATACAAAAAATTTTTATCAATATAAGGAATAAAATGGCTGGATTATTAGGGTATTTATCGATTTTATCAGATGATATTAGTGCACTTGCTAGTAAAACTATGGCTACTGCTACAACTACACTTGCTACTTCATTAGATGATGTAGGTGTACTTTTTGATGACATAGTAACTTATACAAAACTTGCAAGTGTAAAATCATCTGCTTTAGTTATTGATGATTTAGCTGCAATTGCAAGTTTTACAAACGAAACTACATCTGATATTTTGAAAAAAGAGCTAAAAGATGCAAGTAGTGTAAAAGAGTTCAAAGAAAATATACAAAAATTATCAAAGCAAGAGCAAGAGAAGATTATTGGTGAATTAGAGCAAATAAGACAAAAAGCAATAATACAAGCAAAAAGAAATGCAGCAAAAAGAGAGCTTCCTATTGTGTATAAAATAGCACTTGGAAGTTTAAAAAATAAATTTATCATTATTCCTATTGTTTTGCTTATGAGTTTTTTAGCTCCTTGGCTTATAGCTCCTACTTTAATATTAGGTGGAATATACTTAGCCTATGAGGGAGTTGAAGCTATTTTGGAAAAGCTTGGCAAGCATCATGAACATAAAAGTGAAAAAGATACTTTAAAAGAGCTTTCAAGTGAAAAACTAGAAGAGCAAAAGATTAAAAGTGCTATCAAGACAGATTTTATTTTATCTTTTGAGATTATTGTAATAACTTTAAGTTTAGTTGAAAAGAGTGATTTTATTACAAAACTATCTGTTTTGGTACTTATTGGACTTATTGCTACAGTTGTAGTTTATGGGCTTGTAGGACTTATTCTTAAGCTTGATGATATAGGATTTTATCTTCAAGAGAAAAAAAGTGCAGTTTCAAAAAGCATAGGAACTGCTTTTGTAAACTCTATGCCAAAGATAATAAAAACTATTTCTATTGTAGGTACAATAGCTATGTTAGCTGTGGGTGGAGGTATCATAGCCCATGAAACACATATTTTAAGTTTTCTTGATAGTTACTTGAAAACTATTGAATATATTGGAGGTTTTTTAATATTTCTAAGTGAAATATTACTTGGAGCAATAGTTGGGTTTTTAGTAGTTAAGTTACTACCTTTTTTTATGAAGTTTTCTAAAAAAAGTAAGTCTTAACAATATCAGCTAAAATATACATCATTAGTAGTGCGAAGATAATCTTATTGTAATTCATAAGATTATCTTAGCTAATTTATGGTTATGTTTACTTATATTTTGTAAACTTTTTTCCATATGCACTGTTTGTAAACTATCTTTTTCATCTAGTGTGATACAAAATCCCATCTTTTTCCAAAAGTTAAATCCCCCTGGTAAAAAATAGTGAGTATGTAAGTACATTTTTTCATACTCTTTGTTTATAGCAAATAAAGTTGCTAAGTTTAATAGTTTTGAAGCTATGCCTTGTCTTCTATACTCTTCTTTTACATAACATCTTCCAATCTCTGCAATTTTTCTGTTTTTGTATTTTTGTTGAAGAGGTTTTATTCTATTATCAAAAATAGATATACTAATTGAGGCAACAATACTATTTGATGTATCTAAAGCTATAAAAAAAGCATTGTTTTTTGTATCGTTTATCAAACTATCCATATTTTTATATAGTTTTTCATATCTACTTTTAGATAGTTTATTGTCATAATGTTTCATATACTCTTTTATAATATAATCTTTAGTTTGCTTTTGAAAGATATTGTTTACATACTTAAAATGTAGTTCTTTACTCATTTGTTTCCTTTATTTTTAAAGGTATTATTGAATCAATCAAAAGTTTTGTGTATTGATTTTGTGCTTGTCCTAAACATTTGGTTTTCAATGACTCAACAACTTCTCCTTTAAAAAGTATTTTTATATTTTCACACAAACTTGTTGCTACTTCTAAATCATGAGTTATTAAGAAAATTGTTAAGTTTTGCTCTTTTTTTAAACTTTTTATATATGTAACAACTTGTGATTTTGTAGATACATCAAGTGCACTAAATGCCTCATCTAAGATAAGAAAAGATGGCTTTGTCAAAATTGCACGCAATATACATACTCTTTGAAGTTGTCCACCACTTAGTTCATGGGGATATTTATCTAATAAACTCTTTGAAAGATTGAAAGTTTTTAATAAATCTTCTAGTTTTTCATTTGAAAAAGTAATTTTTCTTAACCAAAATGGCTCTTTTAAAATCTCTATTATTGTAAAAAGTGGATTGACAGAGTTTCTATAATCTTGAAAGACAACACTCATACTGTTTTTATCTATATTGATATTGCCTTTTGTTGGAGTATCTATTCCTAAAATCAATCTACTTAAAGTTGTTTTTCCAGCTCCACTTTCACCAACTAATGCAAGTGAAGAGTTTTTTTGAAGATTTAGATTTATATCTTTTAAAACAAACTCTTTTTTATATTTTTTCCATAGATTTACTATTTTAAGCATGACATGAACTCTTTAGATAAGTTTTCTTGTGTTGAAACTAAGAATTTAGTATATTCATTTTTTGTATTTGTAAAGATAGTTTTAGCATCTGCTTTTTCAACTACTTTTGAATCTTTTAAAACAATAATATCTTTTGCAATATGAGAAATCAAAGCTAAATCATGAGAAACAATTATTATTGTTTTATCTTTTAAATTTTTCAATATATTTATAATCTCTTTTTGATTTATACTATCTAAAGATGAAGTTGGTTCATCTGCAATAATTATTTTTCTGTTTTGTGTTAAAGCTATTGCTATCATAACTCTTTGAAGTTGTCCTCCACTTAATTCATGGGGATAGCTTCTTAAGATTTTACTACATCTTTTTAGACCAACTTTTCTAAGATATTTAATACATATTTTTAATTTTTCTTTTTTACTTTGTTTTGTTTTAATACTCTCTAACATTTGATAATTTATAGTATAAAGGGGATTAAAGGCATTTATAGCTTCTTGTAATATTACACAAAAGTTATCTTTTATAATTTTACTATTATTTAAAATATCTTTATTATTAAGTGTTATTTTCCCCTCAATATTAAGATTGCTAGAAATTAATCCTAAAATAGTTTTACAAAGTAGTGATTTTCCACTTCCACTCTCTCCTACAACTCCTAAAATAGTATTTTTTTTAATATCAATACTTATATCATCTAATAAAATCTCATTTGTTTTATTATCTTTTATGCTTAGATTTTCAATTTTTAAATATCTCATGAGTTGTCTTTTATTTTTAGATTATATGTTGGATCAAGAATATCTCTTATACTATCTCCTAATATATTAAAAGATAAAACTACAAAAAGTATCATCAAGCCAGGAGGTAGCATCATATATGGATTTATACTCATTAACTCTTTAGCTTCATTTAGCATTATTCCCCATTCGCAAGTTGGTGCTTGTACTCCAAGACCTAAAAATGAAAGAGCCGAAATACTTAATATAATACTTCCTACATTTAGTGTTGCTAGCATAATTATATCACTTAGTATTAGAGGAAAAAGGTGTTTTTTTATGATTGTTCTTGATGGTATGCCAATTACCTTTGAAAAATGTATATAGTTAGTATTGACATGATTTAAAGTAAAAGAGTAAATCATTCTTGTGTACCATGCAACTTTTGATATTATTGCTGCAATTATTATATTTTCAATTCCTGTACCTAAAAAGCCTATAATTGCTAACATCATAAGTTCACTTGGAAAAGATAACATAATATCACAAAATCTTAAAATTACAACTCTTAAAAGTTTGAAAAAGCTTGCAAGTAATCCAAGAATTAAGCCAAAGAATACTGTTATAATCATAGCAAACAAAGAGTAAAACAAAGTAGTTCTAATACCATAAATCAATCTTGAAGCAACACATCTACCCAAGTGGTCAGTACCTAAAGGATATTTTAAACTATATGATAATAACTTGTCATCAAGATTGATTAAATATGGATCATTTGGAGATACTAAAGGCGCAAAAAGTCCAGTTATTATTAGAAGTGTTATAAATATCAAACTTGCTAATGCTAATTTATTATTGACTATTTTTATTAAAAAATCTTTTCTCATATCAAACTCTTAACCTTGGGTCTCTTGCTTGTAGCCAAATGTCAGCTATTAGATTAAATATGATAAATAAAATCGCAATAAAAAGAATATAAGATTGTATTATTGGATAATCCCTTGCAAAAATTGCATGTACACAAAGTCTTCCAAGTCCTGGCAAACCAAAGATATTTTCTATAATTACAGTACCTGCAAATAGTTTAGGAATTGACATAGCTAGTGCAACAATAAATGGATTGATAACATTTTTTATTTTATGCTTTAATATTTCAAAATTATTAAGTCCTCTTGCTTTAGCATAAGTAATAAACAAAGAGCTTTTTATTTGTATTAAAGAGTTTCTAATAATTCTTACAAAAGTAGAGATATACGCTACTGCTAATGTAACAGCTGGTAAAATAATACTTTTTATACCATCTAATCCACTTGATGGAAAAATATTGAACTTTAAAGAAAAAAGCCAAATTAGTAATAAAGCTAACCAAAAGCTAGGCATAGCAGCTGATGTAAAGATAAATACTCTAGCTAGTTTATCAAAATAACTATTTTCATAAACTGCACACAAAATACCAATTAAAAAACCAAAAATAGCTATTAACAAAATAGCACTAAAAGATAGATATATTGTTACTGGTAGTGCTTGAATAAGTTCATCAAATACAGGTTGTTTTGTTTCATAGCTAGTTCCTAAATCTGCATTTAACAAATTTTTTATCCATTGAACATATTGTTGTACTAATGGCTTATCTAAACCTAACTCTTTTTTTGTCTCTTCTATTGCTTGTGGAGTAACTGTAATGTTGTTTATTCTTAGTGTAACTTCAGCTGGGCTACTAGGATTTAGATTTACTAAAATAAAGCATACTATAGAAACCCCTAATAAAAGGGGAACTATAAGTAATACTCTTTTTATTATATATCTTATCATTTTGTCTTTTCAAGATACATCTTTTCAAATGGAATTTCATATTGAGAAAGATTAAATGTAATATTTTTAACCCTTGGATTAAATACTACTTTTGTTCTTGAATAGCTAAGAGGTATATATACATTTTCTTGATGAATATATGTAAATATCTCTTTATATAACTGTTTTCTTTTTTCTTCATTTGACTGTGTTAAAATATCTTGAATAGTATTATCTAACCAAGCTTTTCTTTTTAATCCCATTTGCGCTTGATAATCTCCATGTGCGGGTACTCTCCATGAAGAGATAAATGATTGCGGGTCATATGGAACTCCCCAAGATAAAGCATATTGTAAATCAAAATTACCACTTTTTTGTCTATCTAAAAATGACTGTTTCTCTTCTCCAATAATTTTTAAGTTTACTCCAATATCTTTTAAATTACTTTGTATATACTCACTTATAACTTTTTCTTGTGCGTTATTTGCATTGTAATATAGTTTTAATTCAAGAAGCTTTCCATCTTTATATCTAAAGTTATCATCTTTTAAAATCCAACCTGAATCTTTAAGTAATTGATTTGATTTTTTAGTATTAAACTCTTTTGTTTTCAAATCAATATTTGAATAGGGTGTAGTTTTTGAAAAAAGTGTATTTGCAACTGATTCAGAATTGTTCAAAATCCCTTTGATTATAGCTTCTTTATTAATTGCATGAGCCAATGCTAATCTTACTTGAGGATCTTTTGTAATCTCTCTTTTAGTGTTTATAAGAATAGCTCTTGAAGCAATAGGATTACTTAGTAGTGTTTTTAAGCTATTCTCTTTTTTTAAAGCAGTAAAAGCATTTAAGTTTATCATATCTCCATCAGAACCAAAAATCAAATCAACTTCACCTTTTTGTAAAGCTAATAATATTGCTTGATGATTAGGTATTACTTTCCATTTTATTGAAGATATTTTAGGTGCTTTATTCCAATAGTTATTATTTCGTTCAAATAGTGCAAAACTATTTTTTTCATGTTCTTTTAATATCCAAGGTCCAGTACCATTATAACAAGAAAGACCATTCTTTGTTTCATTTTGTTTAAAACATTTTGGTGAAACAAAACGAAAAGGTCTAGTCATAGCTAATTCTGTAAGGGTTGGATAGTATGGGCTTTTTAGATTTAGTTCAAAAGTGTATTTATCAATTACTTTTGTTGAATCTATAACATTTACAAGTTCTAACCAAGCGTGTCTAACTTTGTTTTCTAAAATCGCATCAAAATTACTTTTAATAACATTTGCATCAAGTTTAACACCATCAGTAAATAAAACATCTTCTCTTAATTTAAAGATATATTTTTTCCCATTTTCTTTTATTTCCCAACTTTTTGCAAGCCAAGGTTTGATTCCATCTTGAGTATTAATAATCAATGGCTCAAAAACCATATTTTGTGCAGCCATCTCTCCTCTATATAAATGGGGATTTATATCTCTTATATCTTTTGTACTTGCATAAGTTAGTTCATTTGACTCTTTTTTATTCTCTTGACAAGCAATAAATATAAAAGTTGTAACAAAAGTAACTGTTAAAATTAATAACTTTCTCATCTTCACCTCTTAAAATTTTTATAATTATAATTTTTTTATGTAAAATGAAAGTTATATTACTCTCTTCTTATGTAATTTTGGGACTAATTTGTAAGTTCTTTTTTATTATAAGAGAGTAATATAAATAAAAATATTTATAAAGGCTATATATATGAACTTAAATAATAAATCAATTCTTATCACAGGTGCAAATGGTGGGCTTGGTTCAATATTTGTAAAAAAAGCAATTGCTTTGGGTGCTAAAACTATTTATTGTGCTGCAAGAGATATAAAAACTTTAGAAGAGATTGAAAAATTATCATCAAATATAAAAACTGTAAAGTTAGATATTACAAATAAAGAAGATGTTGTTTCTTTTGCAAATAGTATTGACTCTCTTGATATTATTATAAATAATGCTGGTGTAAATAGTGCAAAAAGAGTCTTTGAAGATAGTACAATTGACTTTGATGTAAATGTACATGGTACTTTAAATGTATGCAAAATTTTAAGCAAGAAGTTAAATAAACAAGGTGCAATTATAAATATCACTTCTGTTTTAGCTTTAGCAAATCTTCCAATAATGGGACTTTATTGTTCTTCAAAGGCTGCATTGCACTCACTAACACAAGCTTTAAGAGCAGAATTAGCAAAAGATGAAATAGAAGTTTATGAAGTTCTTCCAGGTCCTATTGATACAAATATGACAAAAGGTCAAGATATGCCAAAAGCTACACCTGAATCAATTGTTTCTAATATTTTTGAAGCTTTTTTTAATAAAGAGTTTGAAATTTTTCCAGATGATTTTTCAAAACAAATAAAACAAGGATTAGAAGCAAATCAATCTCAAGTTTTAAAAGAATTTGCTATGTCAGTTGCAAACTAGAAGATTCTTTTCTAGTTGTAACCAAACTAATCATAAAGACACTATTTAAACAAAAATAATAAAATTTACAATATTAAAATTCAAGTATAAAGCCTTTTTGGGTATTATCATCACTTGAAATAATTCTATATATAGGAAAGTATCTTGCTAAGAAATACTCTTTTTGTTAAGCTTTTATTGATATTTACACTACCTGCAATTGGTATATTATACTTTAGTACAATACTTGTTCTTGATAAAATAGATACTTTAAGTCAAGTTGATAATATTCAAAATGATGTAAAGTATATTTTTGCAACAGAAAAAGTTATTGATTCTATTCAAAAAGAGAGAGGCTACACAGCAATCTATCTAAATACAAAAAAATATAAAGATAAACTTTTAAAGCAAAGAGAGACTACAAATAGAGTTTATCAAGAGTTTCTAGTAACTATATCAAAAATAGAAAAAGAGACACAAAATTCAGAATATAGTGTCAAAAAAGTACAAAATATTTTTTATGATTTTACAAAGATTAGAAAAAGTGTTGATGAAAATAAAATTGATTCAAATAAAATAATTAAGTTTTATACTAAGATAAATAATATACTTTTATCAACTATATATTCAATAAAACCTATAAAATTTGTAACAAATTTTAATACAAAATTTGCATATATAGTCAATCTATTAGCTACAAAAGAAGCAGCAGCAGTAGAAAGAATAATGACTTCTTTGTATATCATAGATAAAAAAATCTCTGATGAAAATTATCAAAAACTAATTCAAACATATACTATTCAAGATATAAATATTGAAGAGTTTTTACTAAGTGCAGAAAAAAATGAGATTGATGCTTATTCAAATAATATTAAGTTTGCATATGAAAAAAGATTAAATCATTTAAGAGAGAATTTAAAAGAGATTATTTATAAAGATAATCTAAAATTAGATGATTGGTGGGAATTTTCTTCTTCTAGAATTGATGAATTTGGTAAACTTTATTATTTAGTAAGTAGTGAAGTTTTAAAGCTTACAAAAGAGATTGAATCACAAGCTACAAAATCTCAAATACTAAGTTTAAGCTTTTTATTTGTCTCTTTTGTAACATTAATCAGTCTTTTATTTGTATTAAAAGTTATTGTTTCAAACCAACAACAAAGTTTTAATAAGCTAAAAAAACAGCAAAATATATATAAAGTTTTAAACAAAATAAATAAAGTTATTTTAAAAATGCCTACAAGAAAAAAACTTTACAATAAACTACTTGGCACTATTGTAAATGATCAAAATATATCTTTAGGACTTATTTATAAAGTTAAAAAATCTCAAAGAAAAATTATGCTTATAAAAGGTGAAAATCCTGATAATATTGTTTTTAAAGAAGAAGATTCAAGTAGTTCTATTTTTAAAAAGGCAATTATTTCTAGGAAAAACATAATAAAAACTTCAAATATAGAAAAAGTAAGTGATATAAAAGAGGATTTTTTTAAAACAAAAAACTTTTCTTCAATTGCTGTATTTCCAATAAAAAAATTTGAAAAAGTTACTGCTCTTATGGTTTTGTATTCAAAGAAAAAAAACTTTTTTGATAATGAAATAGAGATTTTATTTAATAAAATGATTATTGATATGGAGTATGCTTTAGAAAAGATAGATTATGAAAAAACAAAAGCAAAACAAGAAGAGCAATTAACAATCGCATCATATGCTTTTGAATCAAATGAACCTATGATTATTACAAATAGCGAAGCAAAAATTATAAATGTAAATCAAGCATTTTGTAATGTTATGGGATATGAAAAGGGCGATATTCTAGGTAAAAATCCAAATATATTTCGTTCTGATGAGCATTCAACTGAATTTTATAAGCAAATGTGGAATTCAATACTAAAAAAGGGAACTTGGTCAGGAGAAATTTATAATAAAAAGAAAAATGGTGAAAAAATACCTTTAAAAGCTACAATTACTGCTATTAAAGAAAAAGATGGAAGTGTAAAACACTATTTATCTCAATACAATGATATAAGTGAACAAAAACTAAAACAACAATATTTGGAGTATCAAGCAACACATGATAGTTTAACTGCCTTGCCAAATAGAATGCTTTTATTTGATAGAATTGAACACTCTATTAATAAAGTTTCAAGATATAAAAATTATGGTGCTTTGATATTTATTGATCTTGATAATTTTAAAACTATAAATGATACATTAGGTCATGAAACAGGAGATGTTTTACTAAAAGAAGTATCTAAAAAACTTCAAGAAACAGTTAGAAAAGAAGATACTCTTGCTAGAATTGGGGGAGATGAGTTTATTGTTTTAGCAGATTTTATTGGAAGTGATAAAGCTAGTGCAAGAAACAATATTCAAATTTTAGCTTCTAAAATCAAAGGTTCACTAAATGATATAAAAATTATAAATGGATATGAAAATATCTCTACACCTAGTATTGGGATAACTTTATTTCATGATAGTACATTTAGTGTAAAAGAGCTAATAAAACAAGCAGATACAGCTATGTATATGGCAAAGCGTTCAGGAAAAAATAGAATTTCTTTTTTTGAATAATATAATCTTAAATATCTATTAATAAAAAATAATAATTTTATAAATTAAGAAAAAATCACTTTTAAGTCCTTTTATATAGTTAGTATATAATGAAAAATTGTTGAATAAAAGGATAACAAATGGGGAAGTATAGTTTAAAAACAAAATTATTAACTTTGATTTTTATTAGTGTTGGAATCTCTTTTGGAATATTAGGGTTCCAAAATGCAATTAATTCTTATGAATCTAAGTCTGCTTTAGTTAAAAATAAGGAGATGAATAATTCAAAAAATATTGCAGAGTATTTAGATGTATATTTCAACTCTAAAATTACAGTAGTTAATACAATCGCTAAAGCTTTAGAAAAAGAAGAGATGAATATTTATAATCAAAATATATTCAAAACTCTAGAACTTGGAAATAGTGCAGGGG
The DNA here is from genome assembly GCF_008000835.1 of Malaciobacter canalis. Lineage (GTDB taxonomy): Bacteria > Campylobacterota > Campylobacteria > Campylobacterales > Arcobacteraceae > Malaciobacter > Malaciobacter canalis. Next base: position 771,855 of record NZ_CP042812.1, read on the forward strand.
AATTTGGTCTATTTTTCCTTGGATTTGCTGATAATGGCAATGAAGTTGAATCAGGCGGAAAAACTTTAACTTTAGAAAAAGATAATTTTGATGCTAGAAAAAGACCTTGGTTCAAACAAGCAGTACAGAAACAAGCACTTGGAGTTACAAAACCTTATTGGGGAAAAACTTTAAATACTTATGTAGTAACTTTATATAAACCAATTTATAAAAATAACAAATTAGTTGCAGTATTAGGAGCAGATATTGCTTTGGATGTATTAATAAATAAACTATCTTCTGCTGATATTACACAAGGTGGATATGCTTATGTTGTAGATAATAACGATGGAGAGATTTTAATTCATAAAGATAAGAAATTCATGGGAAAAACTACTAAGTTTTTTAATGGAATGAAAACAAATAAAGAGGGATACCTTGTGGATGAAGAAGAGGGTATTGAACAGCATGTATTTTTTCATGAAATAAAAACATTAAATTGGAGTATTCTTATTAAAGTTGCTGAAGAGAATATCTTTGGACAAATTAAAAAAGATATTCAAAAAACAGTGATTTTATTTATTGTTTTACTATCTGTGATTTTATTTATTTTATATCTATTTTTAAATAAAGCCTTAAGTCCTTTAGGAAAATTTGAAGATGGTCTTTATTCATTTTTTAGCTACTTAAAAGGTGAAAAGAAAACTATTGAAAAGTTAAATATAAACTCAAATGATGAGTTTGGAAAAATGGGTAAAATAGTTGATGAGCAAATGCAAATTATTGAAACTTCTCATAAACAAGAAGAGCTTCTTATTCAAGAAGTAAAACAGATTGTTAGAAGTATAAAAGATGGTAATTTATCATGCGAGGTTACAAAGCAAACATCAAACTCATCATTAAATGAGTTAAAAGATATTTTAAATGAGATGATTAAGTCTATTAGAATGGATGTAAATGATGATATTGTTCAAATTAAAACAGTGTTAGAATCATATTCACAACTTGATTTTACAAACGAAATAAAAAATCCTACAGGAAATATTGCTATAAAGATAAATCAACTTTGTCAAATCATAACAAAAATGCTTCAAACAAATAAGCTTAATGGTGAGCTTTTAAATGAAAAATCTCAACTTCTATTAGAAAACGTAAACCAGTTAAATATCTCTACAAATGAAACTGCTGTATCTTTAGAAGAGAGTGCTTCTGCTTTAGAAGAAGTTACAAATACTGTAAAAGCAAATACTCAAGATATTAGAACTATGACTAATTATTCAAATGAATTAAGTCAAGCTATAAACGAGGGTGAAAAACTTGCAAGTTCAACTGCTAAAGCTATGGATGAAATAAATGAAGAGACAAAACTTATTGTTGAAGCAATCACAGTAATTGATCAAATCGCTTTTCAAACAAATATCTTAAGTTTAAACGCAGCAGTAGAAGCAGCAACAGCTGGTGAGTCAGGAAAAGGCTTTGCAGTAGTTGCAGCAGAAGTTAGAAACTTAGCAAATAGAAGTGCTCAAGCTGCAAGTGAAATAAAAACTTTAGTTGAAAAAGCGACTTCAAAAACTCACAATGGAAAAGTTATTGCTGATACTATGATTACAGGTTATAGTAAATTAAGTCAAAATGTAGAAAAGACTACACATATTATTAGTAATATCTCAACAGCTTCAAATGAGCAAAAAATCAGTATTGAACAAGTAAATGAAATGGTTACTAAAATTGATGCTCAAACGCAAGAAAACTCAAGAGTTGCAGGAAATACTCAAGATATTGCTAAATCAAGTTCAAATATTGCATCTGAAATATTAAAAAGTGCTAGTGATAAAAAGTTTAATGAAGATTAATTAAGTTTGTTCATAAAGAGTTTTTACTCTTTATGAATCTCTAAATTTCTTTTGATTTACTGTATTTAGTATCTCTTTAGCTACACTTGATGTATTTGTTGCTATATCATGTGTTTGACTAGCAACAGATGCATTACTTTGTGTTTGTTGATCAAGTCTAGTAATTACATCATTGATTTGTTCAATGCTTGTTTTTTGCTCTCTTGATGCATCAGAAATATCAGTAATTGCTTCTGTTGTTTTTGATATATTTTCATTCAGTGAGTTATATCCTTTTATCATATCCCCTGCAATTACTTTACCCTCATTGGCTTTTAAAGTCGCATTTTCAACTATAGATTTAATTTGATTAGCTGCTTCTGCACTTCTACTTGCAAGGTTTCTAACTTCAGCTGCAACTACTGCAAAGCCTTTTCCAGCTTCACCAGCTGTTGCTGCTTCAACTGCTGCATTTAGTGAAAGAATATTTGTTTGGAATGCAATTTGATCAATTACTGTAATTGCTTCAGCGATTGCATTTGTTTGCTCATTTATTTCTTCCATTGATTTAGCAGTAGAGCTTGCAAGTTTATTACCTTCTTGAATTGATTGTGTCAACTCTTCTGAGTGTCTTGACATATCACTAATTCTATTTGTATTGTTAATAATTGTACTTGTAATCTCTTCAACGGCTGCTGCTGTTTCTTCAAGTGAAACTGCTGTATCATTTGAAGCTTTATTTAATATATCAACATTATGTAATAAAGTATTTGAACTTTGTTCTAAGTTGATACCATTTAATTTATTCTCTCTTAACATCTCATTTATGATTTCACATAAATTGTTTAGTCCTTTAGAAACTTTTCCATCAGGATTTTCTATCATATTTACAAAGTTTAGATTTGAATACTCTTCAAGAACATTTAAAATTGGATTGATATCACTATTTACATTCTCATTAATAGTTTTTATCATCTCATTTAAAATATCTTTTAACTCATTTAATGATTTATTTGATGTAGATTTATTTACTAATACATCAAGTTTTCCATTTTTTATATGATTTACTACATCTTTAACTTCATTAATAAGTTGTTTATCTTCTTTAAAGCTTGCTGCTACATGTTTCATCTCTTTATCAATAACATTTGCCATATTTCCAAACTCATCTTTTGTTTGAATATTTAACTCTTTAATCTCGTCTTCTTCACCTTTTAAGTATTTAAAGAAAAAGTTTAATCCCTCTTCTAAAGTTTTTATTGGTGCAAGAAGTTTTATTAAGCTAAATAGTAATATTGATAGTATCACAATAAGAAGAACAACATATAAAATTACCTCTTTTATAACACTTGCAAAAATCTCTTCATATATTTCAGCTTTATTTAACTGAACCATCAAATGCCATTTAGTTAAATCAACTGTATTATAAGCAGCTAGTAACTCTTCACTTCCCAGAGTTGCTTCTCCAAAGTCTAAATTATTTGATGTTTTTATCTGTTTAAAAACTGTACTCTCTTTTTTTAGTATGTCTTTATTTTTATGAATAAGAATATCTCCTTCTTCATCAACTAAATAAGCAAATCCAGTCTCTTTTAACTCTACTGTTAATATTGTATCAACAATAGTATCAATAAATATATCAGAACCAACTACACCAAGAACTTCACCATCTCTTACATATGGTGTATAAACTGTAACAACAAGTTTTTTAGTGCTTACATCAACATATGGTTTAGAAACGCCAGAAGTTTTTTTCTGTATTGCATCTTTATACCATGGTCTAACTCTTGCATCATAGTTATCTCTTTCTTTATTTAAAACTTTTCCATCAGATAAAATCAAATCTCCCGTACTTTGTAAACCTATATATAAATCTACAAAATTACCTGATTTTTTACCTAATAGTAATTTTTCAACTAGTTTTTTATTTGTTATATCTAAACTATCTTTATCAATCTCTTCAGCTACTGCTTCTACAATATCAACTTTAGATTGCAAGAAACTATTTATGAACTTTGAGCTCTCTTTTGCTAAATCTAACTGTTTTTGTTTTATTGTATTGTAATGAGTATTGTATTCATTTGTTGAACTAAATATCCCAAGAGCAATAAATGAAAATGACACACTTACTAATATCAGTAATAGAAGTTTTGTTTTTATACTATTTGTTTTCATGACACTTCCTTTTGTCTTTTTTTAACTATACTGTAATCTTAGCTAAAAAAAGTTGTAAAATAGTATCATTTTGTATAAAAACTATATAAATTTTGAAAAAAAATGTTAAAATAATTTTTTTGTGAGTTGCTGTTTAAAGTGTCATTATATGGTTATTTTAGTTTTGTTAGAATTAAAAAAAAGGGTCAAGACACTATATGTGTTTTGACCCTTTTGTATATTTATAAAATCTGTAGTTTTATAAATTACCCTAAGAATGGGTTTGCATATAAAGCAATCATAGCAATTACTAATGCATAAATAACCTGTGCTTCGATCATCGCTAATGCAATGAACATTGTAGTCATTAATTTTCCACCTAAACCTGGGTTTCTAGCAGTACCAGCAATTGTTGCAGCAGCAGTGTTACCCATACCAATAGCACCACCTAATGCAGCAAGTCCAAGACCAATACCAGCAGCTACTACAGAGTAAGCCTTTAAAGTTTCGTTTGCAACTGCACCATCAGCAGCGAATGCAGCACCAGCAATAGCTAGCATTAAAAGAACGATTTTTTTCATTCTATATTCCTTATTATTTTTTATTTTCAAAGTCTGTTCGGATAGCGTAACCTTAGAAAAACTAAAGCAACCTAAACATAAATGCCTAGATTTCCCTACTTATCACTTTGAGTGAGAAGATTATACATGAGAGTTTATTAATTTTTCTTTAGTTAATGTGTAAAAATATTATAAAATTACAAAATGTAACAAAGCATATTACTAATTTGATTTTTTTTAAAATTGCAGTATAATCTGTCTTAAAAAAACAAAGGACTTACATGAAAAGAGTTTTTCTTTTTTTCTTAGCATCTTTATTAATCTTTCTAGGTCTTTTATATGGTCTTTTATTTACTCCAACAGGTAACTCTTTAGTAGCTTCATATATACAAAAAAGTGCAAATGAAAATATCAATGCAGTTTTTAAAGTAAAAGAGTTTAGTTTAACAACTAGTAAAATTAAATTTGTTGCAACAATTGATGAAAATTCAGAAATTGATGTAATTGGTGACTTGGCGCTATTACAAAAACGAGTTGATTTAAATTATGAGGTAAATATAAAAGATTTATCAAAACTTGAAAAATTTACAAAACAGAAGTTAAAAGGTAGCTTTTATACAAAAGGAACAGTAGTTGGTGATGAAAAACTTACTAAAGTTAATGGGATAAGTAATATCTTTGATAGTAGTACATCTTATGATATAAAGCTTAAAGATTTTAAACCAAGTGATATAAAGTTTTTGATTACAAATGCTAAAATTAAAGATATTTTATATACTTTAAATCAACCTTCATATGCAAATGGATTAATAAGTATTGATGGTAAAATAAATAATCCAAATATTGCAAGTCTTGATGGAATTATTTCAACAGTAATTACAGATGGTCAAGTAAACAATGAAGTAGTAAATAAAGCTTTTAATCAAAACTTGATGGTTCCTTTAACATTTAAAGGTGATATTGTTACAAATTTAGAGCCAAATAAAGCAGTTTCGAAAATAGACTTTTTTACTTCTATGGCAAACTTACTAGTAAAAAAAGCAGTTGTTGATTTGAAAAGTATGAATATAAATAGTGATTATTTACTAAGTATTCCTGATTTGATAAATTTATATGATCTAACACAAACAAAAATGAGAGGATCAATAAATATAGATGGTGATATTGAAAAAACAGCTACACTAATGAAAGTCTCAGGGGCTTCAATGCTTTTAGATGGAAGTTTAGATTTTACATTATTAAATGATGATTTAAAAGCTGATATTAAAAATATAGATATTCAAAAATTAAATCATATGATGTACTATCCTGATTTTTTCACATCTAAAGCAAATGCAAATTTAATATATAATATCAAAAAGCAACAAGGTGATTTAGTAGCAACTCTTTTAAATGGACAATTTTTACCAAATGAGTTCTCAAAACTAATAAATACATTTGCTAAGTTTGATATTACAAGAGAAGTTTATGAAAGTATTGATGTTAAAAGTAATATTGACAAAAAAGTAATTAACTCAACTATAGATATGACTAGTAATTTAACACAAATAAATGTAACAAAAAGTGAAATTGATTTAGAAAAATCAGAAGTTGATGCATTAGTTAAAACTCAATTAAAAGGAGTTGAGTTTGATACTTTTATAACAGGAGATTTAAAAAGTCCAAAAGTTTCAGTAGACACAACAAACCTTTTAAAACTAAAACTAAAAAAAGAGAGTGAAAAAGTTATAAAAAAACACTCTAAAAAACTTGAAGAAAAACTAACTGAAAAGTTAGGAGAACAACAAGGTAAAAAAACAACTCAAGAGATAATCGAAGGATTTAGAAAATTTTTTGGAAATGAATAATTATAATAAAATAGAGTCTTCCTCTATTTTATTATTTCTTTGAAAACAGTACTTTTATACATACCTTATTCTATTTTGATAATCATTGTCACTTTTAAGTTACTCTTAAACTACATTTTGTTTTAATTTCATATTGATAATAAATATTAAAATTAAAAAAGGAAACATAAATGACATTTACAAAAACAAAAGTTCTTGTAGCTTCTCTTTCACTTGCTGCTACACTTGCACTTACAGGTTGTGCAACTTCACAAGTTAACACAAGCAATAATCAAGTAACTGCACAAGAGTTATTGAGTTCTTATTCAGATATTGCTTTAGCTAATTATAATGATGCATTAAAAGATGCAAAACAGTTAGATAAAGCAATAAATGACTTTGCAAATAACCCAACACAAGAAAATCTTGATATTGCAAAAGCAGCTTGGTTAAAATCAAGAGAATCATATGGTCAAACTGAAATCTTTAGACTTTCAAATGGTCCAATTGATGCAGAAGAGGGATGGGTAGCAGAAGCTTATGGTGCTTTAGAAGGACAAATCAATGCTTGGCCTCTTGATGAAAATATGATTGATTATACAATAGATGCAAATAATAAAAGAACATCTGGAAATATTATTGATACAAAGGGTGAATTTAATCCAGGTGGTGAAGAAAGTACAGTTGTAAATGTAAAAAATATTACTGTAGATGCATTAACTGCACTTAATGAAAATGGTGGAGAAGCAAATGTAAGTACAGGTTACCATGCTATTGAGTTTTTATTATGGGGACAAGACCAAGATTACTCTAACTTTATAAAAGATTCAATTACAAATGGTGCATTAGTAGCTGGGCAAAGACCTTTAAGTGATTTTACATCTGATAAAGATGCTAAAAGAAGACTTGATTATTTAAAAGCTACTAGTAAAAAAATTGTTTCTGATTTACAAACTGTAACTTCTGCTTGGAAAAAAGAGATAAATGGAAATACAGGTTTATATCAAGCTGCACTTTTAGGAAAACTAAAAGGTGAAAATGCATCTAAAAATATTGATGAAAAAACTGCATTAAGACAAATCTTTGCTGGTATGGGTGTATTTGTTAAATCAGAACTTGCAAATGAAAGAATTGCAGTTGCTGTATTAACTCCAAGTGAAGAAGATGAACACTCTTGCTTCTCTGATAATACACACAGAGATATTGTTGCAAACTATAAAGGTTTCAAAAATGTATTAATGGGAACATATAATGGAATGTCATATGGAAAAGCACCAATTAATATGTTAGATAATGAAACAAAAGATAGAATTCTAAATCTTATGGCTTCAATTGAAGATAAAATTGCAAACATAGATGCAATAGCAAAAACTTCAAGACACTTTGATTATCAAATTAGACCAAGTGACCCACAAGCAAAAGTTATAGTAAAACTTAAAAATCAACTAAGAAAACTTGGTGATGAGATGGTTAATGTAGCTAAGGCAAATGGTGTTGAATTATCAAATGATGATGTTACAGATCCAGAAGAAACAAAACTTTAATTTTTCTGTAAAAAAAGTAGTATTATTAAAAAGTCTTGTAGCAATATTGGCTACAGGGCTTTTTGCCGTTAATAATGCTTCTGATATTTACACTGAAAAATTGAGTAAAAATAGTATATTTAAACCAATAAAAGGTTTAAATAATAAACAGTATGATCAATATATCTTAGGGAAAAGTTTTTTTAGAATTCCTTGGGTTGAGTCACCAAGTGCAACAACTGCAAGAGATGGACTTGGACCTTTATATAATGCAAATACATGTATCTCATGTCATCCTGCAAATGGACGAGGAACTTTATATAAAAAAAATAGCAATAATCTTTCAAGAGCTTTAGTAGTAAGACTTTCAATTCCTTCAAATAATACTAAAGAACATAAAGAGTATATGCATAAAAATGGTTTTGTTCCTGAGCCAAATTATGGGGCTCAATTATCAATAAATGGTGTACATGGTGTAATGTTTGAGGGAAGACCTAATTTAAAGTTTGAAGAAGTAAAAGTTACTTTTCCTGATAAAGAAGTTGAAACATTACTAAAACCTACTTATCTTTTAGAAGATTTAAATTATGGAAAACTTCATAAAGATGCAACTATATCTTTTAGACTTGCTCCAACACTTATGGGAATGGGCTTAATTGAACTAATACCAGATGAAGCAATTTTAGCAAATGAAGATATTGATGATAAAGATGGTGATGGAATATCTGGAAAAGCAAATAAAGTATATTCTTCATTGACAAATAAAATTGAACTTGGTAGATACACTTGGAAAGCAAGTGCAGCAACAGTAGTTGAACAAATTGCGAATGCAATGCACAATGATATGGGACTTACAACTCCTTTACATCCCAATGAAAACTGTACAAAAACACAAAAAAAGTGTAATGAAGCACCAAAAGATATGAGATATGAGTTTGATGTTCCTCAAAATAGACTAGATGCGGTTGAGTTTTATTTGTCAAATCTAAGGGTTTATAAACCAAAAGAAGATGAAGAGTTTAAAAAAGGATTAGAACTATTTAAAAAAGTTGGATGTGCTTCTTGTCACATTACCAGTTTTGAAACAAAAATTGGAACAATTAGACCATACTCTGATTTTTTACTTCATGATATGGGTGAAGAGTTAGCTGATGGAAGAGTTGAGTTTGAAGCAACAGGAAGTGAGTTTAGAACACCTTTACTTTGGGGATTGGCACTACATGAAAAAATCAATGGTGAAAAGCCAAGACTTTTACATGATGGAAGAGCAAGAACTTTTCAAGAAGCTATTTTATGGCATGGTGGTGAGGCTTCTAAAGTTAAACAAACATATATGAACTTACCAAAAGAAAAAAGAGAAGAATTAATTAAATTTTTAGGAAAATTATAATGAGAAAAATCGTTTTATTATTGGTATTTGTAATCTCTTTTGCATTTTCAAATACATTGACAAATATAGTAAAAAATATATCACTACCAAATGTAAATAATGCAATAGAAGATTTAAACAATTTAAAAAAGAGTTATAGCAAAGATGATTTTAAAAAACTTGTAAAATCATGGAAAAAAGTACAAGCAGTTTATCTAGCAGGAACTATCAATGAAGACTATATTGATACTCCAAGATATGTGGATATTTTCCACTATGGAAATGAAGATATTACTGTTCAGTTAAATAGAGCTATAAAATCAACTGATGATGCAAAAATAGAGTTATTTAGAAACTCTACAAAAAGTATTAATGCAGTTGAATATATGCTTTTTAAAGATGAAACTTTATCAAAAAGAGATAAAGAGCTTTTAGATGTAATGTTTGAAGCAATAAGTTCACACTTAAATGATATTAAAAATGTTTATTCAAACTTTTTAAAAGGTGAAGAAAGAGATGAAAAATGGGGAAATGCAGCTATTATTAATATCTTGATTGATTCTACTTATAAATTAAAAGAGTGGAGAGTTGGTGACCCAGCTGGATACTCAAGAAAATATAAAGATAATCCAGATAATAAAAGAGGTGAGTACTATTTATCAAAACAAAGTTTTGCAGCAATTAAAGCAATCTTAGATGCACACAATCAAATTATAGGTGAACAAAAGTATAAAAACTTTGCAACTATGGCTATTGATGGTGGAGCAAAAAAACAAGTATTAGAAGTAAGAAAAGTATTAGATGAATCATATAAAGAGTTAGCAAAACTAAAAAAAGATGATTTTACAAATGCAAAAGCACTATTTGAAGCTTTAAGTAAGTTCCATAATGCTTATTATTTATCACTTATTGAAGAGTTGTCTGTAACTGCAAAAATCTTAGATGCGGATGGTGACTAGTGGATTTTTTTGCACTTGAGTATTTTATAAACCCAAACAAAAGAGTATATTGGGGGTTTTTGCTAAGTTCTTTAGTAATTACATTTATATATATTTATTTGAAAAAAGATAGTAATTCTAAAATACTATTTTCTTCAAAGCTTTGGTGGCACCCAAGTGCAAGACTTGATTATAGTTATTTTTTAATTTCTTATTTTATCAAACTATTTATGATTTATCCTGTGGTTATAAGTGCAAAAACAATAGCTTTAAAAGTTAATTATACTATGAGTGAACAGTTTGGATACTTTTTTACAAACTCATTTTCTTATGAAACTATTATGATTTTGTACACAATCACACTTTTTACAGTAAGTGATTTTACAAGATACTGGACACATAGGTTTTTACATACAATTCCATTTTTATGGCACTTTCATAAGGTGCATCATAGTGCAAAGGTATTGAATCCTTTGACTTTTTATAGGGTACATCCTATTGAAAATATACTTTTTGGGTTTAGATACTCAATAAGTATAGGGCTTGTGACAGGAGTGTTTATTTACTTTTTTGGAGCAATGCTTAGCGTGTATGATATTTTTGGAGTAAATGTATTTGTATTTGTGTTTTCACTACTTGGCTCAAACCTTAGACATTCACATGTGAAATTTAAGTATTTTTCATGGTGTGAAAAATGGCTAATTTCTCCATATATGCATCAAATACACCATAGTACAAAGCATTTGGATAGAAACTATGGTGGATATTTGGCTATATGGGATAGGGTATTTAATACCCTTACCTTATCAAATGAGGTAAAAAATATAAAATTTGGACTAAGAAAGGAACAAATGGGCGATTATGATTCTTTATTGAAGCTTATTTATACACCTTTTTTAACTTTAATACAAAGGAAAAAGATATGAGATATCTAAAAATGATTGGTTTTTCTTTGATTGCATTAATAATAGCAGGATGTAATCAAACTCCTACAATGTCAAAAAAAGAATTGGCAAAACTACAACTAGAAAAAGAACAATTAGGAAAAGTTCTATTTTTTGATAAAAATTTATCTAAAAATAGAACTCAAAATTGTGCAACATGCCACAATCCAGAAAGAGGATTTGCTGATGATAGAGATAATGGCGTAGGAAAGATGGCATCACTTGGAGATGACAATAAATCACTTGGAGATAGACAAGCTCCAACAGCATCATATGCTATGTTTTCACCAAAATTTCACTATGATGAAAAAAATAAAAAATATATTGGTGGACAATTTTGGGATGGAAGAGAAGGAACATTAGCTGGACAAGCAGGTGGACCACCACTAAACCCAATAGAGATGGGAATGCCAAGTAAAGAAGCTGTTGTAAATAGACTTAAAGAAAATGAGTATTATATACAAAAATTTAAAGAGATTTATGGTGATGATATCTTCAAGTCAAATGAAAAAGCGTTTTTTGCTATGACTGATCTTATTGAAGCTTTTGAGATGACTAAAGAGTTTGCACCTTTTGACTCAAAATATGATAGATACTTAAAAGGCGAATATGACCTAACTGTATTAGAAGATTTAGGGCGTTCAATATTCTTCTCAAACAACAATAACTCTTGCGCAAATTGTCATGTATTAAAAGGTGAAGATAAAGAGGGTGAAACTTTTACAAACTATGAATATCACAACATAGGAACACCAATAAACCATGAATTAAGAGCCAAAAATGGAACAACTGCAATAGATAATGGACTTTTAAATAACCCAGCTGTAACAGACGAAAAACAAAAAGGTAAATATAAAGTTCCAACACTAAGAAATGTAGCAGTTACAGGACCATATATGCATAATGGTGTATTTAAAGACCTAAGAACAGTTGTAGAGTTTTATGATAAATACAACAATAAAGATAGAAAAATAAACCCAGAAACTGGCAAACCATGGCAAGATCCAGAAGTAGAAGAAACAATCTCACTTGAAGAGCTTAAAGCCAACAAACTAATAGATAGAAAAGTAGAAGCACTTGTAGCTTTTATGAAACTACTAACTGACAAAAGATACGAACACCTACTAGAAGAAAACGAAAATAAATAATCAAAAGGTTAAAGCCTTTTGATTATTTGCAATTTATTTATAAAAATCATATATTTAAGAGTTTTGAAACCAAGTGGCTTATATACTTTATTTATAAAAGTAGGGAGAGTATTATGAATAAAAAAAGAGTTTTGATAACTGGTGGAAATAAAGGTATTGGTTTAGCTGTATCAAGAGCTATGTTAGAGCTTGGGCATGAGGTTATTATGCTTGCAAGGGAGTTTGAAACTTGTCCTTTAGTTGGGGTAAAAGATGTAACTGCTGTTGAGTTTGATTTATCAAAGCTTGAAGATTTACCAGCACTTGCAAAAGAGATTGGTGATATTGATATTTTGATAAACAATGCAGGTTATATGCAACCTAAATATACATATGACAACTATCCTGTTGAAGCAAGAAATGATATTATGAATGTGGATTTATATGCTCCTATTGAACTTATGAATCTATTTTGTGAGCATATGAAAAAGCAAAAATATGGAAGAATAGTAAATACAGCTTCAATTGCTGGACAAGTAGGGCATCCTGATGTTTGGTATGGTATTGCAAAAGCTGGACTTATAAATGCTACAAAAATCTATGGAAAACTTTTAGGTGCACATGGTATTACTGTAAATTGTGTAGCTCCAAGTCCAACAGAAACAGATATGCAAAAAGATAATTCAGAAGAGAGAAAAAAAGAGTTTAAAAAGACAGTTGCCACAGGTAGATTTGCTCAGCCAGAAGAAGTAGCAAAAGCAATTGTTTGGTTAGCAACAGATTGTCCAGAATATATCAATGGTATTTGCCTTGATATAAACAACTGCTCATATCCTAGATAAAACTAAATAGCTAGAGTTATTCTAGCTATTTTGATTGTTTAGTATCTAGCTTAAATCTTAAAGTTTTGTAAACTTTGCATTTACACCTATTATTTGGTATTTAAAACCATAGCCATAATCAACATCTGTATTAATTGTCCCTATAACTTCTACTTTGTCACCTTTTTTTACTTTTTCATCTGCATTTGGTGATCTAAAGATTATAGAGTCATTTGTACCTTTGATTTTAACCCATGTATTTCCAAGTACTTTATTTGATACTTGTACTACTTCACCTTGGATTTGTACATTTTTATTTTTAAAGGCATCTTTTTTTTCAAAAAGCTTTGCAATTGTTGTTTTGATTGGTTTATCTTTTGATACTACAATTTCATCAAATTTTGGATTGGGTTTTTCACCTTTTGTCATCTGTCCATGAATTCCATGCACATTATTTGTTCCATGAATTGCTTTTTTTGCATTTGGCATCTCTGCAAACATTACTTTGTCAAATGTTCTATTTAATGCAGTACTTTTAAAGTCTGTCATCCACATTTGTTCACTAACTTTAATAGTTTCACCAACTATTAGTTTTGTAGCTGGAACTGCTGCCCAGTAGTTTTTATCTTTATCTTGAATTTTTACATATGTGTAGCTACCCGCATCTTTAAATTCTAAAACTTTTCCCTCATGAATTATATCTTTCTTTGCAAAAGCTGTATTTACACTCAATAATACACCAACACAGCCAATTGTTATTTTTTTTAACATTCTTTTTCCTTAGTAAAAATTGCCTTCCCTTGTTTGAATTTTATATTAATTAAACTTTATAAATTCTTTTTAGTTTAACTTTATAAAGTTTTGCTTATAATATAAAGACAAAACATACAAATATAAGGTTTTAAATGAAAATAAAACTTATTTTATTTTTTTTTATGTTTACTCTTTTTTTTAAACTTTTTGCTCAAGATATAGAAAATAGAATAGATTTAAAATCACTTTTTTTACTATCTTTAGAACAAGAAAAAGAAAAAAGTATCAAAAATAATAATTTAATAGTAAATAATAATAGATTTTTTATAGATAATCAAAGATTAATAAATGGATTATATTCTCAAAGCAACTACAATTCACTAACAGTTTTAATACAACTTTTATATACAAATCATGATATTTTAAAAAGTAAGCAAAGCAAATATCTTTTAGATAGTGTATTATATGCAAAATATGAGGGTCTTAAAGAAGCTACTTTATATGAAATATCTAAGCTTTATTTTAAGATTTTAAACTTAAAAAAGCAACTGCAATTGAATATGAAAAGAGAAAAACTTTTAAGACAAACTCTAGAGTTTGCAAAAGAGAGAGAAAAAATAGGCATAAATATCAGTGAAGATTTGAAAAGTTTATATTTACAACTAAGAAATGTAAGTGTTGATAGAATAAAGATTTATGAAGAAAAAGCTAAATTAAAACAAATGCTAAAATTACTGCTTGGAAAAGAGTTTGATAATTTCAATTTAAAAGATTATGATTTAAAAAGTGATGAATTTTTAACAAAAAATGAATCAATGATTTTTTATGTAAATACCAAAGAAAAATTAAATAGAATCTCAAATAAATTAGCTTCAAAATACATAGATGAAAATATACAAATCTCAGTAATGCAAAGTTTATTAAATAGTAAAAAAGATAAAGCAAAACAAGATGAGTACACACAAGAGCTTTTAAAAAAATCTAAAACAGTAGATGAAGTGATAAATGAACATAAAAATTCAAATACCAATAAACCTTGGAATGAAGAGGATTTTGATAAGATTGTAAGAGAAAAGCTTCCTTTATATATGAATGCAAAGGTTACTTTGAAAAATAATCAAAATAAAAAAGAAGTTAAGAATTTGAAATTAACAATCAAAAATCAAAAATCAAGAATTCATAATACAATTTCTAAAAACTTTCACTATTTAATTTCAAATTACAAAACAATAAATAACTCAAAAATATCAAATAAAAATGCTCAAAGAAACTATATATTAAATGAAAAGATGTACAAAAAAGGTGATATCTCCTTAGATACACTTTTAAGTGCACAAAAAAATATGATTATCTCTTTATTAAATAAATATAACGCTAGATATGAATATTTACAAGATATTGTAGCAATATATTATAATACAGGTAAAATTAAAGCTTTTGCATATGATGGAATAAAAAATGAGTTTGAAAATAGTATCTTTTAAAGATAACTATTTTCTACGAATTTTTATATTATTTAGTATTTTAACTGCAAATAAAGTCATTATAGTTCCTATAATTATTGACAAACTAATATGCTCTTTTAAAAATATAGCACTAAATAAAATAGCAAAAAATGGTACTAAAAATATAAAAGTACTTACTTCATTTGCTCCAAGTTTTTCTATTCCTAAAAAGTAAACAGTTGTAGCAAAAGTTGTTGATATAACAGAAACAATAAAAAGGTTAATCCAAAATATATAATCAAAACCTTCATAGTTTATATTTTTAAAATCTACAAAGAAAATACTTACTAATATAGTCATTATTAAATACATATAAAAAGTAAATACCATTGGTGATGTTTTTGTACTTTTTGAACTAATAATTGTTAAAATAGGCCATAATATTGATGCCATTAAAAAATACATATTTTCAGTTGTAAAGATTTGTGCTGCATTAAAAGTCCAAACATGAAGCATAGTTAATACTCCAATTCCACCAAGAATCAATGCAAATATATCTTTTTTTAATACTCTTTTTTTATAAAAAATTGCCATAAATAAAAAAGTATTTATAGGTATCAAAGTTGTTACAAGGGCACCACCTAAACTAGCAGTTCCATATTTTGTTCCTAAAAAATAACATTTCATATATGCAATCATCACTATTGAAGTTATTATGCAAAGAAGCAAACTCTTTTTATTTATATAAAAGTATTTTCTTGCAAAAACAAGCACAGGTGCTAAAGTAATAAGAGTAAAGGCATTTCTAAAAAATATCATCTCATATTCATTTATATATGAACTTAATACTTTTGCATTGACCCATGAAGCGCCCCATCCTGCCATTGCAAATATCATAGTAATATAAAATATATTTTTATTTGATTGTGTCATATATCTTCTTTTTATTTTTAATATAACAAAAATAAAAATATAATTATAGAATAAAATTGCTATTTTTTATTGAGCATTGAGGGTGTATAACCATAAAGCTTTTTAAAGTTTCTTGTAAAGTGTGATTGGTCGTTGAATCCTACTTGTAAACTAGCCTGAGATAAACTTACATCATTTTTTATAAGTTTGATGGCTTTATTTATTCTTTGATTAATAACAAAATTGTGAGGTGTTATTCCAAACTCTTTTTTAAATACTCTTAAAAAATGGTATTTACTCATATTTGAATTTCTAGCTAATTGTTCTAGGTTAAAATCTGTATCTAGATTATCACATATAAATTCATAGCTATTTTTTACAACTCTTTTATCATCAAAGATATTTTCAAAACTCTTTTTTGTATGAGAAGTATAGTTTAAAATCAAGTAAGATAATGCATCTACTAAACTACTTTGAATAAGTAAAATATCTTCATTGTTATAATAATTCATAAAAAAATTATGCAATTTAAAAAATAGTATTTTATCACTAAAAACATGTTTTTGAAAAATAGGTATTTTCTTTTCAAAAAATATATCTTCATATATATTTGAAAGTAGTTCTACACTTGGATAAAAATTTGAGTGTGACCATGCACTTGATACTCCTCCATGAAGTTCTCCTGGGTTATTTACCCTTGATGTGTATTTAAAAGAATCATATTTTTGATTAGTATTAAAAGATTTTAATACCCCATCATAAGTTATTCCAATTGTATATGTATCATGAAAGTGTTTTGAGAAGTTGTTATTTGAAAGTTTTACACATTCAAAAGTTGTATTTTCTAATAGTTTATTCATATAAAAATTCTAAGTTAAATTAAAATTGAATATAGAGTTATTTGTCTAAACATTCTGGACAAATACCTTTTATAATAATATTATCAATCTCATGCTTTGCTAGATTAAAATCAATATTTTGAGAGATACACTCAATATTTGAACACTTGCAACAAATAAAGTGTGCATGAGGATTGTTTTGAATCTCATAATATCTTTTTTTATCATTTGATTCAAAGCTACTTATGATATGTTCATCTTCAAATTTTGTTATATTTCTATAAAAAGTTGCTTTATCCATAGAAAGATTACTTTTTATATCATCATAACAAATAGGTTTATTTGAACTCATAAGTATCTCAAGAATTGCTTTTCTTGCTGTTGTTAATTTTAAGTTTTTTTCATTTATCAATTTTTCTATATTCATAGGTAAGATTATATCGATAAATTTTTAAAATATTATTAGAAGATGCAACTAAGTTGCGTTAAAGTTTTGATATATTATTATTCCACAAATGCAACTCGATTGCAAAAGGAGAAAAAATGAAAAAGTTATTTATTGCAATTTTAGCACTTAGTAGTGTTGTTTTTGCAAAAGAAGTTACAGTGAGTATTTTGCCTCAAAAATATATAGTTGAAAAGATTGCAAAAGATAAAATTGATGTAAATGTGATGGTTAAACCAGGTTTTTCACCTGCAACATATGAACCAAAAACTTCTCAAATGAGAAAACTTGCAAAATCAGAAGTTTATTTTGCTATTGGAGTTCCTTTTGAAAAAGTTTGGTTAGAAAAATTTAAAAATACAAATGAAAATTTAAATATCATAGATACATCAGTAGGAATAAAAAAACTTCCAATGGCAAAACATGAGCATCATGATGAAGATGAACATGACCATGAAGCCCATCACGAAGAGGAACATGATGAGCATGCACACCATGAAGATGAACATGACCATGATGAGCATCATGAACACGAAAATGAGCATGAAAGCCATGAACACACAGGGCTAGACCCACATATTTGGCTAGATCCTATTTTAGTTAAAACACAAGCAAAAAATGTTTATAAAACTTTAGTTGATATTGATTCAAAAAATAAAGATTTTTACAAAAAAAATTATGAGAATTTTATAAAAGAACTAGATGGGCTTTATTTGGAAATAAAAACTATTTTAAAACCTGTAAAACATAAAGCATTTATGGTATTTCATCCATCTTGGGGATATTTTGCTAAAAGATTTGATTTAGAACAAATTGCTGTTGAGGTTCAAGGAAAAGAACCAAAACCAAATCAATTAGTTGAACTAATCAATGAAGCAAAAGAGCATAATATTAAAGTTGTATTTGTAGCACCACAGTTTTCTCAAAAAAGTGCAAAGGTTATTGCTTCAAATATCAAAGGTGATGCAGTTGTGATGAATCCTCTTGAAGAAAATTTAAAAGAATCATTAATTAAAACTGCAAAACAAATAGTTAGTTCGTATAAGTAAAAATGCTTAAATTTATACTATCGTTTCTTCTTACACAAAGCATAGTTTTTGCTTGTGCTTTGTGTAGTGTTTACTCTCCCCAAACAAAAGTAGCTATAAATGTAAACTCAACAGATACAAAAATTAAATCAATTGATGTTAAGTGGGTTATCACAAAAGAGTTTACTGACCAATTAAAACAAATATATGATACAAATTTAGATAATAAACTTGATGAATATGAGATGAAGTTTATTCAAAAAGCCTTAGTTGATTATGCTTCAATAAAAAATTTTATGACACATATCTCATATGGAGAAGTTATAGATAAACAAAATTCTGATTTGGTAAAAGTAAGCTCTTATGAAGCAAAAATAATTGATGGAATACTTCACTTTTTTTATACTATTGATGTAGATTATGATATAAAAAACGATTATGCTTTATATATTAAAATAAACGATGATGAAAACTATTTTGTTTTGCTATTAGAAAAAAATTATCTTAATTTTAAAAATAAAGCAAAAATTTCTAAGATAGTAGATACTCAAAGTGTAATATTTCATATTGCAAATGCAACAACTAATGAAAAAGCAAAACATACAGAAGAAAAAATTGTAAAAAAAGAAGAAATAAAAAAAGAAAATTTAAAAGCAAAACAAGAAAAAGAGCAAACTTTACTTGATAAGTTTGTGCAAAAAGTAAAAAAGTATTTAGTTGCAGTACAAAAAGGTGATAATTTAGCACTATTTACACTTCTTTTTGTCTCTTTTATATATGGAATAATTCATGCTTTAGGTCCAGGTCATGGAAAAACTTTAGCATTTTCATATTTTACTTCAAACAAAAGTTCATACTCAAAAGCTTTTATAATTTCACTTGCCTCAGCATTTGTTCATATAATAGGAGCTTTAATATTAGTATCAATTTCAGTTTTTATACTTCAATCTGTATTAAATAGCTTTGTAAGTGATAGTGTGAAAATACTTACTCAAATTTCAGCTGTTATGATAATGCTTTTAGCTTCTTATATACTACTTCAAAAGTTAAATAACAAAGGCTGTTCTTGTAGTTCGTGCAGTACAAAAAACAGTAATGCCATATCTTTTAGTACTACAAACAATAATACTTTACTTAAAGCAAATGATAAAATTGATTTTCAAAATCTAAAAAGAAAAAAAAGAAGTGATTTATACTTTGTATTAACTGCTGGTCTTATTCCTTGCCCTGGTACAGTGATTTTATTTATATATGCGTTTATTTTGAAAACATATTTTGCAGTACTATTAGCCTCAATTGCAATTAGTTTTGGTATGGGACTTGTGATATTTGCAAGTTCATTTTTAGGAGTAAGCTTACACAAACTAAGCTCTAAATCACATAGATTTACATATATATTAGAGATTATTTCTCCTATTATTATGTTTATTCTTGGATTATTCTTACTATTTAGTTCTAACTCATTATAAGACTAGTTTTTCTAGTCTTATAGTATTTACCCTTTGTTAAGGTTTGAGGGATATAATCTCGTATATTTTATATGAGGTCTAAAATGCTAACAACAAAGCCTATAAGGGTTTTTTTTAAATATGCTATTCCTTCTATCTTAGGTTTATTAGCTATATCATCTGCTGGAATTATTGATGGGTATTTTGTAGGAAACTATGTAGGTCCTACTGCACTTGCAGCGATGAATATGAGCTATCCTATTATTACTATTATTATAGGTTTTTCATTTATGTTTGCTGTTGGAAGCAGTGTAATTTGTGGAAAATTAATGGGAGAAAATAACTTAAAAGAAGCAAATAATATCTTTTCAAAATCTATAATTTTTATTATTTTTTCATCTATTTTATTGGCATTATTATTATATTTTAATTTAGATAATATCTTTAGTCTATTTAATGCAAAAGAGGATTTAAAAAATCTTACTGTTACTTATTTATCAATAATCGTATTTTTTATGCCAATATTGATGGTTGCAATTGTACTTGATTTTTTTGTAAGAGTTGATGAACAACCAAACTTAGCTTTTTTTGCTTTATTTTCAAGTGCAATAGCTAATATAGTTCTTGATTATATTTTTGTAGTGCAATATGAGTTTGGTATACAAGGAGCTGCATATGCAACAGGAATTTCTCAAGCATTTATTTTTTTTATACTTTTGCCTTATTTTTTATCAAAAAAATCAAGCTTTAGTTTTATAAAGCCATATGGAAACTTTAGCTCAATCTTTAAAGCAATGAAAAATGGCTCTTCTGAGTTTATAAATGAATCATCAGCAGGTATTACAGTAATTATTTTTAACTATATAATGCTACAAAAATTTGGAACTTTTGGAGTAACAGCTTATACTATAATTGGATATTTTATTACTATTAGTTTGATGATAAATTTTGCAATAGCTGATTCAATGCAACCTGTAATAAGTAAAAACTTTGGAGCATTAAATTATCTAAGAATAGATAAATTTTTAAAGATTGCTTCAATTTTTTTAATTTCTATTGCAGTAGTTTTAGTAACTTTTATACTGAGTTATCCAGATATTTTAATAGAGCTTTTTTTAGAAGGTGAACATAAAAAAGATATTGAAAATCTAACTTTACAATTTATATATTACTCATGGCCAGCTTTTTTATTTTCTGGAATTAGTATATTGATTACATCATACTTTACTTCAATTCAAAAACCATTTTATTCTATTATTATTGCAATATCAAGAAGTTTTATTTTTCCAATATCTTTGATAATCATATTGCCAATTTATATAGGAAATATAGGGATATTTGTAACTTTAGCACTTAGTGAATTTTTTACTTTTTTAATTGCTATTTATCTATTTTTGAAAAAAAGAGAGAAAATGCCTACACTTTTAATAACAAATTAAATTATTTTAAACTAAAATACCATAAATTATAATTAGGTTATAAAAATGGGCAATACATATAATGTAATAGAAGCAGGAGTTATTCAATGCGCTTGTGGAGGAAAAGTAACACTTAAATCAACAGCAAAAGTAGAACGAATAGCAGGAGCAAAGCCTTTATACCTAAAAGATATAATAGGAGCCCCAGTAGCTTGCCCAAGAAGTAAAAATAAATGTACAAAAGTAGCTTCAATATCAACAGCAGGGACAGAAACAAATGTAAAATCAACTGCTAATCATTTTTTATTAAGAACAGATGGATTTAAAACAGATAAAGGAAGATCAGTTGTATTAAAAGCACCAGGACAAACAACTTCAAAAATAATTGCCCCACCAAGTATAGAAAATGAAGATGTAATTGCAAATGAAAAAATGATAGAAGAAGAATATGTAAAACAAGAAGATAAAACTATAGAAAATTATGAACTTTATTTAATAAGAAAATCACAAGATATATATAAACCAATAAGACCCTCAAGAGGATTTAGAAAAGCAGATGAAACCTATGTAAGTAATAAAGAAGAATCAGAATTTGATAATATATATTCTCATACCTTAGCTTTTGTATATGTTGTAAAAGGAAGTGAATATTCAGAATATAAAATTTATAATAATGGCGGAATAAATGCAGAAGAATTAAAAGATATTCAGTATCAAGATACAAAAACTGAAATAATAAGAAAATTTATTCCACTTAAAGAAAAAAGTTCATATCAAATCTATTATAGTAATTTCAAATTAAATAACCTAAGCGATATACAAAAACTTCCTGAAGTAAAAATAGATACCAAATCTCTAGATAGTAAAAGTGGAATTTATATAAAAGATATAGATAGTATAAATAAAAATGAAATTGAACAAAAACTTTTAGATGTATAAAAAAGTAAAAATGAAGAAAAAAATTTAAATATTATAGTTGGATTTATAGAAGATCCTATAGGAGAAATAGAAGATTTATATGAAGAGTATTATACAAATTATAAATTGGCTTATAGTTATAATCAAAAGATTTTCGATGATATAAAAAAGAGAAATTCATATGCATATACTATTTCAAATCTCGTAGACTATTTTTATGTTTCTGACTGTGAAGAGGAAAAATATAGAAAAAATTTATTTACATTAAGAGATTGTTATAAAGAATTTATTGAGATGATATTTCATAATAAAGAACTATATAACTATGTTTTAAAATTTAAAGATATTGAAAATATTGTTCATAAAGATGTAAATAAAAAAGCATTTTCGTACATAAAGGTGCTAACTAACTATTCAAAAGGATTTTTTGATCATAGTTTTATATATTTTGAAGATGAAAATAAAACAAAAATAAAAAAACATTATTTAAAAAAAAACATTTATTTTAATAATGAATTTATTATGTTAGATAATATTAAACTTTTTTACTCTACTAATGTTAAAAAAGAATCATTGATGAGATTTACAGGAAATGATGATTATACACTAGTCAAAGAAGATGCAGAACAAGTTTGGCTCATATTGTTTTTTGTTTGTTTTTTTTAGATGATTTTAAAGATGATATTAAACCTTTAATAGATTATCAAAAATTTATAAAAATAAGAAATGATTTTTTAATCGCATATAGAAGAATTATTCCTTTACCAAATATAGGATATGGAAAAATTTCAAATGTAAAATCAGTTGTAGAAAATCAAGAATTCTATAATGAAACAGTATTTAAAAATAGTCAAATAACAAGAGATAAGAAAAACTTTATTAAAAAGATTTTTTCAAATAATGAAAAGAATAATCACTTCTTAGAAGATTATAAACAATTAGATAATCATCACATTATGAAATCCTTTGATTACTCATATAAAATAAGCTATAAAAGTAATCTGCTTTATATCCCCAAAGATATAAAGTATTATCAAGCAAAAGCAGTCACATCGCCTAAAACTATTTTAAAAACTATTAAAACAAAGTTTTTAGAAGGAAAATTAGAAAAGTTACTTTTAAAATATCAAAGTTGTAATATAGACAGTTTTGAATATGTAGTAGGAGGTATGAATATTATCTATTCTCTTTGTTCTCCTAAAATTCCTTTAGATGAAGAAGTATTAGTAAATGGAATATTTGCTAGTGAAGATATTGCATATCTATTAAAATTTACAGATGATATAGTAGACAAAAAAATCAAATTAGAAGATACTAAAAAAGAGCTTATTTTAGGAAAATATCAAATATCAGAACATTTTGATGAGTATCTTATAAAACAACTTTTAAATGAACTACTTTTTTTAAAATCAAGTAACATAGCAAAAGAAAAAGCTCAAAAGTTTTTTGATAAATATCATAACTTAGCAAAAAAGAAAAAAGATGAAAAAACAGTAAAAAAAGATAAAAATAATGAAGATGAAAATGAAAATGAAAAAATAGAACCTTTAGATTTAGATAAAGATATTAAAAAATCAGAAAAAGAGATACATTTTGTTTTAAAATTTATGTGTGGAATAACAAATGAAGTAGATAATATTTTAAAAGGTATAAAAAGGTTAGAAATAAAAGGGAAAATTATAATAAGTGAATCAAGAGCCCTGCAATTAGGTTTAGCATTTAAATCCTACGCTTCTATGTTAGCAATAGCATCAATAAAAGAGTATATTTACGATAATAAAAATAAAGATATAAAATCAACAATAGGCTTTGTAAATGATTTTGCAGGATTAAATAGTGCTTTAATAGGAATATTGCAAAATGAAAAGTTTGAAAATATAGCACAAACTTTTTTAAATAAAATGAATAAAAAGGCAGGCGGAAAAAATCTAATAAAAATAAACCTTGCAAATAATGACTTTTTAACAGCAAGTGGCAAATTCTTTGCAAAAGTATCAGCATATTCAGTAATAATTATTGCTATAGTAGATGCAAAAAAATATGAGAAAAATGAAGATTATGATGCTTTAGCTGCAACTGTTGGGATGATTACTTTAAATATAGTAGCTTTATTGGTAACAAGTGGAACACCTTTGGTTGTATTTGTATCACTAAGTTCAATTGCATATGCAATTTTAATGTTAAAGTTTGTTGATAGTGCATTTGAAAGCTATCTAAAAAAATCACTTTTTTATAATGGAAGAATTTATTTAAAAAATAATAGAAGAAATCAAAAAATATATACTGAAGGCTTTCCTTCAAAATATCTATTAGAAACAACAAATAGAAAAGAAGAACTAAAAACTATAAATAGTGAAGGATTTACAAGTGCTAAAAACATAACAAATTTTATAGGAAAAAATTATAAAACAAATGAGTCGTATTTTGATATAGCACTAAAAAATGAATTAAGCTTTTTACAGTCTGCTATGTATGGATTCAAATTAGATAAAGAGGAAATAAAAAGTCATCAAAAAGTAAAAACAGTAAGTGGTTATGAGATTAATTTTTATGCTTATGAAGGATTAAAAATACCAAAAGTTATTGCAGAAGATAAAGAGTTTAAACTCTTCTTTTCTCCTTATAAAGATGAATATTTACAGTTCAAATTAAAAGATTTAATAAAAGAAAGTATTGATTATCTTTTTAATTTCTTCCCAAAAGAGAATTCTTATTTTCGTTTAAATAATTTTACAAATAAAATAAAAAAAGAGAATCATAGCTCATATATAATAGTTACAAGCTCTTTAATAGATTTAAAATATAAAGTACTATTTAAAGATTTAAATAAAATAACAACTTCAAATTTTCTACCAAAAATGAATTGCAAAATAGAAATAGAATCATTAGAACAAATAAGTTTTATACCTGAAGATATAAAATACTTAGAATAATATAAAAAGAAAGAGGAATTAGATGAAAGTTAAGACAATAATTAAGATATTAATAATAACAATATTTAGTTTAAGCTTCATTTCTTGTGAAGATAATAAAAAAGAAGTAAAAGAAATTAAATTTACTCCTTCTTTGCCTATGCCTGAATGGGATGAAGCAAATAGTAAAAAAATATGGAATGTATATAAAAATTGGCACGATGCAAAAAAAGACCCAGTCCCAGCAATGAAGATAGGATATGAATATTCAGAAAAGTTACATGACTATGAAAAAGCCTTAGCGTGGTATAAATATGCTGATTCGATGATTGCATTGGGAGAGAATTCATATTTTGCATGTTATGCATTGCAAAAGTTAAAAAGATATGATGAAGCAATTAGTTGGTGTAAAAAAGCTATTGATTTAAAATGGGATAAAGCATTACCATTATTAGCAACAGTTTATGAAGATAATAAAAAATATGATGAAGCAATTAAATATTATAAACAATCATATAATAAAACTAAAGATGGTTTATCTGCAAATAATTTAGGATATTTATATTCTTCAAAAATTAAAGATTATAAAGAAGCTGAAAAATGGTATAAAAAAGCAATAGAATCTGATTATAAAGAAGCTTATCAAAATATATCAAACTTTTATTATGATAAGTTGAATAATAAAATAAAAGCATCTGCCTATGCAATTGCAACTATAGGAAAAATTTATAATATATCTTCTGTTATTAAGTTATTAAAAGATGACATGAAAATCCCAAACGAAATAATAAAAAAAGGCTATGAGTTACAATTAAACTCGCCTGATTTTCCCATTAAATATAAAGGTGGGTTAGAGAGTCTTAAATAAGACTTTCTACTCTTTTAAATTCATTGATAATATCTTCAATATTTTCAGTTCCAACTGATATTCTTAATAAATCAATTGGGAGGTTTACTTTTTTTAAGAACTCTTGTCCTTTTTTTGTTTGAATATAATCATAATGAGCTAGATAAACATAAGGCATTAGAAGTGTAAATTCTGTACCTAAGCTAGGGCCTTTTGCAAAGTTTAGATTATCATATATTGTTTTAAACTCTTTATTAAAAGTAACACTTACAAGACCAGAGTATGAATTGTCATCTTGTATTGCTATTTTATAGTTTTTTTCATTCTCTTTACTAAAACAGTGATAAATTTTATCTATATAAGGGCAATTTTCAAAATAGTGTATTAGTTTTTTTGTATTTGAACTTATTTTTTTTACTCTTTTTTTATAATCTTTAATCTCATAAGCTAATCTTTGAATGTCTTTTATATATACCATATCAAGATGTTTAAAAAACTCACCTTGCATATGTGAAATTTTGAATTTTTCATTTAATATAATTGCTCCCATTAAAACATCTGCATTTCCACATGCAAACTTTGTAAGGGATTCAACTAATATATCTGCATAGGGTTTTAAGTTTAGATTGTATGGTGTTGCTAGGGTTGCATCTATTACTAAAACAATATTATATTTATTGCAAAGTTCTCTCAGTCTTTTTAAATCTACACTTTGAAGTAGGGGATTTGTAGGTATTTCTGTAATAATTGCAGATACATTTAAGCCATTTATTTTTAAGAAACTTTCAAGTTCATCAAGTTTTGTTATATCTAAGAATTTTTTTGTTCTATTGTAGTGGTGTTCTACTATATTCATAGTATCAAGATATAACCAACCTAATTGAACTAAAATAGTTCTATTGTTTTTCTCTTGTATCTTTTTTAATCCTCTAATTACTGAATAGATTGCATTCATCCCAGATGGGGCAAGACCTATGTTTTTTATTGGTTGCTTGTATGCTTTTGCAAGAGTTTGTTTTAGTGTGTGTAAAGCTGTATTTTCATCTTCTAACTCTTCTTTTTGTTTAGTTTTTATAACTTTTACTTCATATAAATAGTCTTGTGCAAATCTTGAAGATAAGTTACAGCCAACATGTTGAATAAATGTAAGTACCTTTTGAAGCTGTGTTGTACCTTTTAATACTAAAATTACACCAAATGGTTCATCTATATCAATTTTATTATGAATAAAGTATTTATTACTTACAATTTTTACTGCTTCTTTTGAGCTTAGCAATACAACTTCATATTTATTACTAACTTTATATTTATTTTTTATATAGTTTGCTAGAAGTTTTAAGTATGGATGCAAAACAAATCTAGGATAAGCACTTTTTATCTTTTCTAAAATCTGTGGTGTTTGCTCTTCATAATCAATAACATCTTGTAAGCTTGGCATACTTACAGATACAGCATGTATGTTATTAATAGGTAAAGTTTCACCACAAGGAATATGCTTAAATAGTTCTTTTTTCATATTATTTTACGGCTTGTTTTATATCTTCTATTAAATCATCTATGTGTTCTAAACCAATTGAAAATCTAACTGTACTATCACTTATTCCAATTGCAGCTAATTCTTCTTTTGAAAAACTTGCATGGGATATTTTTGCAGGTATTTCTACTCTTGAGTCTGGACTTCCAAAAGAACATTTTTCTCCAAAAATTTTAGTATTTTCAATAAACTTTTCTGCAAGTTCTTCACTTACAAAGTCAACACAAAAAACACCTGGAATATACTGCATTTGCTTCTTCGCAAGTTCATATTGTGGATGTGATTTAAGTGCTGGGTGAGTTACTTTTTTTATATAATCTTGCTCTTGTAAAAAGTTTGCAATTTTTATTGATAGTTGTTCATGCTCTTTCATTCTAATTTTCAAAGTAGGGATGCCAAGTGTTATTAGATATACATCCATTGGGTTTTGACTTCTTCCATGTGCATTTGCATAGTAGTGAATTTCTTGTGCTAATTCTTGTGTCTTTGCAACAATAGCACCAGCAACAACAGCTCCATGTCCTGATACATATTTAGTAGTTGAAAATAGACTAAAATCAGCTCCAAGCTCTAAAGGTCTTTGTGAGATAAATGTAGCAAGTGAGTTATCAACTGCAAAAAGTGCATTGTATTTATGTGCTATATTTGCTATTTGTTCTAAATCAATAATTTTAAGACCTGGATTTGTAGGACTTTCACAAAGTACAAGCTCTATTTGATTGTTTTTTAATATCTTTTCAACTTTATCTTGGTCTAAAAAATTAGCAAAATGAACTGTAATATTATATTTTTCTTTAAATACTTTTAATAATCTAAAAGTTCCACCATAACAATCTGCTTCAACTAAGATTGATGAGTTTGCTTTTAAAACTGTTTCAAATAAAAGTGCAACAGATGCTATTCCTGTGTGTGTACAAACACAACCAGCACCACCTTCAACATCACTAAAAAGATTCTCCAACATCTCTCTTGTTGGGTTATCACTTCTTGTATAATCATAAATCTTATTACCATCTTGTTTTTTTAAATCAAAAGTTCCAGTATTATAAATAGGAAAGTGTGAAGCTCCTGCTTTATCTTCAAATGGAGCATACTTTGCTATGTGACTTAATGCTGTTTCTATATTTTTATTCATATTTCCCTCTATGTTTCTTACTTATATATAATATTTTACAATAAAAAAAATTAGATTTAGTTATATTA
This sequence comes from Malaciobacter canalis, assembly GCF_008000835.1. Classification (GTDB taxonomy): domain Bacteria; phylum Campylobacterota; class Campylobacteria; order Campylobacterales; family Arcobacteraceae; genus Malaciobacter; species Malaciobacter canalis. The sequence goes on from NZ_CP042812.1 coordinate 800,630, forward strand.
GCCTATTTATAGGCTTTTCTGCTCTTTGTTTGTAACGATTTGTTTATCTCTATAAACTAGATATTCATCTTCATAGCATACCTCATCACTACTATTTTGTCCATGTTTTATCACTAAAGCTTTTATATCTGTTTTTTCTAAGCTAAACTCTTCATAAATAAAATTTGCTTTTGCAAGTGCAACTTTTACTACATGATTTGTTTGTGAACAAACTATAACTCCATTAGGTTTAAGTACACTTTTTAAAAGTTTAAAAAAATCATAGCTTAATAAAGAAGCATTTAGATTATGTAAAAAGCTATCAAGATATATAATATCAAACTTTTTTGTTAAGTTTTTAAGGGCAAATCTTCCATCTTGAACTATAAGTTTTAAGCTATTAAACTCATCTTTATAACTATATTTTTCAAATATCTCTTCTAATACTTTTGAATAGTTCTCATCTTCAATAAGTTTTGAAGCTGTTTTTATAATTACTCTATTTTTATCAATTGCTGTGATATTTAGTTTGTGTTTCTTTTCTAAAAAGATACTACAAAGCGAGTTATATCCCATACCAAAACCTATATCAAGTAAATCTATATCTTTTTTTTCTAATTTTTCTTTTAGTTTGGATTGCTTTATAAAAGCCTCTTTTGCTTGTAATAAAGCACCACTTTTAGGATGATAATAATCTTTGTGTATCTTATCCCATACTGTTATGCTTTTATCTTTTAACTTAAAAGTGTTCTCTTTTTGTAAAGATACTTCTTGTTTACTTATCATATCACCTTGAGTATATCCTGCATAAATCATTTGTTGATTTACATACTCAACAAATTGACCTTTTTGCATATGCCAAATAGGAGAGAGTAAATCACTACTTGGTGTATCTGTACTTATTCTAACTATTGCAATATTTTTAGGAATATTTCTTATAAGGTAGATTAATTCTTGTGCATATTCATACTCATCTAAAGTTTTAAACTTGTTTTTTTCATACTCTTTGTGAAGTAAAGTATTTTTAATAATATGAAGATTATGAATTTTTATACCATCAACTTCATGTTTTACTAATTCTTTAACTGTGTAAAGCCAGCCTTTTCTTGTTTCTTTTTCAAGTCCTACAATAATATGTGCAAAAACTTTTATTCCATACTCTTTTAACTTTTTTATTGCTTTGATACTACACTTAGCATCATGACCTCTATTTATTCTTTTTAAAGTTGTATCATTTAGTGTTTGAACTCCTAAATCAATATAAACATCAATTTGTTCATTTAACTCTTTTAAATACTCTAATGTTTTTTTATTTAAGCAATCAGGTCTTGTTCCAATACTTATAGCTTTAAAATTATATAAACTAAGAAGCTTCGAATATACTTTTTTTTGATTTATTACAGAGGTGAAAGTTCCTGTATAAGCTTGAATATAAAGCATAAAATCTTTTGCTTTATATCTATTTTTTGAAAAAGTAATAGCTTTTTGTATCTGCTCTTGCACACTATTTGTATCAAGAGTTTGTGCTGCTCTTGCTCCATTTGAGGGACAAAAGGTACAACCACCAGCTCCATTTGTATCTCTATTTGGGCATCCAAGATCTAAATCAATTGGGATTGAGTGCAATGTATTTGTATAGTTCTCTTTCATATAATTTTTAAAACTAAAGTAGGGCGCTTGTATCATTTAATTCCTTTATGCAATTATATTTACATTTGTATTAAAAGTTATTTTTCAATTAAATTTTTTATATAATAGTTTTAATATAGGACATTTTTTATCTTATTTTGCTAGTGTTAAATAAAAAAGATATTTTATGAAATTAGATGAATTGAAATTAGAAACAAAATATTTGGATAGTGTAGATAGTAAGTTTTACCAACTTTTAGATGCAACTGCTTTAGATGATGCTTTTTTAATCTCTTATAATAAAAAACTTTGTGATGAAATAGGTCTTGATTATAGTGAGTGTGAAACAAATGAGTTTATAAACTTTTTAAATGGTAAAAAAGTTTTAGAAGGTTCAAAGCCTTATTCTATGGTTTATGCAGGTCAGCAATTTGGACATTTTGTTCCACAACTTGGAGATGGAAGGGCTATAAATTTAGGAAGTATTGGCAAGTGGCATTTACAAACAAAAGGTTCAGGACTTACAAACTACTCAAGACAAGGTGATGGAAGAGCAGTTTTAAGATCAAGCATAAGAGAGTATATTATAAGTGAAGCTATGCATGCACTAAATATTCCAACAACAAGAGCTTTAGCAATAATTGGTTCAGACCATAATGTTTATAGAAATCCTTTTCAAGCAGAAAAAGGCGCAGTTGTTTTAAGAGCTAGTGATTCTTGGATTAGAATAGGAACTTTTGAGTATTTTGCAAGAAGTAAAGACGCAAAACAAAATATAACAGCATTGGCTGATTTTGTAATTTTAGAAAATTATAAACATTTAAAAGATGATGAAAATAAATATGAAAAGTTTTTCTATGAGTTAGTTGATAAAACAGCATTACTTTTAGCAAAATGGCAAACTTATGGTTTTATGCATGGAGTTATGAATACTGATAATATGTCAGTTTCTGGTGTAACTATTGATTATGGACCCTTTAGTTTTATGGACTATTTTGATAAGCATTGTATTTGCAATGATACAGATATAGAAGGAAGATACTCATATAACAATCAACCATATATTGCAAAGTGGAATCTTTTTGTTTTAGCTGATTGTTTAAGTATTATTGCTGATTTTGAAAAATTAAAGAACTATTTAGAAACATTTTTTTCACAACACGAAAGAGAGTATTTAGAACTTATGAACAAAAGGTTAGGTCTTGATATAACTTTAAGTGGAGATAGAAATCTTGATTTGATTATTAGGTTACTAAAAGCATTAGAGTCTTCAAAAATAGATTATAATCTATTTTTTTATAAGTTATCACAACTTGAAAATTTAGATGATTTTTCATCTATTTTAGATAATTGTATTTATCCTTTAGCTATGAAAGAGTGGTTACAAGAGTATAAGCAAGTTTTACTTTTAGATCCAAGAACTCAAAATCAAAGATGTAAAAGTATGCAAAAGGTTAATCCTAAATATATAATAAAAAACTATATGTTACAAGAGGCAATACAAAAAGCTCAAGAGGGTGATTTTACTTTAGTAAATGATTTATTAAATATTGCTCAAAACCCTTTTGCTGAGCATAAAGATTTTCAAAGGTATGCAAAAGCAACTCCAAAAGAGTTCGCAAATTTAAAATTATCTTGTTCTTCTTAAATATTAAACAAATTTATGATATTAATGAATCTTTCAAAAATAAATAATAATATAAGGAAGAATATTGATAAACGCAAAGTATAGACGATTGGTATTTTCATTTTTGATGGCACTGCTTATGACTTTTATCATGAGTTTTGCTATTACATTTTTGAATTTAGGATTTATTGATGAGTTTATTTACAAATGGATAACAGCTTTTATTAAAGCATTTTTTATAGCTTTTCCAGCAGTGTTTTTTGTAGCACCTTTTGTAAATAAGCTTGTGGATATTTTGATAAAGAAATAAAGGAAATATTATGGCTTCAAAAACAAGTATTAGTAAAAAACAAAATAGCACTAAAACAAATCCTATATATAAAATAGCTTCAAAAGTTTATAACTTAAATGAACTTTTAAAAAAAGAGGTTGAAAAACTTTTATCAAGTTATGATATTGGCTTTGCTGAATTAGATTTACTAATAGTTTTACATGAAGCAGATAAAAAAGTATTTAAGCCAAGTGATTTGTATGACAAACTGCAATTCTCATCAGGTGGAATTACAAAAATAATAAAAAGATTAGAAATTAAGCACTATATAAAAAAAGAGGTATTTTTAGAAGATTTAAGAAGCAAACCTATAAGTATCACTAAAAAAGGACAAAGTTTAGTTTTAGAACTTTTTCCGAAAGTTAGTCATTTAGAAAAAAATATTTTTTCTGTGCTTGATTTTGAAGAGTTAAATATAACTTATAAATCTTTATCAAAAATCATAAAAAGTTTAAAGTAAAAGTCTTTTGACTTTTACTTTGAATCAACTGCTATTCTACCTGCTCCTAAAAACATAATTGCAATACAAGTAAATATATAAAAATATATTGTTTCAAGCAAAGGTGATCCATGTTTTGATATTTCAAATATATCATGAGGATGTACTAAATATACGGCCATTAGCATAGTGCACATAATAATAAAAGCACTAAATCGAGTTTTATATCCAAAAATAAGAAAAATTGGCGCTAATATTTCACCAATATAAACACCAAATGCAAGTATAGCTGGTAGGTTATTTTTTATAAGCATACTCTCTACAAAGCCCACTCCATGAATAATCTTAGCATAGCCATGAAATAACATCATAATAGCTACAGTAAGTCTTAGTATAAGCTTCCCAATATCTGATTCACTAGTTCTATTCATACTTTATACCTTTATAAATAATCATTCTAAGCTATTATGCACTAGTTGAACTTAAAAGTTAATAACGATTCTTAAAAAGATTATATAAATTAAAAACATAAGCCCTTGCTTTTTATATTTTATTTGGGTATACTAGAAAACTTTAGGATGAATATTCATCTGTTTATGCACTTATTAATTCTCACGTTGATATTAAAACTTAAACAAAACTAATTAACAAATACAAACAAAAAGGAATAATATGTCAATTACGCATATAAAAACAAACAAAAAAATAGAAGTTCTTCTAAGATTATTAGAGAAAAAAGAGAGTTTACAAGATGCTTGTTCAAAAGCTGGATTAGATATTAAATCATATCTATTAAATAACAAACATAAACTACTTACAACAAACAAATAATCAAAAAAACTGCTCATAGTGTGATAGGGTAAACTCCTATCAATACTACTTCCACTACTTTTAGAAACACATTTTATAAATTAAAAAAGTAAAAATTTCTTATTATTGACTACTAGTCGATAATAAAAGTTTCTATTAAGATAAAAATTATATAATTCCACTTGACCGACAGTCAGTCATAAAATAACATGACTATACTATTAGCTTATTATTATGGAGGTTTGATGCCAAAAATTGTAAATAAAGAAGAAAGAAGAAGAGAAATTGCTCTATCTTGTAGTGACTTAATACACGAAGTAGGGATAAAAAAACTTACAGTATCGCAAGCTGCAAAAACAGCAGGTATTGGAAAAGGTACAATTTATGAATATTTTGAAAATAAAGAGGATATAATTTTTGAAATAATAAATATTCATATAGATAAATATCATGAAGAGTTTGAAAAAAATATTCAAAAAGAGAAAACTACAAGAGATAAAGTACTTCATTTTTTTAAATTTGCTATTGATGATAGTGAAGAGAATATGAAGCACTTTGATGGATTTAAAGAGTATTTATCAATAGTATTAAGCGAAGAAAATGAGCAAATGTTAAATTTTAACTGTAGCTGTAGTTCATTTTTTCAAGTACAATTAACTAAGATTTTACAAGAAGGTATCAATAAAGGTGAGCTAAAAAATGAAGCTATTGATTTAGTTGAAGTAATTATGGTTTATGAAAGAGGACTTTCTATTACAAAGATGACTCAAAATGATGCGGATATTAAAGTACTTTGTAAAAAGTTTATAGATAGTCTTTTTGAATTAGTAGAAATAAAAAAAGATTAAAGTATTGCACTACTTTAAAGGGGACAAAGTGATTAAAAAAGTTTTATTAGTATTAGCAGTGATTAGTTGTTCACTGTTTGCAAAAGGTGGACCTGCATTGGTAAATGTAGCTTCTTTAGAAAAAGGAAAAATAAATCCATTAACAGAGTTTACAGGAACTGTAAAGTTTGAAAATAGTTCAGTTCTTGCTAGTGAAACAAATGGGCTTGTAGAAAAGATATATTTTGAAGTTGGTAAAAAAGTAAAAAAAGGTGAAACATTACTTAAAATAGATTCATCAATTTTAGATGCACAAATTAAATCTGCACAAGCTGCTGTAAATACAGCAAAAGTTGAATTGAAAAATTCAAAAAATGATTACAATAGATATTTGGCACTTGTACAAAAAAAATCAATTGCCCAAAAAACTTTTGATGATATGCAATTAGCATATGAATTGGCAAAACAAAAATTAATTTCATCAGAAGCAAAACTTCAAGAGTTAAAAATACAAAAAAATAAAAAACTTGTTAAAGCTCCATATGATGGAGTAATTGTTTCAAAAGAGATAAATTTAAATGAGTGGGTTAATAGTGGTTCAAAAATTGCAAATATTGTAAATACAAACAATATAGAAATGATGTTTAATTTACCACTTGGTTATGTAGATGAATTAAGTAAAACAAAAACATATAAAATTGTATTACCAAATATGAATGTTGATGCAAAACTTTATGCTGCAATTCCAAGTGGGGATAAATTAACAAGAACATTTCCTGTTAGATTTAAAGCAGTTGTAAAAGATAAATTTATTTTTGATGGAGCACAAGCAAAAATAAAACTTGCAAAAGAGATTAAAAAAGATGCTTTAATTATAAACAGAGATGCTGTTATTAAAAGATTTGGTCAAGATGTAATTTTTGCAATAAATGAAGAGTCAATTGCAAATATGATTCCAGTACAAATTATTGGTTTCGATGGATTAAAAGCTGGTATTAAAGCACAAGGTTTACAAGAAGGTATGAAAATAGTTGTAAAAGGAAATGAGAGAGTTTTCCCAAAACAACCAGTAAAAGTTTTAAATAAATAGGAAAATGAATGGATTTAATTAAGTTTTCAATTAAAAATCCAGTAACAATAATCGTTTCTGTTTTAATTGTTGTAATGTTTGGTATTTTGTCATTAAAGGGCTTACCATATCAACTTACTCCCAATGTTACAAAACCAGAGATAAAAATCACAACGACATGGCCAGGTGCCACTCCTTATGAAATAGAACGAGAAGTTATTGAAGAACAAGAAGATGTACTTAAAAGTTTAAATAATCTAATAGAGTATGAATCATCAGCAAATGATGATTATGGTGAGATTACTTTAACTTTTAAGTTAGGAACTGATTTAAGATCAGCCCTTCAAGATGTATCAAATAAGCTTGATGAGGTAAGTTCTTATCCTGATAATGTTGATGAGCCTGTAATAGAAACAGCAACAGCAAGTCCAGTTATTTGGATGATGCTTCAAACACTTGAGGGTAATGATAGACATATTGATGAGTATAAAACATATTTTGAAGATGAAATAAAACCAGTAATTAAAAGAGTTAATGGAGTTGCTGGAACAATGGGCGGCGGTGGTCGTGAACAGCAAATGCAAGTAAACTTTGATATTAATAAGCTTGCTGCTTATAACTTAACAGTTAATCAAGTTATTGATATTTTAAGAAATGAAAATGTTGATGTATCTGCTGGTGTTCAAAATATGGGAAGAAGAGCTTACAGAATTAGAACTGTAAATAAATTTGCAACTACAAAAGATATTGAAAATGTAGTGTTAGTTTCAAATAGAGATCAAAGAGTTTTAGTATCTGATGTAGCAACTGTTGATTTTGGATATGAAACAGCAAGTGGTGTTGCGATGTTTATGGGTAAAGATGGTATTTTTTTAGGGGTTCAACCAAACTCTGAGGTAAATACTGTAAAACTTACAAACGAAGTTGAAGCTGTTGTAAATGAATTAAATGAAAAAGTTTTAAAACCAAAAGGTTTAAAAATAAAATGGATTTATGACCAAAGAAGTTACATTGTTGGCTCTGTTGATTTAGTACAACAAAATATCATGATTGGTGGTGCTTTAGCGATTTTTATTTTAATACTATTTTTAAGAGCAATTTCACCAACAGCTGTTGTATCTATTGCAATTCCTATTTCTGTTATTGGTACATTTATTGTACTTGATTTACTAGGAAGAAGTTTAAATACTATCTCTTTAGCAGGGATTTCATTTGCGGTTGGTATGTTAGTTGATAGTGCGATTGTTGTTTTAGAGAATATTGATAGGCATAGAAAAGAGGGTATGAGTATCCCAGAAGCTGCATATGTTGGTGCAAAAGAAGTTTGGGGAGCCTTAATTGCAAGTGCATCTACAACTATGGCAGTGTTTTTACCAATTATTTTTCTTGAAGATGAAGCAGGGCAATTATTTAAAGATATAGCAATTGCTGTAACATCAGCAGTTTCATTTTCACTTTTTGTATCAATTGCAGTTATTCCAATGCTTTGGAAAAAGTTTGCAAGTATAAGTGGAAAAGAGCCAAGAGGGAAAAGTTCTCTTACAAAATTAGGTGATAGTATTGTAAAGAAATTTATGAGTGTTGTACACTTATCTTTAAAAAATACCTTTACAAAAGTTATGACAATACTGATTTTAGGTATTTCATCTTTAAGTATTATTTTCTTATTATTTCCAAAGATGGATTACCTTCCTCAAGGAAATAAAAACTTGATTTTTAATATCTTAATTCCACCTCCAGGATTATCTTATCAAGAAAGATATGATATGGGTGCATATTTAATGAAACAAGTCGAACCAAACTTTAATAAAGATAAAGATGGTTACCCTGGTATTAATAGAGCTTTCTTTGTATCTTTTGGAGATTTTAACCTTTTTGGTGGAACTTCAATGCATGAATCAAGAGCAAAAGAGTTAATACCTTTTTTTAGACCTATTGTAAATTCACTTCCATCAACTTATGGAGTAACAATTCAAAGTGGTGTTTTTGAAAGTGGTGTTGGTGAGGGTAACAATATAAATATTGATATTAGTGGAGAGAGTATACAAGAGATTGCAGGTGTTGGGACACAGTTATTCTTAGCAGCAAATCAAATCATTAAAGGTGCTCAAGTTAGACCTGTACCATCAATTGAGTTACTTTATCCAGAGTTTAGATTGCATCCAAACCAAGATGCATTGCGTTCTTTAAATATGAGTGCAAATGATTTAGGTGTAATAGCTGATGTTTATATGGATGGTAAAATTATAGGTGATTTTGAGCAAGATGGTAAGAAAAAAATTGATTTAGTTGTAAAAGCAAAAGATAGCCAAATAAAAACACCACAAGATATTTTAAATGCACAAGTTGTATTACCAAATAGTTCAATTGTTCCTTTAAGTTCACTAGCAACTTCACAAAGTACAGCAGGTATTAGTGAAATAAGACACTTAGATGGTAAAAGAACTATTACTTTACAAATCACTCCACCTCCTGGAATGACAATTGAAGAAGCAATGGGAATTTTAAAAGGTTCAATTGATAAAATAAAAAGTGAAGGTAAAGTTTCAAAAAATGTTGAAGTAAATATTAGTGGTACAGCAGATAAATTATCACAAACAATTGATATGTTAAGTATTAATTTTATTTTAGCCTTAGTAATTATTTATTTATTAATGTCAGCACTATTTGGAAACTTTTTATATCCAATCGTAATTATGTTTACAGTACCACTTGCAACAGCTGGAGGGTTCATAGGTCTTGCAATGACAAATGCCTTTATTGCACCACAGCCTCTTGATGTACTTACAATGCTTGGATTTATTATTCTTGTAGGTATTGTTGTAAATAATGCGATTTTAATTGTTCACCAAAGTTTAAATCTAATAAGAAATCATGGTTTTGAGCATAAAAAAGCAGTTATTGAAGCAACTAGAACTAGAATTAGACCAATTTATATGAGTTCATTAACATCAATTTTTGGTATGTTACCACTTGTATTAATTCCAGGTCCAGGAAGTGAATTTTATAGAGGTTTAGGATCAGTAATTACTGGTGGATTAGCATTATCTACTATATTTACTATATTTATTACACCTGCACTTTTAATGTTTTTTATTAAATTAGAACAAAAAGTAAAAAATGTAAAAGCTCCTGTTGATGTTAGTAAAGCGTAAGGAAATAGCATGATAAAAAGAAGTATAGTATTATTAAGTACACTATTTATAGTAAATGCAAATGCTTTAGATATAAATAGTGCAGTAAATCTTGCATTAAAAAATAATAATGAATTAAAACAAAAATATTATGAGTATGATGAAGCAAAAGAGAATATAGAATTAAACAAATCAGGTTTTAAACCAAAACTTGATTTGTCTTATGCTTACACAGATAGAAGTAAAGCAAGAGATGAAAGTTTAAAAAGAGACTCAAGTGCAAGTGCAGTTTTATCTTATAATTTATTTAATGGTTTTTCAGATTATAATCTTGTAAAAAGTGCAAAATATAGTGCAAAAGCAAGTAATTTGACTCTTTTTGCCTTTAAAGAAGATATTGTTTATAATACAAAAACAGCATATATTGAGTTTTTAAATAAAAGAAAAAATAAAGATACATATGAAGTTGCTTATAAACTATTTAAAAAGCAATATGAAGACTCAAAAAATAGATTTGAACAAGGATTAATTGCAAAAAATGATTTGCTTGATATTCAAGTAAAGATGTTAGATGCAAAACAAAATCTTACAAGAGCAATAAGTGATTTAAAAATTGCAAGATATGAGTTGAGTAATATTTTAGGTGGAATTGATTTGCAAAAGCAAACAATTGAAGAGTTAGATGATAATATAGCTATTGAAAAAAATTCTTATAAAGTTGAATTTTTGGATAATAGAAGTGAAATTAAAGCTTTGAAAATGAGTATTAAAAGTATAGATTCAAAGGTTGATTCAACAAAAGGTGATTTTTTACCATCAATTGATGCTTCATTATCTTATAATAAATATGGTGATGACTCTATGCCAAAAGATTTAGAACCAGATGATCAAAAAGTAGCTCAAGTTCAATTGAAATGGAATTTATATGATGGTGGAATAAAATATTCAACTATTGATATAAATAGACTTAAAATGAGACAATTAAAAGAGCAACTACAAAAAACAAAACTTGATATAAAACTACAATATCAAAAAGCAAAAAGTGATTTAGAAGTTGCACTTTTAAATTATGATAGTGCAAAACTTGCATTAGTGCAAGCAAAAGAAAACTATAAAATTGTAAATGATAAGTATTCTGAGGGTATTGTTAAACCAACAGATTTAACAGATGCAAACTACTTACTTACAAATGCAAAGCAGAAGTTCTTCCAAGCATATTATGATAAGTTTTTAGCAGTAGCAAAGCTTGATAGAGTTTTTGAACAAAGTTTAAAATAGAATAATTTCAAAGTTTTTCATAAAATCTTCTAAATGAAGTAATATGGAAAACTTTGTAAATTAAATAGTTTTAATCAAAGTATTTAAAATCTTTGTCTTCACTACCATCTTTTTTTCTATTTTTAAATTTCCACATAGTTTTTGTATATTGAAAAGTTTTATAACTTAGCATTATTGCAACAATAAAAATAATTACCATGAAAATTGTATAAAGAAGTTCCATGTAATCCCCCTTTTTAATTGGTTTTATTTATTTTTATTTTTGTCTGTTTGGTATTGTAAAAAGTTTCCTCCACCTTTTCCTTTTTCTTCATCATCTCCAAATCTAAATGATTTTTCCCATCTTAATTTTGGTGGAATATGCTCATTTACAGATTTTGAATTTTTTGTATTAGGAGAAAATATACTATCACCAATTCCCATTGCTTCTTTAAAAGCTATTAGTATAAAAAATATTACTATTATAACTACTGTAATTGTAAATGCTGAACTACTTTTTTTCTTATTTTTTGCCATCATGCTTCTTTTTTTGAATTATTTGTCATTATCTCATAATCTTTTTTAAAGAAGCATAATAGTTTAAATAATCGTTCCATTCATCATAAGATAATCTTTACCTTCTTCTGAAATAATCTCTTTATCCCATGGTGGATCAAATACCAAATGAACATAAGCCTCATCTACTAAATCAACTGCTTGTGTTACATACTTTACTTGATCAATTAAAGAATCAGCAACAGGACAAGCAGGACTTGTAAGAGTCATAGTAACAGTTGCATGTAAATATGGCTCTTTTTCTTCTATTTCTATTTTATAAATTAAACCCAAATCATAAATATTTACTGGAATCTCTGGATCATATACTTGTTTTAAATTAAATATTATTTTTTTCTCTACATCTTCTATTTGTTCTTTTGTAAAATTACTCATATTTTCTCCTTATGCAAAGGCGTTTGCATACTCTTTTATTCTTTTTATCATACCTTGTACACCGCTTTGTCTATTTGGTGTAATAATCTCTTGAAGATTTAGTTTCTGTAAAACTTGTGTATCAAAATCTTTAATCTCATGAGGTTTCATTCCTGAAAAGATTGATAATAATATTTTTACTAAACCTTTTACAATTGCTGCATTTGAGTCAGCTTTAAATACTAAAACATCATCTTTTTTTTCACATATTAACCAAACTTTTGAAGTACAGCCTTGTACTAAATTTTCATCTTTTTTATGTTTTTCTTCAAGTGGTTCTAAACTTTTACCTAAATCAATTATATATTCATATTTTTGTAAATCATCATCAAAAAGTTCTAAATCATCTTTTATCTCATCAATTTTATTTTCAACCATCTTAATCCTTTAGCATTAAAATCGCTTTTTTTAAACCTTTTATAAAGATATCAATATCTTCTTTTGTATTATAAAAAGCAATACTTACTCTTATTGTACCATCAATATTTAATTTTTTCATAATAGGTTGAGCACAATGGTGACCAGCTCTTACTGCTATATGCATTTTGTCAAGTAAAATACCAATATCTTCACTATTTAAATTTTTTATATTAAAACTTCTACTTCCCGTTGAATTTTTAGTATCATTATATAAGATGATATTTTCAACTTTTTTTAATTGAGTATATAAATAAGTGCATAATTCATGCTCAAGTTTGTAAACTTCTTTTAGTGTGATTTTATTTAAGTAATCTAGTGCTTTTTTAAAGCCAATTACTCCTGCAATATTTTGAGTTCCTGCTTCATATTTATATGGAGCATCTAGCATAATACTTCTTTCAAAACTTACATCATTAATTGTAGCTCCTCCTGTTTGATAAACAGGAAGTTTTTCAAGTAGGTTCTCTTTTATATATAAAGCTCCAACTCCTGTTGGTCCAAATGTTTTATGTGAAGACATAGCATAAAAATCCACATCTAAATCTTGAACATCAACCTCAAAGTGAGCCAAGCTTTGCGCTGCATCTACTAGTAAGTAGCTATTGTATTTGTGTGTTAGTTGTGCAATTTTTTTTATGTCATGTATAACACCAAATGCATTAGAAACATGAGTTATGCTTACAAAAGAGTTTGGATTATTTTTTAAAAGCTCTTCAAAGTGTTCAAAATCAAACTCTAAATTATCTTTTACATTTACAACTTCAAGTCCTTTATGTAAAGTTCTTCCTTGCATATGCCAAGGAGTAATATTTGAGTGATGTTCCAATGAAGAGATAATAATAGTTTCAAACTCTTTTGCAAAAGTTGAAGCTATCATATTTAAAGACTCAGTTACACCTTTTGTAAAAATTATTTGTTTTGATTGAGGTGCATTTATAAAATCTTTTAGTGTGTCTCTTGTTGCTTCAAACTCTTTTGTGGCTTTATTTGCACCCCCATGGTTACTTCTATGGGTATTTGAACAAAAGTTTGTATAATAATCAACTACTTTATCAACAACTTCTTTTGGTTTTTGTGTTGTTGCTGCATTATCAAGATATACTACACTACTATTTTTAAAAAAAGGAAAATCTTTTTTATACATGATTTATCCTTTTTAGATTTTTGATATATCTTCTAATAGCTTTTAGTTCAATTTCTCTAATAACTTGTAGTTCAATAGAGTCAATAATCATCTCTCTTGCTTTTGCTTTACTTATACCTCTTGAGCATAAATAGTATAATTCATCTTCATTTAAAGTACCACAACTTGCACCATGTGCTGCTTCTAATTCATCAATATAAATTTGAAGTCTTGGATTTGCATTTATTTTTGCATCATCACTTAAAATAATAGTTTGGCTATTTTGAAAAGCTTTTGAATAAAGTGCACTGTTTTGAACAGTTGAACTTATATCAAAAAGACAATGGGCACTCTCATCTAAAAGATGTTTTATTTTAATATCACTTGTTGTGCTTTTTGCAATATGTTCAATAAAAGCAATATTACCACTTCTTTGTTTTGCTTTATTTTTTACAATTCCATCAATATTTAAAATTGCATTCTCATTTTCTAATTTACTATCAAAGATATTTAAAGCAAGATCTGCTTTATACTCTAAGTTTACAAGATTAAGTATTGCATTACTTTTTAAATCAGTTTTATAGTTTGTAATAATATTTCCATTTTGTAAAGTTTGAACCTTTGCAATATTTGCTTTTACATCTTCTAAAACTGTATATTTTCTATTTGCACTTATTAAAAAATCTTTTGATAAGTCATTGTGAAAAGTCTCTAAAATATCTACATTTGCTTTTATGTTTATATTTAAAGAGTTTGTGAAAAATTTATTATTACCTTGAAAAATTGAAATTATATTTAAAGGTTTGTCAAGTTTTTCATTAATAGTTAGATTTAAAGCTTCTTTATTTATATAACTATTTAAAGTATATAATTTATTTACACTATCTTCAAATTTTTCATAAGATACTTCTAAAAATTTATTTAATTCGTTTTCAAAAACCAATTCATTATTTACTAAAAAGATATTATAAAAATGTTCATCTTTTAAGTATGAATATTGATTTAAATCTAAATCTTTTTCAATATCAAAATCTAAATCTTTCTCAAAAATAGGATAGATATTAAAGCTTCTGAACTCTTCTACTTTTTTAGTTGGTAAAATATCAAGATTTAAGTTTTCTATCTCAACTACTTTCATTATCCTCTCCTAATCCCTCAAAACCTCTTTTTTGAAGTTCTAAAGCAAGATTATAATCTCCTGATTTTGCAATTTTTCCATCTTTTATAATATGTACAAAATCAGGTTTTATTAACTCTAATAATCTATCATAATGCGTAATCATCAAAACTGAACGCTTACCATCAAGCATAGAATTGACAGCATTTGCTACAAGTTTTATTGCATCAATATCAAGTCCTGAATCTATCTCATCTAACATAATTAAATCAGGTTTTAATACTAAAAGTTGAAGCATTTCATTTTTCTTTTTTTCTCCACCACTAAAACCTTCATTTACATTTCTTTTTATAACTTCATTATTTATGTTGTATTTTTTTATAATATCTTTTACTTCTTTTAAAAATTGTGCAGAATTTACTTCTTCTTCGTTTTTATAAGCTCTTTTTTCATTTACTGCACTTTTTAAAAAATACATATTATTTACGCCATGAACTTCAACAGGATTTTGAAAGCTCATAAATAAACCCTCATTTGCTCTTTGGCTTGCATCAAGTTCTAGTAAATCTTTACCTTTAAAAGTTACTTCACCTTTTGTTACTTCACAATCATAGTGATCACTTAAAGCTTTAACAAGTGTAGATTTTCCTACACCATTTGTACCCATGATAACATGAACTTCACCTTCATTTATCTCTAAATTGAAATCTTTTAAAATCTCTTTGTTTGCTATACTTACATCTAAATTTTTTATACTTAACATTTTTTTACCTCTTTTTTTAACCAACACTACCCTCTAGTGATACATCAAGAAGCGCTTTTGCTTCAACTGCGAACTCCATTGGTAACTCTTCTAATACATCTTTACAAAAACCATTTACTATTAATGATACCGCATTTTCTTCACTAATTCCTCTTTGTCTTATATAAAATAGTTGTTCATCAGAAATTTTTGAAGTTGTTGCTTCATGCTCAATTTTAGCACTTGAATTTTTTATATCTTGATATGGATATGTATGTGCTGAACAGTTTGAGCCAATTAATAGTGAATCACAAGCAGAAATATTTCTTGCATTTTTTGCACTTTTTGCAACTTTTACCAAACCTCTATAAGCATTTGAGCCATTTAATGCAGAAATACCTTTTGAAATAATTGTTGATTTAGTATTTTCACCTATGTGAATCATTTTTGTACCAGTATCAGCTTGCTGAGCAAGTGAAGTAAGTGCAACTGAGTAAAACTCTCCACTACTATTATTTCCTTTTAAAATACATGATGGATATTTCCATGTTACAAGTGAGCCTGTTTCAACTTGCGTCCAAGATATTTTTGAATTATCACCTTTACAAATACCTCTTTTTGTAACAAAGTTTAAAATTCCACCTTTACCATTTTTATCCCCTGGATACCAGTTTTGAATTGTAGAGTATTTTATATGTGCATCTTTTAATGCTACTAATTCAACTACTGCTGCATGAAGTTGGCTATCATCTCTAATAGGTGCTGAACAACCCTCATTATAAGATACATAACTTCCTTCTTCTGCAATAATAAGTGTTCTTTCAAACTGTCCTGTGTTTAAAGCATTGATTCTAAAATATGTTGATAACTCCATTGGACATTTAGTATTTTTTGGAATATAAACAAAACTTCCATCTGTAAAAACAGCACAATTTAATGTTGCAAAATAGTTATCACTATATGGAACAACTGAAGCTAAATATTTTTTTAATAAATCTGGATATTTGTTTGCAGCTTCACTTATTGAACAAAATATTATTCCTAACTCTTCAAGCTCTTTTTGAAATGTAGTTTTAACAGATACTGAATCAAATACAGCATCAACTGCAACTCCTGCAAGTTTTTTTTGCTCTTCTAGGGGAATACCTAATTTTTCATATGTTTTTAAAATTTCTGGATCTACTTCATCTAATGAACCAATTGGTTTTTTAGGTGCAGAAAAGTATGATATATCTTGATAATCAACTTTATCATAACCTAATTTTGCCCAATTTGGCTCTTCCATAGTAAGCCATTTTTTATAAGCTTTAAGTCTAAAATCAAGTAGCCATTGAGGCTCTTCTTTTTTAGCAGATATTGCTTTTATTACATCTTCATTTAAGCCTTTTGGAAAAGTATCTGAGTTTACAATTGTCTCAAACCCAAGGCTATAATCATTTTGTATAACGTTATTTATTGTCTCATTTTTCATAAAAACTCCTAAATAGGACATTAATTGTCTTATTTAGGAAATTGTAGCATAATTATATGTTCTTGTAAAGATATTAATTTGTTATTTGATACTTTTTTCAAGTCGATTAGTATAAAATGATATGGGATAAGTAAGTAGTAAGTACCCAATTGCTAGAGGAATATAACTTTCTAGTGTAGAATATGTATAAGCATTTACTTCTTGTGCATTCATTGTAAATTCAGAAATTGATATAATTGATAATAATGAAGAGTCTTTTATAATTGTAGCAAATTGACCAGTTAAAGCTGGAAGCATTCTTTTAAAAGCTTGTGGAAAGATTATATATCTATACATTTGATAGTTACTCATTCCTAAACTTATGCTTGTTTCATATTGTTCAAGCTCAATTGATTCAATAGCTGCACGAATTATCTCGCACACATAAGCCCCAGCAAAAATAGCAAGTATAAAAATACCAACTATATATCTATTATCAAATCCAAGGTTATTAGCAAAAACATAAAAAAATATTAATATTTGAACAAGTAGGGGAGTTCCTCTAATTATTTCTATATAAAATCTCGCAAAAAATCTTAGAAAAATTAGTTTAGAGTTTTGAGCATAAGCAAAAAATAAACCTATAATCAGACTTAAAATCAATGCAAATATAGAAATAAGAATAGTCATAAAAAAACCATCAATAAACTTTTGCCTATATTCAAAAACACTATCCCAAGCAAAATCATAACTTACATTTGAAAACATAAAATATAAAATAGCAAAAACAGTGATTGTTAAAATTGCTAGATTAAAAGCATAGACCCTTTTACTTAAAGAGTCTTGCTTATTATGTGAAAGTTCATTTATAAAATAATCTTTGAATTTGATAGTTAACTCCTAAAAGAAAAAAGATATATTTAATTTATCAAATGTTTTTTTTGCATCTTCTAAATATTTATAAGCAAAATCATCAAATGTTCCATCATCTTTTGCTTTTTTTATAAACTCATCAACTTGTGATTTTAGTTTAGTATCATCTTTTCTTAAAGCAACTCCCCAATACTCAAAATCTTTTTGAAAAGGTTTTAAAAGTGCAACAGTTGTATCTTTGTGTTTCATGTTGTTTCTATATATTGTTAATTGATCATATAAAAATCCATCAGCTTTTCCTTGAACAACTTCTAAAACACAAGCATTTTCTTTATCAAAAACTAAAACATTTGCATTTTTTAAATGTTTTTGTGCATAAACATGACCAGTTGAACCTTTTTTAACTGCAACAGTTTTACCTATTTGGTCTAAATCATCAATACTTTTTACTCCTGATTGCTTATTTGCAAGTATTGCTAATGCAGATTTTGCATAAGGAATTGAAAAATTAATTGATTTTTCTCTCTCTTTTGTAATAGTCATAGAAGAAATAATCATATCAACTTTTCCTGTTTTAAGTGATGGAATAAGACCATCCCAAGCAATATTCTCTATTTTTAATTCTTTATTCATTGATCTTGCAATCATTTTTGCAAAATCCACAGAAACACCTGTTGGGTTTCCATCTTTGTCACTCATTTCAAATGGAGGATATGCTAATTCCATTCCAACTTTTAATATCTTATTTTCTTCTTTTTTTTCATTATTTGAATCAGAACATCCTGAAAATAATAAAAGAAAAGTAGCTGATAATAATAATAAAACTAACTTTTTCATTTTAATCCTTCGTGTGTAAAAAAAATTTTAATTTATAATATCTATTTATTAGTAAAAACTCTATCAACTCTAAAGATTAATTTCTTCAATTATCTTGTCAAAGTGAATATAAATAATATTAAAGATAAAATATTATTTTAAAAATTTGTTACTTTTAGTAAATAACAAAGTTTAAGTTATTTAATTAAGACAAATTTTATCCGATTTTCAATAGAATACAAAAAAATAAATGGTAATACAATTAAATTATCGATTAGGAAAAGAAATATGATGGAAGTTTATTTAGATAACAATGCTACAACAATGGTTGATCCACTAGTTTTTGAACAGATGAAACCATTTTTCTGTGAAACTTATGGTAATCCTAACTCTTTACATAGATTTGGAGCTGGAACACATCCAAAAATGATGGAAGCATTAGATTATTTATATACTGGAATAAATGCAGATGATGAAGATGACATTATTATTACTTCAAATGCTACTGAAAGCATTAATACAGTAATAAAAGGTGTATGGGTTGATGAGATATTAAATGGTGATAAAAATCACATTGTAACTTCAGAAGTAGAACACCCAGCAGTTACAGCAGCATGTAGATTTTTAGAATCACAAGGCGTGAGCATTACTTATTTGCCAGTAAATGAAAATGGCGTTATTGAAGCAAATACAGTAAGAGATAGTATTAAAGAAGATACAGCTTTAGTTAGTATTATGTGGGCTAATAATGAAACTGGAAAACTTTTTCCTATTGAAGAGATTGGGCAAATTTGTAAAGAAGCAAATGTATTATTTCACTCAGATGCAACACAAGCAATTGGAAAAGTTCCTGTTGATGTACAAAAAGCAAATTTAGATTTTATGTCTTTTTCAGCACATAAATTTCATGGACCAAAAGGTGTTGGTGGAACATATATTAAAAAAGGTGTAAAATTAACTCCATTACTACATGGTGGTGAGCAAATGGGTGGCAAAAGAGCTGGTACTGTTGATGTTGCATCAATGGTAGGAATGGGATATGCTATGCATTTAGCTACAAATGAAATGGCATTGGCTTATGAAGATAATCATGTAAGAAAATTAAGAGATAGACTTGAAAGTGCAATTTTAGAACTACCTGAAACACTTGTTATTGGTGGAACTGAAAATAGAACTCCAAATACAACGCTTATTTCAATTAGAGGTGTTGAGGGTGAATCTATGTTATGGGATTTAAATCAAAAAGGAATAGGTGCTAGTACAGGAAGTGCATGTGCATCTGAGGATTTAGAAGCAAACCCAGTAATGAATGCATTTGGAAGTGATAGTGAATTAGCACATACTGGAGTTAGATTTAGCTTAAGTAGATTTAATACACAAGAGCAAATTGATTATGCGATTGAGGTAATTGTAAATGCAGTTAAAAGATTAAGAAACTTATCAAGTTCTTATGCATATGCACCAAAATCACATGAATCTGGATTATAAAAAGAAATAAAAAGGAATAATAAAATGGCAAAAAATGATTTAATTAGCGGATCTATTTGGGATGAGTATTCAGATCAAGTTGTAAATAGAATGAATAATCCTCAACATCAAGGGGAAATTACAGAAGAAAGAGCAAAAGAGTTAAATGCAAAACTTATTATTGCTGATTTTGGTGCAGAATCATGTGGTGATGCAGTTAGACTTTATTGGGCAGTTGATGAAGCTACAGATAAAATTTTAGAATCAAAATTCAAATCTTTTGGATGTGGTACAGCAATTGCATCAAGTGATGTTATGGCTGAGTTATGTGTAGGTAAAACAGTTGATGAAGCAATTAAAATTACAAATATTGATGTTGAAAAAGCATTAAGAGATAATCCAGATACACCTGCTGTTCCACCTCAAAAAATGCACTGTTCTGTTATGGCGTATGATGTTATTAAAAAAGCAGCATCACAATATAAAGGTGTTGATATGGAATCTTTTGAAGAAGAAGAGATTATTTGTGAATGTGCAAGGGTTTCATTAGCAACTATTAAAGAAGTAATTAAAATTAATGATTTAAAAACAGTTGAAGAAATCACAGATTATACAAAAGCTGGTGCATTTTGTAAATCATGTATCAAGCCAGGTGGACATGAAGAAAAAGATATTTACTTAGTAGATATTTTAAAAGATACAAGAGCTTCAATGGATGAAGAAAAGTTAAAAGATGCAGCTGATGCAAGTGCAAGTGGTGAATTAACTTTTGACAAGATGACTTTAGTTCAAAGAATTAAAGCAATTGATTCAGTTTTAGATGAAGATATTAGACCAATGCTTGTAATGGATGGTGGTAATATGGAAATTATTGATATTAAAGAAAACTTACCTCATTATGACTTATATATTAGATACTTAGGTGCATGTTCAGGATGTGCTTCTGGAAGTACTGGAACATTATACGCTATTGAGTCAATATTAAAACAAAAAATTGACGAAAACTTAAGAGTTTTACCTATTTAAATTTATCAAATAAAAGAGAGAACTCTCTTTTATTGATATTCATCAATCTATTAATTTACTTTTTTATGTACAATTTTATAAAAACATAAAAGGCTAAATTATGGAAGAAACAATTAAATCTTTTCTTACACAAGATCATAGAGAGTGCGATGAAGAGTTTGCAAATATGGAAAATGCAGTAGCTTCACAAGATTGGGCAAAATCAGAAGAGAGTTTTGAAAAATTTGCAAAAGATTTACAAACACATTTTGATATGGAAGAAAAAGTAATGTTTCCAGTTTTTGAAGAGATCACGGGCATGACAAATGGACCAACTCAAGTTATGAGAATGGAACATGCACAAATGCTAAATGTTGTTTCTCAAATGAGAGAAGATATTGCTAAGCAAGATAAGAATCATTTTTTTGGATTAAGTGAAAGTTTGATGATGCTTACGCAACAACATAATATGAAAGAAGAGCAAATGCTTTATGCAATGGCTGATGCTCATATACAAGAACAAAAAAGTTCAGTTATAGAAAAAATGAAAGAATTAAAAAGAGTGAAATAGATGTTTAACCAAGGATTATCATTAGATCAAGCACCACCAATTTCTGTACCTTTTAGGTTTTTTTTAACAGCACCAATTTTTGCTATGCTAATTGGAGTAATGTTTTTAATTTATCCAGCAGAACTTATAACAAATAGGTTTTCAAGTGAAACTATAGCTATGGTTCATATGTTTACTTTAGGTGTATTATCAATGATAATTTTTGGTGCAATGCAACAAATGATGCCTGTACTTGCAGGTGCACCTATTAAAAGAGCCAAGCTTTTTGCAACAGTTGTGCATACTTTTTTAACATTGGGAACTATATTTTTTGTATTAAAGTTTTTGTATTATCAAAATGAGTTTTTAATTGCAGCGATTATTTGTCTAGCTATATCTTTTTTGACTTTTTTTATTACAGCAATAAGACTATTATTTAAAGTAAAATATGTTACTTCTACGGTAAATGTTATGAAACTATTTGCTATTGCAGGGGTTTTAACAGCACTTTTAGGTTTACATTTAGCTGGTGCACATTTAAGTGGTAATATGGGTTCAAACTATTTATCTTTTGTAAATATTCATATTTTACTTGGTATATTTGGCTTTGCTGCATTACTTATTATTGGTGTCTCTTTTCAAGTAATACCTATGTTTTATGTTGCTTTAGATTTTCCTAAATCAGTTCAAAATAGACTTCCTTTATCTATATTTTTACTTATTATTTCTTATTTTGCTTTTGCATTTTTAGACCTTAATTTTTATATTTATAAAGTACTATTTGCAATATTTTTTGTTATATATGCATTTCATGGACTAAATTCGTTAAATAATAGAAGAAGACCTGTTTCTGATGTAACACTTTGGTATTGGAAAGTATCTTTATATTCTCTTGTAATAGCAATGTTAAATTGGCTTTTTGTTCCACAAGATTCATCTTATTTTTTAACTATTTTATTTGCTTTTGGATTTTTATTCTCATTATTACAAGGAATGGTTTATAAAATTATTCCATTTTTATGTTGGTTTCATCTAAGTTCCAAAGGATACTTTGATATTCCAACAATAAAAGAGATAATTCATGAGGATTTAATTAAAATTCATTTTTATATTTATATGGCTTCATATGTTTTCTTTTTATTATATGGTTTTTTTAGTCAAATATTTATAACTATAGCAGCAATTTTATTTATTTTATCTAATATCTTATTTTTTATAAATTGTGTACTTGGAATGAGAAAGTATGCAAGCATTTCTAAAAAAGAGCCTTTACAAACTTTCGTACAATCATAGTTATGTTATAATATCCTTTAATACTAAAAAAGGGGATATTATGACTGCACAAGATAAAGAGTTAGCACAACTTCACGATACTATTATTTCAGATGTAAATTCACTTGTTGATAAATATATGTCTATTGTTGGATGGGATGTACCTGAAAATAATGAAGATGAAGCAAAAGATAAAATATTAGCAATTATAAAAGATGCCATTAAAAAGATTGAGGAAAAAAGTTAATGTCAAAACAAAATAATCAAATTTTAAAAAATACAAATGCAAAAATATTAGATGAGTTTAATGCTTCTGTTATGTTTGATAAAGAGCTTTATGCACAAGATATAAAAGGCTCAATAGCACATAGTCAAATGCTTTTTGAACAAGGAATTTTATCAAAAGAAGATAAAGAAGCAATCCATAAAGGACTTTTACAAGTAAAACAAGAAATTGAAAGTGGTGAATTTGAGTTTAAAATAGAGCATGAAGATATTCACATGGCAGTTGAGAGTAGATTAACTGAAATTGTAGGTGAAGCTGGAAAAAGACTTCACACAGCAAGAAGTAGAAATGATCAAGTTGCAACTGATTTTAGACTTTATGTACAAGATAAAAATATAAGTATCAAACAACAAATAAAAGAGTTAATTAATACTTTTGTTGATGTAGCTTCAAAACATACAACTACTTTAATACCTGGAATGACACATTTACAGCATGCTCAACCTATCAATTTTGGGTACCATTTACTAGCTTATGCAAATATGTTTAAAAGAGATTATGAAAGATTTGAAAGTTCATATGAAAGAAATAACTTTTCACCTTTAGGAAGTGCTGCCCTTGCTGGAACACCTCATAATATAAATCGAGATAGTACATGTTCACAACTTGGATTTTATTCACCTACAACTCATGCAATGGATAGCGTAAGTGATAGAGATTTTGCTTTGGAGATTTTATTTAATATAAGTACAACAATAATGCACATAAGTAGAATTTCAGAAGAGCTTGTAACTTGGTCTTCATATGAGTTCCAATTTGTAAGAATGAGTGATGAGTATGCAACTACTTCTTCTATTATGCCACAAAAGAAAAATCCAGATGTTCCTGAACTTTTAAGGGGTAAAACAGGAAGAGCATATGGTAATTTAATTTCATTATTTACAGTAATGAAAGGTTTACCACTAGCTTATAATAAAGATACACAAGAGGATAAAGAGGGTGTATTTGATTCTGTTAAGACAATAGAAGTATCCCTTGCAATCTTAAATGAAGTAATTAAAACTATGATTGTAAATGAAGATAAGATGTACAATGCTTGTAAAATAGGGCATTTAAGTGCTACTGATTTGGCTGATTATTTAGTACAAAAACAAAATATGCCTTTTAGAACAGCTTATTATATTACAAAAGATGTAGTAGCAACAGCAAATAAATTAAATAAAGATATTAGTGAACTAACAATTGAAGAAATAAGAAACTCAAATGAACAAATTAGTAATATAGATGAAGAGATTTTAAATTATCTTGATTTAGAAGCTTCAATGAATGCAAGAGATTCATTTGGTGGAACATCTACAAAACAGACAAATATACAAATAGAACTACTAAAAACTTGGTTAGAATCTAAATAAAATATTAGATGAGCAAAGTCTCATCTAATATTAATTAAGTAGGAATTTTTTAGTAGCTTCATATAAGGCTTGAACATCTGTTTTACCAATAAAACCATCAACACCAATATCTTTCATTTTATTTTTAACAGCATCTGTTGTCATAGATGAGTTAACTATTACAGGAATATGATTGTGTGAACTATTATCTTTTATAAAAGATGCAACTTGGAAACCATCAGCTTCTGGCATCTCAATATCTGTTATAATTAAACCTATACTATTTGGATCTACTTCTTGTATTCTTTGAAGTAATAAAGCACCATTGTTATAAATTTCAAATTTTAGTTTTGCTTTTTGGAAAAATTTTCTTAATACTTCCCTTGCAACTCCTGAATCTTCTGCTGCTAGAACTAATTTATCAGATATTAAAGGAGCATCAACATATTTGTTAACTTCATCTTGTCCATCACCTGTCCAACCAATATCTTTTAGTAGTTGTTCAGCATTAAATACAGTACATAACTCATCTTTATCATTAACTCTTACATAAGTTGTATATGTTATTTTTGAGTTTGTCTCTTCTGTATGTCTTAACTCTTCAGTAGTTTTTTCAACAATATCTAACATATCTTTAATTAAAAATCCTACTTTTTTATGATTGAATTCACAATATATTATAAGTTTATACTCATCTATTTGCATTTTTTGTTGGCCTAGCCATGCATCTAAATTTACTAAAGTAACAGGTTCACCCCTAATAGTAGCAATACCTGCAATTATATTTGAATCACTTGGTGTGTCATTTATTGTTACTTCTTCTTTAATAACAAAAGCTTTTACTTTTGCAATATTGATTGCATAAATATTGTTATGACTAGTGTAAAATACGGCTAATTGTTGAACATTTCTTTTATGACCTTGTGTCATTTGTTCAACGCTACTATTAATATCGCTCATATTATTCCTTTTTATGTGATACTTAAATTATATATCTTTTTTTCTTATAATCAACTTTTTTATAAAAGTTATTTTACTTCTTCTTATTTAACAATTTTTTTATTGTTACAGAAGCCATCATAAGACCAAATGAACCTGTAACTCCTTCAAAGCTTCCTTTTTCTATACATAAAGGCTCTTCTGAAGAAAAAACTACTTTAAACTTTTTCTTGAACCCTTGTGCTTTAAGCTCAGTTCTTATTTTTCTAATAAATGGGTCATTATACGTTTTCCAAATAGATAAATACTCAATTTTACTAGGATCAATTCTTTTAGCTCCACCACTTGTACTAATTACTTTAGTATAGTGTTTTTTTATTAGATGAACTTTAGGTATTACATCATCTATTGCATCTAAAATATAATCAAATTGTGAAAAATCAAAGTTATCAATCCACTCTTTTGTTATCTTAACATGAATTGGTGTCACTTTTGGATATTTTTGTGCTAATGCTTCAACTTTTACTTTTCCAATGTTACCCTCACTACCCATTTGTCTATTTAAATTTGACTCTTCATATGTGTCAAAATCTACAATAGTAATATCAGTAACGCCTGTCCTATAAAGTGCATCAAGGGCAAAACTTCCTACTCCACCAACTCCAAGCAGTATAATTTTTGCTTTTGTAAATTTATTAAAGTTTTCTTCACCAAATAGTTTTTTTGTTCTATCATATCTCATCTAATCTACTCTTTTAAAAATTTTAGATATTATAGCATAAAATAATTTATGGAGTCGTTGATGGAAAAAGAACCTATGACAAGAGATGGATATGAAAAAATTACAGGAAATCTAGACTTCTTGAAATCAAAAGAGAGACCTCAAACTGTTATTGCTTTGGATGAAGCAAGACAATTAGGAGATTTAAAAGAGAATGCTGAGTATCATGCTGCAAAAGATAAATTAAAATTAATTGATACACAAATCGCAGAATTAAGTAATATTATTAGTAAAGCAGTAATTATTGATCCCTCAACACTACCACATGATAAAGTTAGTTTTGGGTCAACTGTTAGTTTAGTAGATGTTGATACAGATGAAGAGTATACTTATACAATTGTTGGTGGAATAGAATCAAATGCAGAAAAAGGATTTATCTCTTTTAACTCACCTTTAGCAAAACAGTTAATGGGAAAAGAAGAGGGAGATGAACTTCAAGCTACACTTCCAGGAGGTGTTAGAACTTTTGAAGTATTAGAAGTTTATTATAAGGAGATAAATTTATAATGAATGTAGCAATTATTGGAGCTAGTGGCTATACTGGTTTAGAGCTAATAAAAATATTAATTACTCATTCAAAATTTAATATTTCATATATAGCTAACTCAACAGGAGATGTAAATGTACAAGATTTGCATCCAAGCTTAAAAGGGTTAATTGATATGCCTGTGGAAGTAGCAAATGCAAATGAAGTTGCAAAAGTTGCAAAACTTGCTTTTTTAGCACTACCACATAAAACATCTATGTCTTTTGCAAAAGAGTTATTAGCTTTGGGTGTCAAAGTAGTTGATTTAAGTGCTGATTATAGATTAGAACTTGAAAATTATGAAAAACACTATTGTCCCCATGAAGATAAAAAGAATATTAAAAATGCAGTCTATGGCTTACCTGAGTATTATAAAAATCAATTAAAAGATGCAAACTTAGTTGCAAATCCTGGGTGTTATCCAACAGCTTCACTTTTAGCTTTGCTTCCTTTTGTAGATTATATTGATGAAAATAGTCCAATATTTATTGATGCAAAATCAGGAGTTACAGGTGCAGGTAAAAAGTTAAATGAGATAACACAGTTTGCTCATATAAACGAAAATACTCATGCATATAATCCTTTCAAGCATAGACATATGCCTGAAATTCAAGAAAAAGTTAAACTTCTTAAAGATAAAGATTTTAGTGTTAATTTTGTACCACATTTAATACCTGTTACAAGGGGAATGCTAGTATCAGTTTATGCAAGCTTAAAAGAAGAAGTTGATGTGGAAGCTATATTAGAAAAAAGTTATAAAAATAGTGAGTTTGTAAGAGTTAGAAATAGTGCAGTTGATATAAAATCAACATCAGGAACAAACTTTTGTGATATTTTTGTAGCAAGAAATGGTAAAGCACTTTTTATTAACTCTTCAATTGATAATTTATTAAGAGGAGCGTCTTCACAAGCTGTTGTAAACGCAAATATTATGTGTGGCTTTGAAGAGGGCGAAGGAATACCTAAAATTGCCTATGCACCTTAATATAAATGATGGTGCAATCTTTGTAGCAGACTCGCACTATAATGAAAAGAATCAAGAGTTCTTAATCTTTTTAGAAAAACTAAAATCTAAAAAGATTAAGACTGAACAGCTTTTTTTGATGGGAGATATGTTTGATTTTATCTCATCTGAAAGCAGTTATTTTGTAAAAAGAAATCAAAAGCTTATTGATATAATAAATGAACTTGCAAAACAGATAAAAATAATATATTTAGAGGGAAATCATGATTATAATATGAAACCTTTATTTAAAGATGTATTAGTAGTAAAAAGAGAAGATCAAGCTATTTTTATGAAGTATCAAAATAAAAAACTCGCACTTTCCCATGGAGATAATTTTACTCCAAATTTATATAATATTTATTGTAAAATTATTAGAAACCATAGGTTATTAAAATTTTTAAACTCTATTGATTATAATAATTTTATTTCAAAAAATATATATTATTCTTTGATGAAAAAAAATATTTGCCATAATTTTACAGCTTTTGAAGAGTTAGCGAAAAAAAGAGTTGAAAATTTTGAAGCAGATATTATTATTGAAGGACACTTTCACCAAGGTAAAGAGTATGATTTTGGAACTAAAAGATATGTAAATGTACCTTCTCTTTGTTGTAGTAGTGAGTATATGGTCCTAAAGGAAAATATTTTCAAGAAAGTAAGTTTATGAATTTAGAGTTTTTATTTTTTATAATTGCAGTTATATTTTTATCATTACCTTTTATTTTTTATAATAAAAGAAAAGCTACAAAACTTAAAAATATAAATCCAAAAATAAAAAATCATATCCATATAAGTCAACTTGAATTGCCTTTGAAAATAGAAAAATTAGATTTTACAACAAATAGTAATATAGTAAGAAAGATATTTCATACTTTTGAAGTATTAGATATAAAAAGTTTAAATACAAAGCAATTAGAAAAAAAAGAGTGGCATAGTTGGCAAATATCTATGTTACTTAATCTTTATAAAAATGATAAAGATTTTTTTATACCAAATAAAGAAAAGCTATTTCATAAAAATATACTTAACCTTGATAATAAGTCATTAAATAGTTTTATTCAAACTATTTTATTAAAGTATAAAGCCAATGTTGATATAAAAGCTTCAAAAAATATTTTAAGTGATGATGTTATTTGGACAAATAAAGAGATATCAATACTTTTTTATTTTCTAACAACATATAAGCAATAAAGGATAGATTATCGCAAAGTTTAAAGTAGTAAGTGAGTATGAACCAGCAGGAGATCAACCACAAGCAATAAAAGCTTTAAGTGATTCAATAATAAAAGGTGAAAAGTATAATACTCTTCTTGGTGTAACAGGAAGTGGAAAAACTTATACAATGGCAAAAGTTATTGAAAAAACACAAAGACCAACTTTGATTATGACACATAATAAAACACTTGCCGCACAATTGTATTCAGAATTTAAAGCATTTTTTCCAAATAATCATGTGGAGTATTTTATCTCTTATTATGACTACTATCAGCCAGAAGCTTATATCCCAAGAAGTGATTTGTTTATTGAAAAAGACTCTTCAATAAATGAGGAATTAGAAAGATTAAGACTTAGTGCAACTGCATCACTTTTATCTTTTGATGATGTTATTGTAATTGCTTCTGTTTCTGCAAATTACGGTTTAGGTAATCCAGAAGAGTATAAAGCAATGGTTCAAAGAATTGAAGTTGGTTTTGAATACTCACAAAAAAAGTTTTTATTAAAACTTGTAGAGATGGGATATAAAAGAAATGATAAGTTTTTTGATAGGTCAGATTTTAGAGTAAATGGAGATGTAATTGATATTTTTCCTGCTTATTTTGAGGATGAATTTATAAGAGTTGAGTTTTTTGGTGATGAAGTTGAAACAATTAGTAAGCACGAATATTTAACTAACACAAGAATAAAAGAGTTAGATGAAGTAATAATATACTCTGTTAATCCTTTTGTTGTTTCAAATGACAAACTAGCAGTTGCTGTAAAACAAATAGAAGAAGAGTTAAAGCAAAGACTTGAGTTTTTCAAACAAGAAGATAAACAAGTGGAGTATCAAAGATTAAAACAAAGAGTTGAATTTGATTTAGAGATGATTGAAAGCACAGGTATGTGTAAAGGAATTGAAAACTACGCAAGACATCTTACTGGACAAAAACCAGAAGAAACTCCTTACTCTTTGATAAGTTATTTTGAACAAATGAAAGAGGATTTTTTATTAATTGTTGATGAGTCACATGTATCTTTACCACAATTTAGAGGAATGCATGCAGCTGATAGAAGTAGAAAAGAAGTACTTGTGGAGTATGGATTTAGACTACCAAGTGCACTTGATAATAGACCTTTAAAATTTGATGAATTTATAAATAAAGCACCACACTTTGTTTTTGTAAGTGCCACACCAAATGAATTAGAACTTGAAAAAAGTGCGGTAGTAGCTGAACAAATTATTCGACCAACAGGTCTTTTAGATCCTGTTATTGAGATTATGGATAGTGAATATCAAGTAGAAAAACTTTATGATGAAATTAAAAAAGTAGTAGAGAAAAATGAAAGGGTTTTAGTAACAGTATTAACTAAAAAAATGGCAGAAGAGCTAGCTTCTTATTATTCTGATTTGGGAATAAAAGTAAAATATATGCATAGTGAAATTGATGCAATTGAAAGAAACCAAATTATTAGAGAGTTAAGACTTGGAGAGTTTGATGTGCTTATTGGAATCAATCTTTTAAGAGAAGGTCTTGATATTCCTGAAACTTCCCTAGTTGCCATATTAGATGCAGATAAAGAGGGCTTTTTAAGAAGTAAAACTTCACTTATTCAAACAATGGGTAGAGGTGCTAGAAATGAAAATGGTAGAGTAATTCTTTTTGCTAAAAGAATTACTGGATCTATGCAGTTTGCAATTGATGAAACAAACAGAAGAAGAAAAATCCAAGAGGAGTATAATAAAAAACATAACATTACTCCAAAATCAACAAAAAGAAAACTAGATCAAAATCTAAAACTTGAAGAGTATGATGATTTGGCTTGGAAGAAACAAAAATTAGATAAAATGCCAGCAAGTGAAAAGAAAAAACTACTACTTGAATTAAACAAAAAAATGAAAAAAGCATCAAGTGAGTTAAATTTTGAAGAAGCTATTAGATTAAGAGATGAAATAGATAAAATTAAAAAACTCTAAAGGCTTATCTTGAAATAAGCCTTTTATTTATGATAGTAACAGGAGAAAAAAAGCTTGTATTTAGTAAGCATTTTTCACATCTTTTAATATGAAAACTTATAGCGTAAGTATTTAAAATACTATTTTTATTTTTTAGTTCTTGAAAAATATCCAAAGCTTTTTGAAACTCTTTTTTATAATATAACCCTAAAGCCTTCTCAAAAGAGTCTATTTGTATTTGCTCTTCTTGTGTTGGTTTTCCCTCTTTAAAAACTTCATAGATATTAAAAGGTGCTTTTATTGTATCTTCTATGGAAATAGTATCAAGAAGTCTAATTGTGTAATCTTTTTTTAATGCAATCTTTACACTTTGTGAAATAATACAAGAGGTTTTATAAATCTTACAAGCTTGCTCTAAAATTGAAGCTTTATTTACTTCACTTCCAAGTGCTGTATAGTCATTTCTATCATCTGCACCCATCTCCCCAACATAAGCTTTTCCACTATTTATTCCTATTCTAATTTTTATTTTTAAAGGTGAATTTTCTTCATAGTTTTTATTTATTTCTTCTAAGGCTTTTAGTTGCTCAAGTGCAGATGTTAATGCAAGGTCTTGATGATTATTTACACTAAAAGGAGCATTCCAATAAGCCATAATAGAATCACCTATAAATTTATCAACAGTACCTTTATTTTTCATAATGATTTTAGTCATTGGATTCATATATTTATTTAAAAATTTTGTTAGTTTTTCAGGATCATTAATTTTGTTAGTTATTTGTGAAAACCCTATAATATCACTAAAGAAAATTGTAATATCTTTTTGTTTTGTTCTTAAATAATGACTATTTTCATCTTTTAACAAATCATTCATTACATTATTTGATACTTTAGCTGCAAATTTTTTCTTTAATGTCATTAACTCTTTTGTTTTTTTGATAAAAATTATTGTTATGGTACAAATAAAAGCAATTATTAAAGACAGAAAAATAAAAGCACTATTTATAAATATATTTTCAATATAAAAAAAGTAGCAAATAGTAAAGCTTATAAAAAAGAGTAATAATAAACTAACATATGAACTAAATAAAAGTTTATTGAAAAAAAGAGTTAAAAAAAGTGATGTAAAAATAATAAAAATCGATGCACTTATAAAATTATCTTGCCAGTTTACATTTATAAAAAAATTGCTGTTTAAAATATTTTCTATTATTGTTGCATGAATTTGTGTAGTAGATAGTTTTTTATCTATTAATGTGTTATTTAAACTTACCACATCTAAAGCTGAACTTCCTATTAAAACTATTTTATTATCAAAGATTGTTTTGTCATAATTTTTATTTAAAATATCAACTGCTGATATGGTTTTAAAACAGTTATTTTTATAATAACTTAAACTTAATGATGCCTTCTTATCTACACTAATATTTAAATTATCAAGTTCTATTTTATAGCTTGAATTTTCAATTTGTTTAATAAGAATATCTTTATTATCTTTTAGTGTTCTTATTATTTCTAGTGCAAAAGATGGGTAAAGTTCATTTTCATACTTTATTATTAAAGGAACATTGCTTAAAATAGGAGAATTATTATTTATAATATTTAAAAAGCCACTTGAATAAGCACTATTTTGTAGTAAAGAAATATTCATATTAATATTATTTGCTTCTAAAATATCTATTTTATTTAGTTTTGTTTTTTTTAAAGTTCCTACAGTAGTTGGCTTTTGTGATATTTTTTGCTTAAAAGAGTTATTAAAAAAATGATATCCTAAAATTATGGGTTTTGAAGAGTTCTTAATGGCTTTTGAAAAAAGTTCATCATAATTTGGAAGTTGTCTATTTATTTTCAAATCAAGTGATTTTAGTACATTAAAAGGAGAGTTTATATCTTCTTTTGAAAACATAATATCAATACCAATAACTTTTAAGTTTGTTGTTTGCAATTCATCTATTAATTTAGCAAATAGATCTCTTCTCCAAGGCCATTGTGAAGTTTGATTTATACTTTTATCATCAATATCAACTATTATTACATTTTTACTTTGATGGTTTTTATTTTTGTGCTTTAATAAAAAGCTTTTTATTTCATTGTCAAGATTTAAAAATAAATCTGGATAGCTTTTAAAAGTAAAAAATATAGAGCAAAAAACAATGATAAAAATTACTAAGTATTTAAATAAAGCCTTCATAGGTTAAATGTTAGCTAAAAAATGTTAACATAATAATAAATAATAAACAAGGGTATATTTTTGAAAGCTTTAATACTAACACTACTTTTTATATCATTATCATTTGCAAATGATATAGGAACTGTTGAAAAAGTAGTTATTGATGATAGTAAAAATCAAGTAGCATTAGTGCAAAGAGGAAAAGATACATTACCTATAATTGGCGTTGGCTTTAAGATTAAAGAAAATGATATTATAAAAACATTTGATACTTCAAAAATAAAAATTAGATTTCTTGATAATACTATAGTTTATGTGGGAGTAAAAACAATATTTGAAATATCAAAATACTCTTATGATAAGAATAACAAAGAAAATAACAAAGTAGATTTTAAAATTAAAAAAGGAAGTTATAAAATAAAAACAGGAAATATTGAAAAACTTGCACCTAAACAGTTTAAAATCCAAACAGATAATTTTATAATAGGAATTAACAAATGAAAAATCTTTTTTTTATAATTTGCTTATTTTCTTTTGCTAATAGTACAATTATTGTAGGTGACCAAAAAAAAGTCTCTAGTTTAAGTGGTGATATAAAAGTTAGTTCACAAAAATCAAATATTACAAAAAACTTAAGCCTTGCACAAGTAGTTGAAATTAAACAAGATGGTAAGCTAAGTGAAGTTAGAATTCTAAAAAAAGGTGAGTTAAAAGATATTTTAAAACTTACTTCAACAACTGATTTAAGTAAAAAAATAGATATAAAAGTAGGTCTTTTTAATAAAAATGATGCCTTGAAAACTTATGAAGGATTATTGAATTATTTCAATAAAGAAGAGATTGTAATAACAAAAAAAGATGAAAACTACTTAATAAGATTAGAAGATATAAACTATGCATATGCAAAAAATATCTTTTCTGAAATAAAAGAGTATTTAAGGAAATAGATGAAAAAAGCTACAAAAGCTGAAATTCAAATAATAAAAGAGGCATTTCAAGAAAAATTTAATAATGCAGTTACAGAATTAAATTATAAAAATGATTATGAGTTACTAATAGCAATTATTTTAAGTGCCCAATGTACAGATAAAAGAGTAAATATAATAACTCCTGCACTATTTGAAAAATACCCAGATGTATTTACACTAGCAGATGCAAAAATAGAAGAAGTAAAAGAGCTTTTAAAATCATGCTCTTTTTTTAATAATAAAGCAAAAAATATTGTAAAGATGGCACAAAGTGTTATTTTGAATTATGATGGTGATATTCCCCATAATGAAAAAGAGTTAATAAAACTAGCAGGTGTTGGAAATAAAACAGCAAATGTATTTATGATTGAGTATACAGGAGCAAATTTAATGGCTGTAGATACTCATGTTTTTAGAGTCTCTCACAGGCTTGGACTATCATATGAGAAAACAGTTGAAAAAACAGAAGCAGAATTAGTAAAAAAATTAAAAGATGATTTACATATTTTTCATCAAGCAATGGTACTTTTTGGAAGATACACATGTAAAGCTATAAATCCTGATTGTAATAATTGTCTTTTCCCTCAAGTTTGTAAAACAACAAAATCTTTTAAACCTGCATAAAGTAATTAGTTCTTTTAATTTATATTAGTTTTTCTTTTTGTTTGTTATTGTATAAATAAGCAATAAGGAGGCTAGTATGTCAAGAGAAGCTATAAAAGTAAAAGAGTTTAAAATCTCTCAAACGAAAACTGGTTTAATTGAAGTATTTCACGTAGAAAAACCATATGGTGACTCTAGTTATCCAGTATTTAGAGTTGAAGTTACAAATGAATTAGGTGAAAAAAGTGCTATTGAATTGCCTTATGCAAACTTAAAAGAGCTAATAAGTGCAATTGAAGAGTCAAAAAATGTTTGCCATGAAATTCCACACACATTTCCCCATGATGAACTTGCATCAGGTGTAGGAGGAGGGCAGTAGTAAAATACTACTTCAAGCCCTTCTTTAATCTTTGTTTGAACTCATCTTTAGATAGATATTTACTAGTTGTAGCAAGTGTAGAGTGCTTATCTTGAGTATTTAAGGATTTTTTTGATTCATCAACTTTTAGATTTTTTACCATTCCAATTTTTAAACTTTTAAGTATTGTAAGAATAGTGCTTAAGTTTTTACTCTCAACTTCAAAAGATATTTTTGCCATTAATTCTCTCTTTTTTCTTCTATTATATCAAAAAATTATTTTATTATTTAACTTTTAATTAACACATCAAAGCTAATATTTGAAAAAATTTAAAGGAAGAGTATGAAAAAATCTTTAGTTTTATCATTTAGTGCTATTGCTGTTTTAAGTGCAAATGAGCAAATAAACTTAGAATCAATTCTTGTATCAGATACATTAAACTCAAAAGTCGTAAAAGATATTAGTAATGAAAATCTAAAATCAGCAGATTTAGCACAAGCTTTAAGTGAAGTATCACCTTCAATCTCACTTGTAAGACGAAGTGGTATTGCAAATGATATTATAATTAGAGGTCAAAAAAAAGATAATATTAATATCTTAATAGATGATGCAAAAATATATGGTGCATGTCCAAATAGAATGGATCCACCAACTTCACATGTTCTTACAAATAACATACAAAGTGTTGAAATTATTGAGGGACCTTATGATGTTGAAAATTTTGGTACTTTAAGTGCTAAGGTAAAAGTAAATACAAAAAAACCAAAAGAGGGCTTTTTAGGTGATGTAAATGTTAATTATGGAAGTTATGGCTATAGTAAGTATTCTGCAACACTTAGTAAAGGAACAAAAGATATAAAAGCACTTATCTCTGCTTCAACTGAAAGTAGCGAACAGTATGAAGATGGAGATGGCAATACTTTAGCCCAACAACTTGAAAAAAATAGTAAAGATGACACAAGAGTGTATAGTGATAAATACAAAGATATGGATGCTTATGAAAAGAGAACTTTCATGAGTAAATTATACTTTAATCTAGATGATAAACAAGAGATAAATCTATCTTATACAGCTAATAGAAGTGATGACATTTTGTATGCAAATACTGGCATGGACGCAATATACGATGATTCTGATATTTATACTTTTAATTACATAGCAAATGATTTATCAACTTTTTCTAAAAAACTAAAATTTAATACTTATTATTCAAAAGTAGATCATCCTATGGCAACAACATATAGAAAAAATGGTGCAATGGAAATGACAAATCATATGAAATCAAAAATAAAAGGTGCTAAACTTCAAAATGATATGAATCTTTTAAATGGAGTTTTAACTTTAGGCTTAGATACAAGCAAAAGAAGTTGGGAGGGAGAGTATAGTAATAAAACTAATCCTTATTTAGCAGATAGTATTTCAAAAACTAATACAAAAAATAAAGCAGTTTTTGCAAAATACAATAAAGATATAAATGCTTTTAATATTGAACTTGCTTCAAGATATGATAGAACTGATATAAAAACTGATGGAAATGAACAAGATAATGATTATAACTCTTTAAATGCTTATTTATTAACTACATATAAAGCAAATAGTAGTTTAAATCTTTTTGCAGGTATTGGAAAATCAAGTAGGGTTCCAGATGCAAGAGAGTTGTATTTTAAAAAAAGTGGAGGAAAATTAGTAGGAACACCAGATTTAGATCAAACAAAAAACTATGAAATAGATTTAGGTTTTGAAAAAACTATTGGTGATTTTAAAATCAAAACAAAACTATTTTATTCTATGTTAAAAGATTATATAGTTTACAATGCTTCAAAAGTAGAAAATAAGTTTGAAAATGTAGATGCAAAAATATATGGATTTGATATAAGTGGGGTTTATTATGCAAGTGATGAATTGTATTTTGATTATGGTTTAGCTTACCAAAGAGGTAAAAAAGATGAGGCTTTAGATGGACAAAATGATACAAACTTAGCTGAAATTGCGCCACTTAAAGCAAGAGTTGCTTTGAATTATGAAGTAGGTAAAAATAACTTTAAAGCTTCATATATTGCTTCAAAAGCTTGGAGTAACTATGATGAGGAAAATGGTGAACAACATCTTGGTGGATATGGTATTTTAAACTTAAAATATGAAAATAGTTATATAAAAAATACAGTAATAACACTAGGTGTTGATAATGTTTTTGATAAAACATATGTCACAAGTAATACATATAAAGATTTAACTTTACTTTCATCAACAAGTGATGAGGTAATGCTATTAAATGAACCTGGAAGATATGTATATTTAAATATAAAATATAGTTTTTAAACTAAAAGAGGAACTCCTCTTTTAGTCAAAATCAAATCTTGCTTGCGTTTGTCCTGTACTTCCAAACTCTTCATCAATTTGTCTTGCAAGCTCTTTAAAGTCAATTCCTTGAACCGTTTTCAAACCTTTAAAAATATGTTTTTTCCCACTTTGTAGCTCTTTTGATTTTATACCATGGGAGATTGATAAACTAGCTTCAATAAAAGCTGAAAGCTTATCACACTGTTTTAAAGCTTTCCCATCAATAGGATTATATTTATCAAGGTTATAATCATCAATATTATCTACAATTTTTATTTGATCTTTATAGTTGATTTTATTTAAAAATTCATCTTTTTTATTATTTTCATAAAGTCCTAAAAGATATGAAAACTCCTCTTTTAATCCCTCTGGAATAAAAGGAAGTATGTCATCTTCGATTTTTATTATTTCATACTCTGCAATAATATCTGATAACTCATCAACACTATATTTTACAGGGGAGATTATATCTCTTGTTAAAGCTTCAGGTAAATCATGAAATAGTGCAGTATAAAAGTTATTTTCCAATCTTTTATCACAAGCATTTACATCTTTTGAATAAAAATATGCAAATAGTGCAACTGTTAGCATATGACCTAAAACTGAAGTTTCAGGAATTCTTGGTGTTTGTGCCCATCTTTTTTGAAATCTTAGTCTTCCACTTAAATCAATAATTCTTGAAAGTTTTTTATTTAAAGATATTTTCCTAACTCCAATTAGCTCATAATAATCTTCTATTTCATCTTCTACACTTCTTTTGACATTTTCAATATCAGTTAGAAATTTTGAAGTTTGATATACTATTGAAAACTCCCATTTTGTTGCTAAATATGATGCAGCTTTAAGTATAAATCTCTCTTTTTTATACATATTTGAATCATATAAATACTCTTCGAATTTTTTTAAAAAAACTCCATTTTGTATTGGTTCTAATGAGTCTTTTAGTTTTTCAATTACCCAAGAGTTTATCTCTTTTGATTTTTTTTGAATAGCTTTTCTAAACACATCAGGTCTAATATCTGTTACAACTATTCTTCTTAGAAACTCAAAAATACCTGCTTCTATTAAGTGTGTGTAGTTAATATCATCTTCTAATTTTGCAATAAAAAAAGCTGTTATAAATTTATGAGCTTGCTTATCAAGTTCAACTAACTCAACCATTCTTGGATAATCATTCCATCTTTGAATTGAAGCTGATGAAAAAATATAGTCAATTATTTTAGGATTTATCATTTTTTTTATCTTTATCTTTAGAATCATTATTAAAAAATATCATGTTTTTCCCTAGCATTATTAGTGCTGCTACTGTTCCAACTACTACATATGCTACCCAAGGTTCATGCATTTTAACTCTTTATTTTTGTTTTGATTATCACATAATATTGATAAATAGGTACTTAGAAAAAACTTTTTTTATTTTTGACGCAAAATAAAAAAATAGATGTATAATTTCAAAAATTTTATAAGGAAAAGAGAAAATGTCAACTTTGACTATAAATAATTTTTGCTTAAAGCATTTTGATTTAAATGCAAAAGATGAGATGACTAAATATTTAAAATTAATCAATGTAGAACTTAGTGATTATACATTTGCTGGAAATTATATTTGGCTTTCTACTGCAACAGGCTTTTATGGAATAGTAAATAATACTTTTTGTTTATTTGTATTAAATTCTGGTGAATTAAGTATGTTATTACCTCCTCTTGGTAAAAAAGAGAACACATACGAAGCAATTTGTACATGTTTTGAAATAATGAATTCTCACAATAGTAGAATTAATTATTCAAAAGTTGAATATGTACATGAAAATATATTAGAAGGATTTGTTGATTATTTAGAGGAGGGCACTTTAATTTATGATATGTTAAAAGATTATGTAATTGAGAAAAAATTAGTTGATTATATCTATAAAGTTGATGATTTAATAGATTTAAAAGGTGATTCATATAAATCAAAAAGAAATGAAATAAATAAATTTAGAAAAATCTATCCAAATTTTACTTTAGAAGTATTAGAAAAGAAAAAGCATGCAAATGATGTACTAAATTTATTTAATAAATGGGTAACTGATAGAACAAAATATATGCCCAAAGAAGAAGTTGAAGTTTTTTTAGATGGAATATATTTTGAAAGATTTGCTATTAAAAGATTAATTAATGATTATGAAAATTTAGATGTAATAGGATTAGTTATTTATATTGATGATGAAATAAAAGGCTTTACAGTTGGTGAAAAAATAAATGAACAAACAGCTAGTATTATTATTGAAAAAACAGATTTTGAAATACTTGGATGTGCACAATTAATATTTAGAGAGTTTACAAAATTATTGAAAGAAAAATATAATGTTTCTTATATAAATGTAGGAGATGATATGGGATTTGAAAATCTAAAAAAAGTTAAGATGTCTTATCGACCAAATAAATTAATTCCAAAATATACAATTTATCAAAAATGATACAAATAGCTAGAAAAAAAGATTTAAATGATATCTTTATTATTGAACAAAATGTTTTTAAAGATGATATTTTCTCTTTAAGTAAAGCTTGTTTAAATTATCATATAAATAAAAATATAGTTTTTAAAGTAATATATGAGAATAAAACCATTGGTTATTGTTTATGGCTTAAAAGAAAAAGTTATTATAGACTTTACTCTTTTGCAATATTAAAAGAGTACCAAGGTAAAGGCTTTGCTTCAAAATTGTTAAGTTTTTCAATAGAAAAATTAAAAGATAAATCCCATCAATTAGAAGTTAAACAATCAAATGAAAAGGCAATACTATTATATGAAAAATTTGGATTTAAAAAGTATAAGATATTAGAAAATTATTATAAAAAAGAGAATGGATACTTAATGAGAAGAGTATAAGAATAATCTTATACTCTACAGCTTCCCATCTTACCTAAAGCATTTATTTTTTTAACTCTTTGTTCATGTCTTCCACCCTCAAAAGAAGAAGCTAGCCAAGAGTCTATAATAGCTTCAATCATACCATATCCACTAACTCTCTCACCTA
This sequence comes from Malaciobacter canalis, assembly GCF_008000835.1. Taxonomy (GTDB): domain Bacteria; phylum Campylobacterota; class Campylobacteria; order Campylobacterales; family Arcobacteraceae; genus Malaciobacter; species Malaciobacter canalis. The sequence continues at coordinate 841,040 of NZ_CP042812.1, forward strand.
AACACATTACATTTGCGTCATTGTGTTCTCTTGCCATTTTAGCAGAGTATTCATTGTGACATAAAGCAGCTCTAATCCCATCAAATTTATTTGCAGACATAGACATACCAATACCAGAACCACAAATCAAAATACCAAAGCTGTCTTCATTTTCCAAAACTTTTTCACATACTTTAACAGCAAAATCTGGATAATCAACTCTATCTTTAGAGTAAGGGCCTAAATCTTCTACTTCATGCCCTTTACTTTCAAATAGTTCTTTTACATATTTTTTAATATCAATTCCCGCATGATCTGCTGCTATAAAATATTTCATTTTAGTAAATCCCCTCTTTATGATTTATATCTAGCTCTTTTCCTTTTAAATCTTCTTCTAAAGATTCAACTGTTCTAAAAACTCTATCCCATCTAATCTTTTTATTTTCATCCCAAGAAAAATAGATAAACCAAGGTTTACCTACAATATTTTTGTATTCAACAGTTCCCCAAAATCTTGAGTCATTTGAATGGTCTCTATTATCACCCATCATAAAGTATTCTCCTTTTGGAACTTTAATAGGTAACATATTAAATAGTTGAGCTGGAGCTTGTCTTGTATTTTGTACTTCTGGATCATTATGTATTCCAGGATGGTTCTTTTGATAAGGATTAATAACCCAAAGTTTTCCCTCAACATTTAAAATTTGTTCTTGCGCAAAATTCTTTTTTACATACTCATTTCCCTCTTTTGGGTGTAAAATAAGATTTTTATTTTGAATAAGAACTAAATCTCCTCCTGTTGCTACTAATCTTTTTACATAATGAATTGTATCATCTTTTGGATACCTAAATACTACAATATCACCACGCTTTGGTTTGTCACCTTCTATTAGATGACCATTATTATTAAAATCTGGTAAAACAGGTACTTCAATCCAAGGAATTCTTGGAACAGGAATTCCATAAGAGAATTTTTTAACAAAAAGCATATCTCCAATAAGCAAAGTATTTTTCATACTTCCACTAGGAATTACAAAAGCTTGTGCAACAAAAAAAATAATACCTAATACAATTATAATTGTGCCAGTCCATGAACTAGCCCAGTTGTAAGCTTTTTTAATCATTTAGTTTTCTTTCTCTTTCTTCTCTTAATCTTGCTGCTTTAATTGTATTAACTAAAAGCATAGCAATTGTCATAGGACCAACACCACCTGGCACAGGTGAGATATATGCACATTTTTTTGAAACATTTTCAAAATCAACATCCCCAACTAATTTTCCAGTATCAAGTCTATTTATACCAATATCAATAACAACTGCACCATCTTTTACCATATCTTCTGTAATTAGATTTACTTTTCCCACACCAACACAAATAATATCTGCATTTTTTGTATGCTCTTTTAGATCTTTTGTATGTATATGACAAGTTGTAACTGTTGCATTTGCATTAAGTAAAAGTGTTCCCATAGGTTTACCAACAATATTACTTGCACCTATTACACAAACATTTTTACCTTTAGGGTCAATATTGTACTCTTCTAATAGTCTCATCACACCATATGGTGTTGCAGGAGTAAAAGAGTCAAGTCCTAAAGTCATTCTTCCTGTATTATATGCATGAAAACCATCAACATCTTTTTCAGGTGCAATAGCTTCTAATATAGCAGTTGTATCAACATGTTTTGGAAGTGGTAATTGAACTAATATTCCATCAATATTTGGGTTTTTGTTCATCATTGCTAAAATTTCTAAAATTTTATCTTGAGATATAGTTTCTGGCATTTCGTGAACAATAGAGTAAATTCCAGCTTGCTTACACGCTTTACTTTTCATATTTACATAAGCAGCACTAGCAGGATCAGCTCCTACTAAAACTACAGCAAGTCCAGGTGTAATACCTTTTTCTTTTTGAAGCTCTTCTACTTCAAACTTTATTTCTTCTTTTATTTTATTAGATAATGCTTTTCCATCAAGTATTGTCATGGGGATTAAACCTTATATATGTTTTAATTTTAGGTTGATATAATACCAAAAACATTTTTACACAAAGGTTAAGATTGAGATTACTATTTTTATTACTTCTAATTATTACAACTATTTTTGCCACAGATGATGATAACTCGTTTATTACAAAATATGAGTATGGGGCAATGCTTTATGAAAACCCTAGAGGAGTAGGGTGTAATAAATGCCATAATAATGGCAAAAAAGAAGTAATAATTGCAAAATATAGAGATAAAAAAGGAGCACTTAAATATATAAAAGTTCCTCCACTTACAAATATTAGTTTTAAAGATTTTAAAACTAAATTAAGAGCAGACAAAACAGAATCATTAATCATGCCAACATATTTTTTAACTGATGAAGAGTTAGAATCTTTATATTATTATATACAAAAACTAAAATAGTTTTTAAAAGTAAAGCTATTATTAATATTAATTTAAATATAATGCGCAACTTAATTTTAAAACAAAGGAATGTTTATGTTAGAGGGTATCGTAAGAGATAGTATGACAAAACTAGAAACTAAATCTTTAAGAAGAGATGGTTACTTAATTGCTAATATCTATGGTAAAGGTTTAGAAAATATCAATGCTGCGTTTAAAACGAATGAGTTTATTAAAACGTTAAAAAACAAAGAAACACTTTCGTTTGATGTATCTGTTGGTGGAAATAATTTAAAAGTTGTTGTTCAAGAGTATCAAAAAGCTCCAATTACTTCTGAGTTATTACATGTTGATTTAATGGTTGCACAACCAGGTGTAAGAACTACTTATAAAGTTCCTGTTAAAGTTGAAGGTACTCCAATTGGTCTTAAAAATAAAGGTTTATTCATTTTCCACAAGAAAAGAGTTCCTGTTAAGACTACTTATGAGAATTTACCACAAAGCTTTAATCTAAATATTGATAAATTAGATACAGGTGACAATATCTTAGTTAGAGATTTAGAATTACCTGAGGGTGTTGAGTGTTTCTTAGACCCAAGAGTACCAATCGTTGGTGTAATTAAAGCTAAGTAATTTATAATGGCTTTAATAGTTGGACTTGGTAATATAGGTGAAAAATATCTATTAACTAGGCACAACATAGGTTTTATGGTCATCGATAAGATGGCCAAGAACTTAAGTACTACTACAATTAATAAATCAAATTTTAAAGCAGATGTTTTAAAATCTTCAAATGACTTACTAGTAAAACCAAAAACTTTTATGAATCTATCAGGTGATGCAGTTGTTGCAATAAAAAACTATTATAAACTTGAAAATGAAGAAATAATAGTAATTCATGATGATTTAGACTTGCCTTTTGGCGCAGTTAAATTTAAAATCGGTGGTGGCCATGGTGGTCACAATGGATTAAAATCAATTGATTCTCATATAGGAAAAGATTATATAAGAGTTAGAATAGGAATTGGAAAACCACAAAATAAAGAAGATGTGGTAAATTATGTATTAAACAACTTCTCAAAAGAGGAATTAAATAGATTAAAAGATATAATACCCCATACTATCAAAGCTATAGATGCACTAAAAGTTGAATCTATAAATGAAGTAAAATCTAAATTTACATTGAAGTAATAATGAGCATATTAACAAAATATATTTTACAAAAATATCTTAAAAGTTTTTTTATTGTTTTAGTTTCACTACAACTATTTTTTGTAGGGATTGATTTTTTTCAAAATATGAAAAGTCTTCCAGATTCTGCAAACTTACAACTATTATATCTATTTTATAATAGCTTTTTTACCCTTACTTTAACTTTACCATTATCATTAGTATTTGGTTGGATTTTAACTTTAGTAATATTAATAAAAGGTAATGAATTAGTTGCTTTTATAGCACTTGGAATTAGTAAAAATAGAATCTATTCACCTGTTATAAAGATCTCTTTCTTGCTATTACTTGCACTAATATTTCTTCAAGCAACACCACTTGCTTACTCATATGAACAAAAAAGTAAAATTTTGGATGATGAGTATTTTATTAGTACAAAATCAGATATCTTTTTGAAATACAATGACTATCACATTTTCTTTCAAAAATTATATCCAATAGAAAAAAGAGCTGAAAATATCCATATTTTTAAAGTTATTGATAAAGATTTAGTTGAAAGTATTGTCGCAAAAAAAGCTTATTTTCAAAATAATAGATGGTATGTAATAGATGCAAAAATTACTAAAAAACCTAAAAATATTGATTTTGAAGAGTCAAAAATAGAAGTTAGTCATGAAAGATTTTTGCATACACTTGAGGGCTTTAAGCCAAAGATATTAAACAATGTATATGAATCAAAATCAACTTTTTCAATTATTGATGCAATATCAGCACTAATATTGCTAGATAAGCAAGGTATTAATACAGATAAAATAAGAGCAGCATTGTATTATGAAATCATTGTATCGTTTTTTATTTTACCATTGATGATTATTATTTTTACTTACTCTTCTTTAAATAGTAGGTTTTTTAATATTGGTAAATTTACTTCTCTTTCAATATTTTTTACTTTAATATCATGGGGTATTTTCTTTTTATTACATAAATTTTCAAATAATGGTACACTTTTACCTGAAGTTTCACTACTATTACCAATATTTTTATGGTACACTTTATCTTATTTTATTTATAAGAAAAAAATATCCTACTAAAGGAGAATTATGAGTAAACAAATTAAGGCATATGGACTTGCTTTATATAAAAAAGAGAAAAATAAGATTAAGTTATTGCTTTGCAAATCTATAAAAAGTGAAAGCAAATGGGGTTTTTTAAAAGGTGTTCAATTAGCAAAAGAGAGTGCTAAACAGTGTGCTAAAAGAGAGTTTCGTGAAGAGTCAGGAATAGATGTTTGCATTGATGATTTTGAACAATATTTTGAACAAAAAAATAAAGAAAAAGATATAGGTCTTTGGTTAGTAAATGCAAAAAATATAAAAAATATTGATAAATATTTTTTTGAAGATAAACTACAAGATAGTTATCTATCTTGGGAAAATAGTAAAGTTAAATTTTTTGATTTAGATAATCTACCTCAGTTTAAAAAGAAACAAAAAGATCTTATTACTAATATTAAGGATTTTTTAGAAAATAAGAATCAATCCCATTAGCAATTCCATTTGCTAATAGTTTTTGATAACTACTTTTATATAATCTTTTCCCCTCAGTTGGGTGTGAGATATATCCTACTTCTATTAAAATAGATGGCATTTGAGCTCCTACTAAGACCCAAAATGGTCCTTCTCTTACTCCACCATCAACAGTATCTTTATATTTTTGTTGTAAAGTATATAGCATATTTTGTTGTACATCAATAGCTAGTTTATTTGAAGCTGTAATTTTACTTTGATTAAGTACTGTTAAAAATGAGTTTTTAGTTGCTAGACTCATAGATCTTACATCACTGCTATTTTCTTTGGCTGCAACTCTTTTTGCCCTTGCACTTCTTGCAGGACTTAAGAAAAATGTTTCAACCCCTTTTACTTTGTGTGCTTTACTTTTTGCAATAGAGTTTGCATGTATTGATAAAAATATATCTGCATTTTTTTTATTTGCTAAAATTGTTCTATTTCTAACTTCTATAAATGTATCACCTTTTCTAGTAATATAAACATCATAGCCTCTTTTTTTAAGTATATTATATAAATATTTGCCTACAGCTAATACAACTTTTTTTTCATATTTTTTATTAGAGCCTACTGCTCCTACATCTTTTCCACCATGACCCGCATCAATTACAACTACTTTTCTTTTATATCTATTTACATTTATAATATTTCTATTTGTATTTGTTTTTGTTGTATTTGAATTAACATTTGAGCCTATATTTAAAAACTTTATTATTATTTGTTTTTTATTTACTATATAAATTGGATTTAATTTGTTTTTATCTCTTACTTTTATATGTAAAAGACTCTTCTGTTTTTGAATGATATATATCCTATCAATTCCAGAAATTTCAAGTTTTGTTGGTCTTGCATCTTTAAAAGAGCCTTTAATATCAAAAAGATATAAATTAGAGTATTTAGTTTTATCAATACTATAATCTATATGTTTTTTAGTAATATTTGTATAAAAATCAATTACTATCATATTATTTTTTGTATATACATTTTTAACTGTATAATTTAAACTATTTGTTTTAGGTTTAGGTTTGGTTTTTGTTACTTTTTTAGCTGTTTGTGTTTTTTGTACTTTATTTTTTGTAGCAGTTTTTGAACTTGTAGTATTCTCTCTTTTTTCTATTTTTGCTAACTCTTTTTCATATTTTGAAGTGTTATGACCTAGTTTTTTGCCGTATTTTATTATGTTTTCAAGATGTTTTATCTCCAAAGCAGTATTATTATTTAATACTGCTCTTAGATAACTCATTCTATTTGCATTGTATTCTTCTTCAATACTATTTGCAAATGCAAAGTTTAAATTTAATAGAAATAAAGAACATAGTAATATTTTTTTAAAAATAACTACTCTCCTTTAGTTAGTTTTTCCATAAGTTCATGAACAGATATTATTTTATCTAATTTATACCCATTTGAACCTGTGAAAAACAATCCTGTATCCAAATCACCTTTATAAGCTGCTCCTAGCCTATCTGCTATACAATAACCAACTATTTTTGCCTCTTGACCTCTATGACAAGGTGATACACAGTTTGAAATACAAGCAATTTTAGGTGCAGTTTTATTTTCAATAGAAGCTTGTAAGTTAGTCATAACTGCTCTTGCAGGAAGCCCAACTGGAGATTTCATAAGCTTTATATCACTCTCTTTTGCATCTATTAAAACTTTTTTCATATTTGTATCAACATCACACTCATGAGTTCCAATAAATCTAGTTGCCATTTGTACACCAGCACACCCAAGAGCTAAAAATTTGTCAATATCATTTTTATCCCAAATTCCACCAGCAGCAATAACAGGAATATCATCTGCCCATTTTTTTGCTTCTTCAATAACTGGACCTACTATATTCTCAAGTTGGTACTCTTCTTGAAGACACTGTTCATAAGTGAAACCTTGGTGACCACCTGATTTTGGTCCCTCAACAATAATTGCATCTGGAAGTTTATTATATCTTTTCCACTTTCTACAAATAAGTCTTAATGCTCTAGCACTTGAAACAATAGGTACCAATGCAACATCTGGAAAATCTTTTGTAAATTGTGGCATATTTGTAGGTATACCAGCACCAGTAATTAGTATATCTGCACCTGCTTCACAGGCATCTTTTACAACTCTACCATAATCATTTATAGCATATAAAATATTACATGCAAGTGGTGCATCACCGCAAATTTTTCTAGCATTTTTAATAATAGTAGTTAAAGCTTCTTTTGAATAAAAATTCAAAACATCAACTGGCTTATCTTTTTTTGTTTTTACAGAAAATTCATCACTTTTATAATATCCTGTTCCTACTGATGAGATAACACCTAGTCCTCCCTCTTTACTTACCGTACCAGCTAGTCTGTCCCAACTGATACCTACACCCATTCCGCCTTGAATTATGGGGTGCTTAATCTCATACTTTCCTATTCTCAATACTAGCCCTTTTATTTTATTGTAATCTTTGCGAAATTCTTTTTACCTTTTTGTAAAATAAATTCACCAGATTTTAAATTAAGTTTCTCATCAGTTGTCTTCTCTTGATTTATCTTCACAGCACCCGCTTTAATATCTCTTCTTGCTTGTGAAGTTGAATTTACAAGTTTTGCATCAACTAATGCTTGACAAATCCAAATTCCTGCTTCAAATTCAAACTCTTCAATATCACTTGGAATGTCTTTTTTTGCAAATATTTTTTCAAATTCTGCTTTTGCAAGCTCTCCTGCACCTTTACTATGGTAAGTATCTACAATCTCCATAGCAAGCTCTTCTTTTACTTTTTTAGGGTGTAAAGATCCATCTTTTACACCTTCTTGTAATTGTAGAATCTCTTTTAGTGATTTTTTCGATAATAGCTCATAATATTTCCACATTAATTCATCAGAAATTGATAATAGCTTTCCAAACATATCATTAGCTGCATCTGTAACACCTACATAGTTCCCTAAAGATTTAGACATTTTTTGAATACCATCTAAGCCCTCAAGCAAAGGAGTCATAAGTACAGCTTGTTGTTTTTTACAATCATAAGCTTTTTGTAAAGTTCTTCCCATTAAAAGATTAAATTTTTGGTCAGTTCCACCCATTTCTATATCAGTATGCATTGCTACTGAATCATAGCCTTGAAGTAATGGATATATAAATTCACTTACTGCAATTGGAGTGTTTGAAGAGTATCTTTTTGAAAAATCATCTCTTTCTAACATTCTTGCTACTGTTAAGTTTGAAGCAAGATTAATAATACCTGCTGTTCCTAACTTGCCTAGCCAATCACTATTAAACATTACTTTTGTTTTCTCTGGATCTAAAATTTTAAATACTTGTTCTTTATATGTTTCAGCATTATCTAAAACTTGTTCACTGCTTAATACTTTTCTAGTTTCACTTTTTCCTGTTGGATCTCCAATAGTTGCAGTAAAATCACCAATTAAAAACTGTACAATTCCACCAAACTTTTGGAATGTTGCAAGTTTTCTTATAAGTACAGTATGCCCTAAATGCAAATCAGGAGCAGTAGGATCAAAGCCAGCTTTTACATAGAAATTTTCACCTTTTTCATAAAAGTTTCTTACTAATTTTTCAATAGCTTCCATATCAATTATTTCTGCACATCCTCTTTGTATCTCTTGTAGTGCATTTTTAATCTTCTCTTCCATTTATCCTCTTTTATAAAATATTATTTATTGTATGCATCTTTTTTTGAAAAAAACTCAATTACTTTTGCTTTTTGTTCTACGATTTTTCTAACTTCTTCCACATTTGAGTTATTTATCTCAAACTCTATATCACAGTATTGTCTGTAAGAGTGCTTTTCTCTACCATAATCAACACTTAAAATATAACCCTCGTATTTTGACATATACATTAAAAGTTTTGCTAATTCACCTTTTGTATTAGCAAGGGAAACAACCATCTTATATGGATATAAAGTATCTTTTGTCCATTTACAAAATAGCATGTTTTGTTTTGATTTTATTTTCTTATATGCTTTATCACACATCTTATGATGAATGATGGCTTTATTGCCATCTTTAAAAGCTACTATATCATCTCCAAATTTTGGATGACAACAGTGGTCAAATGATACAGAATTTATACTAAAATTTGAATATATTAAAATATTATCAAATTTATACTTCTTTAATTTGCTTGCAAGGATTTTAAATCTAGTTACTAATCCATGCTCTTTTATCATTCTTGTTTCAATTTGCTTTTTTACATGTCTTAAAAAGTCAAGATTATTTGCTATTTTATGTAAAGAATCAAAATTATGTGTATTTGTTATTTCTTGAGTATATCTTACAAAAATAGTATCAATTATATTTTTACCTGTAAGTTCATTTAACTCTTTTTGTCTATGAGAACAAAGCACTTTAATCTGTTTTTTAGCTCTGTTTGTTTTTACCATATCTACCCAAGAACATCTAAGAATAGGGTAATCAGTGGTTTTTATAGCTACTATATCTGAACTTTTAAGCTCTGTTAAAAGAGGTTTTTTTATTTTATTTATAAAACACTCAAAAGCATATTTACCAACATCTGTATGCACTGCATATGCAAAATCGTATGCTGTTGAACCCCTTGGAAGATTAAAAGTATCTCCATGTGGAGAATAAACTACAATCTCTTCTGAGTATAAATCATCTTTTGTATCAGCATAAAACTCTTCAACATTTTCATTTGAAAACTCTAAAGATTTAAGCCAATTTAAATTTGGTCCATTTTGAGCACCACTTTTATATTTCCAATGTGCAGCAATACCATACTCTGCTATTTTATGCATTTCAAAACTTCTAATTTGTATCTCATATATTTTTGAATTATAAAAAACAGTTGTATGAATAGTTCTATAACCATTCTCTTTAGGTGTTGATACATAATCTTTAAATCTTGAAATTAAAGGCTTGTACGCTAAGTGTAAGTGACCTAAAACCTTATAACAATCAATCTCTTCTGGAACTAATACTCTAATTGCAAGTAAGTCAAGTACTTCATCAATACTTACACCTTTTCTTTGCATTTTTAAATAAATAGAGTAATGATGTTTGATTCTACTTAAGATTTTTACTTTTGATGCGTCATAACCATTTTTTTCAAGTATATTTTTAGTATTACTAATAAAATTATTAAATGTTAATTGAATTGCATGTTGGTGATCTTTTATAAATTTATCTATTTTATTATACTCTTTTGGGTAAATATAATAAAAAGCTAAATCTTCAAGATGATTTTTAAGTGTTGAAATACCAAGTCTATGAGCAATTGGAACATAAACTACTAAAGTCTCTTCTGCAATTCTTTTTTGCTTATTTTCAGGAAGTGCATCAAGTGTTAGCATATTGTGAAATCTATCACAAAGTTTTACTAAAAGCACTCTAACATCATCAATTGAAGCAATAAGCATTTTTCTAAAAGTCATGGCAGAAGATATGGTTTTTGCTTCATGAATAGATAGATTTGAAGAGAATTCACTCTCTCTAATTTCAACTATTTTTGTAAGTCCATCAACCATATGAGCTATATCTTCACCCCAGTTTTCTTTTACAAAAGTTAAATCATACTCAGTATCTTCAACAACATCATGTAAAAGTGAAGTGGCAACAACTGCTTCATCAGGACTGAAGTAAGCAGTAATTGAGGCAACAAGTAAGGGATGAACAGCATATGGTTCACCACTTTTCCTAAATTGATTATCATGAGCTTTAATAGTAAAGTTTATGATATCTTTTAATTTAGGTGTTATTATAGTATGTTTTTTTAGTTCTTCAATGGCACCATCAATTGTGTTGATGCCTTGAATTGTTTCTATGAATGGATCCATAATATCACATAAAGAAATTATAAAAGTTTAAACTTTTATAATTAATCTTCTTTATCTATTAAACCCTCAATAACTAATAAACCATTTCCAATCTCATCAATAGCAATATCAGTATATTTCATGTTTTGTGTATTTTGCTCAAGTAGTGGTTTTGCTCCCTTACTTAAATCGTCTGCTCTTTGCCCAACAGCGATTGATAAAATATATCTATCATTATTTACTTTCTCTAAAGCCTTAGCCATTCTTTCTTCTAATCTTAGCATTAATAATCCTTTTTATTTAACAATTGAACATTTACTAGTATCACCATTGATGATTTTTAGTAAGTTACCTTTTTCACTCATATTAGCAACTACAATTGGAAGTTTATTATCTTTTGCTAATGCAATTGCAGTATCATCCATCACTTTAATGTGATCTTCTAGTGCTCTATCATATGAAATAGTATCAAGTTTAACAGCATCATCATATTTCATAGGATCTTTATCATAAATTCCATCAACTTTTGTAGCTTTAATTAACATAGATGCGTTTATTTCTGTTGCTCTTAAAGTTGCAGCTGTATCAGTTGTGAAGTATGGATTACCTGTACCTGCACTAAAAATTACAACTCTATTTTTTTCAAAGTGTCTAATAGCTTTTCTTACAATAAATGGTTCAGCAATTTGTTCCATTTTTATAGCAGTTTGTAATCTTGCATTTAAACCTTTGTATTCTAATGCTTCTTGCATAGCAACACCATTAATAACAGTTGCTAGCATACCCATATAATCAGCACTAGTTCTTTTAATCACACCATCAGCAGCAGCAGTAACACCTCTAATGATATTACCTCCACCAATAACAATACCTACTTCAATACCATTATCAACCAAGTTTTTAATTTCATCTGCGATATAGTCCAAAATCTGAGTATCTATACCGTAACCTTCTTCACCAGCTAATGCCTCACCAGAAAATTTAACAAGTACTCTTTTATTCATTTATTTCCTTTTAGAATTTCGTGATTATATCTAAAAAAAAATTAATAGTGATTTAAGGCAAACTTTTAACTAACTGCCCATTCAAAAAAAGGTAATACTTCAACTTTAATATCATTTAAAAAAAAGTTTTCACTGTAACCTACAGTTACAATATCAATCTTTTCTATATGATACTCTTTTAAAACCTTATTCAATTTTTTTTCTATTCCTTTTTTTAGTAAAGGATTAAAAAAGGGAATAGATAAAATTATATAATTTTCACTTGGAATAAAAAAATCGATATTATCAAGATAATATATTTGCTCAAAATTTGATTCAAGTTGCAAAAAAACCATATTTGTAAACTCATTTTTGAATTTTTTTGCATGTGAAATTGCATTTAAAAAAGCATGATTATAAGAGTAAACTTTTTTTATTGCTTTTTCTTGATTATATTTTGGCAAAAAATAGACTAAACCAGAGTTCTCAAAAGTTTTAACTGTGGCATAAAATTTATCTTTTGAAATTTTTATTTGATTTTTTAGTGTATTAAATAACTGATATAGTGATTTTTTCTCATCAATATTTAAAAATAAAATTTTAAGTATATACTCATAAGTCTCATCTTTTGTATATAATCTTAATATTTCTTGTAATCTTCTCTCTTTTGTATGCTCTTCTAAATTTACAACTCCTGGCATATTTCCATATTTTAAAAAGTTATTAAATGCTTGAGTTGCTGTGTGAAATCTTGTTTCATGAAGTAAATACTCTTCAAAATCTAGTGCTTTTACATGCAAATGTTCAAAGTTATCAAGATTTAATTTATTGTGATTTGAGATAATAATACTTTCACACTTTGGTATTTCAAATGAAAAATCAAAATTCTCTAAAACTAAAATTTTGATTTTTTTTTCATCTATAAAACTACTTAAATGAACTCTTATCTCTTCTAAGTCATTTCTAAAATCTTTAAAATCTATATAGATATAATCATTTGTATCAAAGTTCGCAAGATAGTCATATATTAAATATGTTTTACCACACTTAGGTGCTCCATAAATAAATGTTTTTTTACTCTTTATTTTTACTTTTCTTTCTAAAAAACTAATTTTTGAAAAATCAAGCTCATAGCATACTTCTAAAGTTTTCATTTTTTACTATTTATTAGATTTATTGCTTCTTTTATGGCATTTAAATAGCTTTTTTTATTTATATTTGCATCTTTGTATGCAATATCAAAAGCAGTTCCATGGTCAACTGAGGTTCTAATAATAGGAAGATTTAAACTTACATTTATACTTTGATCAAAATATAAAGCTTTCAATGGTGCTAAACCTTGGTCATGATACATACAAACAAAATATTTGCAAGATTTTCTATTTGTTTTTGAAAATGCAGTATCAGGTACAATAGGACCTTTGAAAATATCTTTTTTCAATATTTTATTTGCATTTTTTATTGCTTTAAATATCTCAACTTCTTCATTTCCTAAAACTCCATTATCACTTGCATGGGGATTTAAACCTAAAACTTGAATATTGTTTTGTTTTACATTTTCATAAAAATTACATAAAAATGTTGTCAAATCTTCTTCATTGATTTTTTTAGGGACTTTTTTAAGTGCAATATGTTCTGTATAAAGAGCAACAAACATTTTTTTGCATCCAAGCATCATAATTGCATTTTCTCCAAAATAACTTCTTAAAACTTCTGTATGACCTTTAAAATCAATATTTGCTTTGTTCCAAGACTCTTTATTTATAGGTAAGGTTACAACAGCATTTGTTTTTCTTTTTTCTGTAAGATTAATTGCATCTATAAATGAAGTGTAAGAGTACTTGCCACTTTTTTTAGATACTTGTCCTGGCTTAATTTCAAACTCACCTTTAGTTTTATAAACTTCAAAATCATTAGGAATTTCTAAATTTAAAAGTTTTGCACCTTGTTTTAACATTTCATTATTTATACAATAAATAGGCTTGCAAATTTTTTTTATTTTTTCATGACTTTGTAGGGCAATTTGTAAACCAATACCATTTAAATCACCAATAGATATTGCTATTTTATGTTTCATTTGATTAACTCTTTCATATCTAATATTGCTTGATATAATCCAGTATAAACCGATCTTGCAATAATACTTTGACCAATATTTAATTCACTAATTGTTTTAATAGAAGAAATTAAACTTACATTTTGATAGTTAAGTCCATGTCCAGCTGCAACTTTTAAGTTTAATTGATCTGCTTTATTTGAAGCTTTTTTTATCTGTTTTTTTGACTCTTTAAGCATCACTTTTAAATCTTGTCTTGGTAGTTCTAACTCTTTGATGCTATGATGAGTATTTCTTAAATTTCCATGCAACATTGCATAAATATTTGCAAATGTACCTGTATGAAGCTCTATCCATTCAACTTTTAATTCACTACTTAGTTTTATTGTCTCTTTTTTTGGATCTATAAATAGTGATACTTCAATCTCATTATCATGAAGTTTTTTAATAGCTTTTTTTATTTTCTCAAAATTTGATTTTACATCAAGACCACCCTCTGTTGTAACTTCTGCTCTATTTTCAGGAACTAAAGTTGCTCTTTGTGGTTTTAATTTGCATACAATATCAATAATTTCATCATTTATTGAACACTCTAAATTTACAGGTAAGTTTGAGTTCTCTATGATTTTTTTTGCATCATCATCGTGTATATGTCTTCTATCTTCTCTTAAATGAATAGTTATTTGATCTGCATTTGCTAATTTACAAATACCTAAAGCATCAAGAGGATTTGGATCATTTATCTTTCTTGCTTCTCTTAAAACAGCAATGTGGTCAATATTTACTCCAAGTAACACTATGTATCCTTTTGTTAGTTTTTAATTATGTTATCTAATATTTAATTTTATAAGAATAAAGTAGAAAAAAGAGTATCTTTTAAGATAACTCTTTCAATGTTGCTATATTTGCAGCAAGTTTATTATGTACTTCAAGATATTCAAGCTCATTTACAGAATCAGCAACAACTCCAGCACCTGCTTGGAATATAACTTTATCTTTTGTAAGAAGTGTTGTTCTAATAGTTATTGCACTATCCATATTTCCATCAAAACCAAAATATGCAATACTTCCACTATAAAAACTTCTTTTAATACCCTCAAATTGTGCGATTAGTTCCATGGCTCTAATCTTTGGAGCACCTGTCATAGTCCCAGCTGTAAATGTTGCAGCAAATAAATCAAACATATCATACTGCTCATCAATGACTGCTTCAACATCTGAAACAATATGCATTACATG
Source organism: Malaciobacter canalis (assembly GCF_008000835.1). Classification (GTDB taxonomy): domain Bacteria; phylum Campylobacterota; class Campylobacteria; order Campylobacterales; family Arcobacteraceae; genus Malaciobacter; species Malaciobacter canalis. The sequence goes on from NZ_CP042812.1 coordinate 856,201, forward strand.
TGAATATTTTTCTATTCTCATTAAATCAGTAACCTTAACAGTTCCAGCTTTAGCAACTCTTCCTACATCATTTCTACCTAAATCTACAAGCATAAGATGTTCTGCTTTCTCTTTTGGATCATCAAGTAACTCTTTTTCAAGCTCTAAATCTCTAGCTAATGTTTTACCTCTTTTTCTTGTACCTGCAATTGGTCTTAAAAGTAGGTGATTATCTACAAGTTTTATCATAACCTCAGGAGAACTACCAGCAATACAAAAATCTTCATACTCTAAAAAAAACAAATAAGGACTAGGATTTTTGCTTCTTAAGGCTCTATAAAAACTTAAGTGATCAACCTTTGCTTTTTGAATAAATCTATTTGACATAAGAATTTGAAAAACATCTCCACTTCTTATCATCTCTTTTGATTTATCAACCATTTCAAAAAACTGCTCTTTTGTATAGTTGAATTTCCCCTCATCTAAAAGTGTAGCTTTTTTTAAAGGTGTAAAAGTATAAGGAGTATGTAGCTGTTTTTCTATAATATCTAACTGTTTTTCATACTCTTTAAGCGAGGTAACCATTACAAGTTTTGAAGTTTTATGAGAAAAGCCTAAAATCATTTTTGGTCTTATCAAATCAACATCAGGAATATTTAACTGATCAGTTAAGTTATTCATTGATTTTTTTAGTTTTGGTTCAAACTCTTTGCCTATATCATAACCTATATTACCAATAAAGCCATCAATTAGTCCAATTCCTAACTCTCTTGCTTTATCTTTGAAAAGTTTTTTATCAAACTTTTTATAATGTTTTTGAAGAAACTTTAAAGGATTTGATTCAACTTCATTTATATTTCCATCTTCATCTTTATGAAAACATCTATTATCTTTGTACCAAACCCTTTCTCTATCTCCTATTATAATAAAAGAGTAGTTCCCATCACTTGAATTAATAGTACTTTCAAATAAAAAAGTAATTTCATCTTTATAAAGCTCTTTTACTTTTTCATAAATTGAAACAGGAGTAAACTGGTCTAAAAAAAGCTCTTTTGCATAAAATGTCATTATCAAATGCCCTTAAAATCTAAGAATAAAAGCACTTGATATATTTAGCTTTCTTTTTATTATTGACATATTCTCTTCTGCATTAGCTCTATTTTTATATGGTCCTACTAATACTTTATTATAAACTTTGCCATTTACAGTTACTTTATAAATAGTGTAATTAAAACCATTTTTTTCAATCTTTTCAAGATATTTTTTAGCTGGTTGTTTAGAAAAAGCACCAACTTGAACAAAAGTTCCTTTTGGTTTAGAAGTACTTATTTGTTTTTTAACTGTTTTAGTAGTTTCTTGTTTTTTTACTTCTTGTTTTTTTACAACAGGTTTTGTTACTTTTTTTACTACCTCTTTTTTAGCTTCTTGTTTCTCTTTAATTCCAAAAACATCAGGTTTTGCTGTTTCTTCTTCTACTTTTTTCTCTTTTTGTTCAATAGAATCAATATTAAGTTCACTATCTTGTGTATCTACTTCTTGTGTTTGGTTTGTCTGTTCTTTGATATTTTTTAGTTTCTCATCAATAATTTTTTGATATTGTTGTTCAATACTGTCATTTTCTAAACTTTTCTCTTCTTTTGTTTGCTCTTGTGAATTAGAAAATGATTCATCATCACTTGGACTATTTAAAAGACGAATAATAACTATTGTTAATAAAAAAAGAATTATTAAAACAAGCCCTAAAATCAAATATTTTCTTTTATTTGTTTCATTTGATTGACCTGAATTATTAGAAGCACCATTTAGCATTATATCTCCTAGCTCTTGATCATCAATATCTACTTTAACAGCATCATCATCTTGCATATTAGGTTTTGAGTAGTATTGTTGATTTGGTTGAACAGTTTCCTCATCACCTTTAAGCTGTGAAAGTCTTTGTTCTAACTCTTCTGTTTCTTGTTTCTTTTGTACTTTTTTTAAAAAGTCTTCGCCTTTAATTTCCATAACTAATCCTTATTAGTAAGTAGATTGAGAATAAATAACAAAATTAGAAGCAAGAGCTTCAAGTTCTTTGTTTATATCATCTTGAAGTTTTGTGTTTTCAATGTCGTCTAAAACATCGCAAATTTTATTTGCTATAAACTCAAACTCTTTCTCTTTCATTCCTCTTGCTGTTAATGCAGGACTTCCTATTCTAATACCACTTGTTACAAATGGACTTCTAGTTTCACCTGGAACTGTGTTTTTATTTACTGTTATACCTGCATTCCCAAGTGCTGCATCTGCATCTTTCCCTGAAAATGGTTTATTTAAAAATGATACTAATACTAAGTGATTATCTGTTCCATCACTTACTAAATCATATCCTCTTTTTACTAATACATCTGCTAATACTTTTGCATTTGCTTTTACTTGTTTTGCATAATCTTTCCATGATGCTTGTAAAATCTCTCCAAATGCTACTGCTTTTGCTGCAATTACATGTACTAATGGTCCACCTTGAATTCCTGGAAATATTGCTGAATTAATCTTCTTTGCAATATCTTCATCATTTGTTAATATAAGTCCACCTCTTGGTCCTCTTAATGTTTTGTGTGTAGTTGTTGTTACAACATGTGCATGTGGAAATGGCGATGGATGTTCATTGGCTGCAATTAAACCTGCAATATGTGCAACATCAGCAAAAAGAAAAGCACCAACTTCATCTGCTATTTCTCTAAATCTTTTAAAGTCAATCTCTCTTGCATATGCACTTGCACCACAAACAATAATTTTTGGTTGAACTATTTTTGCAATTTCTAAAACTTTATCATAATTAATTCTTCCATCAAGCTCAACTCCATAATAAAAAGCAGAGTAGTTCTTTCCTGAAAATGATGGTTTTGAACCATGAGTTAAATGTCCACCATGAGATAAGTCCATACCCAAAATTTTATCACCAGCTTTTAATAATGCTGCATATACTGCACCATTTGCTTGGCTTCCTGAGTGTGGTTGTACATTTGCATATTTACAATTAAAAATCTCACAAGCTCTGTCTATTGCTAGTTGTTCTACTTCATCAGCAAATTCACAACCTCCATAATATCTTTTATATGGATAACCTTCAGCATATTTGTTAGTAAATACTGAACCCATTGCTTGCATTACTGCTGGGCTTGTAAAGTTCTCACTTGCTATCATCTCTAAATGATTTGTTTGTCTTTTTAACTCTTTTTGTATTATTGAATATACTTTCTCATCTGCTTGTTCTAAGTTCGCGTTTGTTATATAACTCATTTGTTTTCCTTAGTTTACTCTTGATCAGCGTGTAAATCTATTTCACTTTTAATAGGTTTCATAGCTGGAAATAGTATTACATCTCTAATTGAATGCTCATTTGTAAGCATCATTACAAGTCTATCTATACCAATTCCTTCACCAGCACAAGGTGCCATACCATAAGATAAAGCATTTACAAAATCTTGATCCATCTCATGTGCTTCATCATCACCTTTATCTTTTGCAGCCATTTGTCCCTCAAATCTTTCTAGTTGGTCAACTGGATCATTTAACTCACTAAAGGCATTTGCAATCTCTTTACCTGCAATAAATAACTCAAATCTATCAGTTAAATGAGGTTTTTCATCACTTCTTCTAGCAAGTGGAGAGATCTCAACTGGGTATTCTGTAATAAATGTTGGATTGATTAATTTATCTTCTACAAAAGCATCAAATAACTCACCTTGTAATTGTCCAAGGTTCAAGTTTTCATCAGCTTCTAATTTATTCTCTTTTAAATATGCTAAGATTTTATCTTTATCTTCTGTTATATCTGCTGGAACATTTCCTACAGTTGTCAATGACTCAATTAGTGGAATTTCACTAAATTTTGTAAAATCAATCTCTTTATCTCCATAAGGTAAAGTCATAGGTAAATCTAAATGTTCAAATAAATATTCAAAATACTCTTTTGTTATTTCAATTAAGTCTTTATGTGTTTTATATGCCCAATAAAATTCAATAGAAGTAAATTCAGGATTATGTGTTGCGTCCATTCCTTCATTTCTAAAATTTCTATTTATTTCAAATACAGCTTCAAAACCACCAACAATTAATCTTTTTAAATATAATTCAGGTGCAATTCTTAAAAATCTATCAACACCTAAAGCATTATGATGAGTAACAAAAGGTTTTGCATTTGCTCCACCAGGAATTGGATGCATCATTGGAGTTTCAACTTCTAAAAAGCCTTTATCTTCAAAAAATCTTCTAGTTAAGCTTATAACTCTACTTCTAATATGAAAAGTTTTTCTAACTTGAGAGTTCATAATCAAATCTAAGTATCTTTGTCTATATCTTAACTCTTTATCTTGAATACCATGATATTTTTCAGGTAGTGGAGAAATAGATTTTGTCAATATTACTAATTCATGTACATGTAGTGATAGTTCACCTTTGTTTGTAACAAATGGATAACCACTAACTTCAATAATATCACCAACTTCTACATTCTTTTTGAAAATATTATTATAAAATCCCTCAGGAAGATTATCTCTTGCTACATAAATTTGTAAAATTCCACTCTCATCTTCTATTTTTAAAAAACTAGCTTTTCCCATAAGTCTAAAAAATTTAACTCTTCCAGCAACTGTATAGTTTCTATTTTCATCTCTTTTATCTTCTTTTTGAAAGATATCTGTATTAACATTTAGGTATTTACTAATAGTTGTATTTCTTTTACTTGAATTTGAATATGGATTTACACCTAACTCTTTTAAAGTATTTGCTTTTTCTATTCTTTGTTGTATATATTTATTTTCAAACAATCTATTTTTCCTTTACTATTATTTTTTTATTTCTTCTTGTGTATTTGTTTGTTTAACTTCAACTTCATTTTCATTTGTTGTTTGTTCTTTTTGATCTATATTTTCTTGGATTTGTGTTGCATCTTTTACTACTTCATTTGTGGCTTTGTCTATCTCTTGTGAAACTTTTTCTTCGATTGATTTATTGATAGTCTCTTTAGTTTTATTTACAACACTATCAACACTATCTTCGATATTTTTAGTAACTTTTGTTGTGTCAAGTTTAATAATATATCCACCAACATCAATTAAGTATGGGAAAGTAATAGAGTTTCCAACTTTTTCATCTATTACAGATTTAAATGATTGTACTTGATATAAAGCATAAGCAATTACAGAGAAGATTAAAAATATTTTTGCACTACCAAATAAGAAACCAAGAAGTCTATTTATTGCACCAAGACCACTTAAATCTGTTATTTTACTTAATATTAAAGCAATAAAATAAACAAGAATCCAAAATCCAATCAATGCAACAATAAAACCAATAAGTTTTATAGTAGCTTCATTATCTAAAGCTAAAATAGGAGCAATTAAATTTCCAACTTCAAAAGAGAACCTTGAAGCTATAAAAATACCCCCAATAATTCCTACAATACCTAATACTTCTTTGATAAAACCTCTAAATAGACCCTTAAGACCTAAAATAACGGTAATACCAGCTACAACCATATCAAAAATACCAAACTCTTGCAACGCTAGTTCCTTTTGTAAATATTGCGTATTATATCTAAGTTTTTCAAAATAGAAGTTTAATTAAAATTTATGAAAATTAAAGCACCATAATACTCTTTGTTATTGTAACTAAAAGTACTATTTTTAACCTCAATTTCATATTTCATATGTTTTACTAAAAGCTCTTGTACCATATAAAGTCCCATTCCAATTCCAAAAGCTTGATGTTTTTTTGTAAAATATGGTTCTAAAACCTTATCTAAATCCTCTTCATCAATTCCATCGCCTGAATCTCTTATACTTAAGCAATTGTTTTTAATCTCTATGGAAATGATTCTATTTTTAATATCTTTATTTGTGCAAACCGCATAAATTGCATTATCAAAAATACTCAATAATGATTGTTGAAACTCTTGTTTATAGCCGTAAATTTTTATATCTTTATCCATACTATAATCAATAATAATATTTTTTTCTTCAAAAGTTGAGTTTAAAAATTTTAGAGTCTCATGAATTGAGTCACTAAGTTTGAACTCAATTTTTTGTTTTTCTTGAACAAAAAAGTTAGAAAAATTATCAATAGTTTTTGACAAGGTTTTCGTACTTCTTAAAATCGTCTCACAAGAGTCATTAAAAGTTTCATCATCTAAAATCTTCATCTCTTTTTGTAGTTGCATACCACTTGTTGCCGTACTTATTGTACTAAGAGGTTGTCTCCACTGATGGGCAATATTGTTTAAGGTTTCAGCAATTGCTGTGATTTTTGATTGTTGAAATAAGAGTCTATCTTTTTCTTGACTTTTAAAAATCTCATCTTTGATTTTATCTTCTAAAGACTCATTTAATTTTTTAAGCTCCAATGTTTTTTTATTTACTAATTTTTCTAAATTATTATTTAAATATTTAAGTTGTTGTTTCTGTTCTATTTCAGAGCTAATATCTGCAAGCGTAACTATAATATAGTCATCATATTCACCTTTTGATACTTTTACAGAAAAGTGTCTTATACTTCCATAATGATTTTTCATTGCGGCTTTGAAGTTTTTGTGTGGTTTAGAAAGAATATATTCAGCCCAATTTTTGCCATCATAATCTTTGTCAAAAATATATGAATTATCTTGCATATCAATAAATTGAGTACAAACACAAACATATTTTTCCCTAAACTCTTGCAATGTTCTTATATCTTTAAAAAATTTAAGAAGTTGTTTATTTGCATTTATGATATTAACTCCATCAGTTATAACCATAATACTTGATTGAGAATCTAAAATTGACTGCTTTTTATTCTCTTGAATTTTTAGCTGTTTTATATGTTTTTTTAATCTACTATTTAATCTATTTATATTTTTTGAATCAATATTGTATACATATAAAGTAAAAATAAAAACTAAAATAATAAGTAGTATAACCACAAGCATTATCATTTGTCTTTTATAATCTTTAATTGCTTGAATATCAATACTATTTTTATCTTTAAAGCTAATAATAGAAGCTAAATGACCACCATTGTCATCTCTTAGTTCATATGAAGTAATAAAAAGAGTATTTTCAATTTTGTAATCTTTTATATTAAAATAGTTATTTATATTATTTTGTTTCAAATAGTTTATAAACTTTTTAGAAGCATCTAAATTTGAGATATAATAATCATCAATAAAGTTTGTTGTCAAAGGAAAAGTTAGTCTACTTTTATACTTTTTATCAACTGCAATTATTGCATCTATACCTCTTTTTTTGAGTCTTTTACTAATTGAATTAAAGTGTGTTATTACTTCTAAAGCACCTAAAAACTTGCCATCATCAAATATTGGAGTTCTAGCTTTTATACTTAAATCAAATTTACCAACACTAATAGAGGTGGTGATATCTTGCTTTTTAAACATCTTGTTTAAATCTTTTCTAAATAATAAATTATCATTTGTCTTTTTTGTCCAAGATCTATATATTGAAGTACCATTTTTATCAATGATTTGAATCCAAACATTTTTGAATTTTGTATATTCTCTCATCTGAGATGAGATTTTTTCATATTCAAAGTTTTTATAAGTTCTATTTTTCATATATGAATATAATCTATCATCTTTTGCAAGGGAAATAGCAATAGCTAATGTGGCATTTTGTTTATTCTCAATTAGGTTTTTTATAAACTCTTTGGTGTTTTTTGCACTCTCTTTGTATTTTGAATCAAGCAGGTTTTTCTCTTTATTATGAATATACAAAGAAGTAAAAAGCACTACACTAAGTGCCAAAATTACAAAAAGTAGTAAATATTTATAGGCGTTTTGTCTATATAGCATTATATGTCTTTTAATTAAAATATTAGTCATATTTATTATACATTTGTAAAACTTTCATATTATTAAAATGTTACAGTATAGTTACATAATATTAAGAAAAACATCAATTGAAAATCTTCATGAAATATTAATAATAATTAGATAAAATTTTAAAATGATAAAAAGATACCCAACAAAAAAGATTTACGTAGGAGATGTTCCTATTGGTGGTGATGCACCAATTCCCGTACAATCTATGACATATTCTAAAACATCAGATATACAAGCAACTGTTGAGCAAATAAAAAGACTGCATTTTGCAGGTGCTGATATTGTAAGAGTTGCAGTACCAAATAAAGAAGCTGCTACTGCTTTAAAAAGTATAAAAGAGCAAGTAAGCTTACCTATTGTTGCTGATATACATTTTCATTATAAACTTGCATTAATTGCTGCTGAAGTTGTTGATTGTATTAGAATTAACCCTGGAAATATTGGGGATAAAAAAAGAGTAGAAGAGGTTGTGAAAGCTTGCAAAGAAAGAAATCTACCTATTAGAATTGGTGTAAATTGCGGTTCTTTGGAAAAAGAGTTTGAAAATAAATATGGACAAACAGCACAAGGAATGATTGCAAGTGCTGATTATAATATCAAATATCTTGAAGATTTAGGCTTTACTGATATTAAAGTATCTTTAAAAGCAAGTGATGTTCAAAGAACAGTAGAAGCTTATAGAGGCTTAAGGCCTATGAATAACTATCCTTTTCACTTAGGAGTTACAGAAGCTGGAACACAATTTCACTCAACAATCAAATCCTCAATTGCCTTAGGAAGTTTACTTCTTGATGGAATAGGAGATACTTTAAGAGTTTCAATGACAGGTGAACTTGAAAAAGAGATTGAAGTAGGGCGAGCTATATTAAAAGATGCAGGATTAGTAAAAGAGGGACTAAATATCATCTCTTGTCCAACTTGTGGAAGAATTGAAGCTGATTTAGTAAGTGCAGTAGCCCAAGTTGAAGAAAGAACTAAACATATAAAAACCCCTTTAAACGTTTCAGTTATGGGATGTGTTGTAAATGCAATTGGTGAAGCAAAATCAGCAGATGTTGCAATAGCTTATGGAAAAGGAAGTGGATTAATCATCAAAAAAGGTGAAACAATAGCAAAACTTCCAACTGATAAACTACTTGATAGATTCTTACAAGAAGTAGAAGAAGAAGCAAAGAAAAAATAAGTTTTATTTTTCTTTGCTTGTTAGTTACTATTAGATATAATAAAATCTTTATATAAATATGGAGATTTTATGGATAGTGTATATAGCATTAATATAGAAAGAGCAGTTTTAAGCTCAATACTTTTCAACCCTGATGAGATAGAAGAAATTCTATCAATGTTAAAACCAAAAGATTTTTATCTACCCGCACATCAAAAAATATTTGAAGTTATGAGTAATCTTTATCGTGATGATATGCCAGTTGATGAAGATTTTATAAGAAAAAAAATCAGCACAAAAGATGTTGATGACTCAATACTAATAGAAATACTTTCAGCAAACCCTATAACAAATACAATAGCTTATGTAAAAGAGATAAAAGATGGAAGTGTTAAAAGAGAGCTAGCATCACTAGCAACTACCATAAAAAAAGTATCAATAGAAGAAGATATCCCAGCAAACGAAGCTTTAGATACAATTCAAGGTGCATTATACAAAATCTCAACAGATAGTGCCACATCTGAATTAAAAGATATGCAAGAGATCACAGGTGATACTTTAAGCTATATCAAAAAAATGAAAGAACTAGGAAACCAGCACCTAATAGGTGAAACAACAGGTTTTCATGATTTGGACAAAAGAACAACAGGATTTAATGAAGGTGACCTAGTAATCATAGCAGCAAGACCAGCCATGGGGAAAACGGCACTTGTGCTAAATATGGCTTTGTCAAATGTAGAAGCAGGTAAGGGTGTGGTTTTTTTCTCACTGGAAATGCCAGCAGAACAGCTTATGCTAAGAATGCTTGCTGCAAAAACTTCAATTCCTTTACAAAACTTAAGAAAAGGTGATATGGATGATGATCAATGGAGTAATCTTTCAAGAGCTTTTGAAGATTTAAATCAAAAAAAACTTTTTGTTGATGATGGTGGAAGTGTTAATATCAACCAATTAAGAGCAAGAGTTAGAAAATTAGCTCAAAATGATGATAATAATATATCAATGGTAGTTATTGACTACTTGCAACTTATGCAAGGTACAGGAAATAAAGATAGACATCAAGAAGTATCTGATATTTCAAGGGGACTTAAGATGTTAGCAAGGGAGATGAAAATCCCAATTATTGCACTTTCTCAGTTAAACAGAGGACTTGAAAATAGACCTGATAAAAGACCAATGCTTAGTGACTTAAGAGAATCAGGAGCCATCGAGCAAGATGCGGATATCATAATGTTTGTATATAGAGATGATGTTTATAAAGAAAGAGATGAGGCAAGAAAAGAGAAAGAAGCAAAAGACAAAGGTGAAGAGTATAAATCTACTTTTGTTAACAAAGCAGTTGAAGAAGCAGAGATTATTATAGGAAAACAAAGAAATGGACCAATAGGAACAGTAAAATTAGAGTTCCAAAAACAGTATACAAGATTTGTTAATAAACAAAGCAATTCAGAAGCACCAATTGAAGTTGTATTTGAAAGTGTGGCAGATACAAATAAAGAGACAAATATAGACGTACCTCAAATACTTTAAAAGTTTTTAGGTATAATTTTTTAATTTAAAGATGATTTTATAGGATTTTAGATGATAAGAAAATGTTTATTTCCAGCAGCAGGCTATGGAACAAGATTTTTACCAGCAACAAAAGCAACACCAAAAGAGATGTTACCAGTACTTACAAAACCACTTATTCAATATGGAGTAGAAGAGGCTATTGAAGCAGGTTGTAATACAATGGCAATAGTAACAGGAAGAGGAAAAAGAGCTATTGAAGACCACTTTGATATCTCATATGAATTAGAACATCAAATAAAAGGTTCAAGTAAAGAACACTATTTAACAGAAATTAGAGATGTGATAGAAAACTGTACTTTTTCATATACTAGACAAACAAAGATGAAAGGCTTAGGACACGCAATCTTAACAGGACAAACCCTAATTGGAGACGAACCTTTTGCAGTGATTTTAGCAGATGATTTATGTGATAATAAATCAGACGGTGTTTTAAAACAGATGGTAAATTTATATGAAAAATACCAGTGTTGTATAGTTGCTATTGAAGAAGTACCAAAAGAGCATACAAATAAATATGGAGTAATCTCAGGAAGAGAGATAGAATCAGGTATTTATATGATTGATAATATGGTAGAAAAACCAGAGCCAGAAAATGCCCCATCAAACCTTGCAATTATTGGAAGATATATCCTAACACCAGATATTTTTGAAATAATAGAAAACACAAAACCTGGAAAAGGTGGTGAAATACAAATAACAGATGCCTTGCTAACTCAAGCAAAAAAAGGAATGGTTTTAGGATTTAAGTTTGATGGAGTTAGATTTGATTGTGGAAGTATAGATGGCTTTGTAGAAGCAACAAATCACTTTTATAAAAAAATCTAGGAAACTCGAATTTATTCGAGTAAAAAATAGTAGTTTCAAATTTATTAAATACAAACAAAAGGAAATAGATGCAATATAGTAAAAGTTTTTATCAAATAAAATCAAGCCAGAAAATATTTGATTATGTAAAAGATGAAATAACAAAGATTGGTTATTATTCACTTCCTTTTCAAGATACTTCAAAAATAAAAGAGTATGCAAAAAAAGTATCAAAAAAACATATTGCTATTGTTGGTATTGGTGGAAGTACTTTAGGTACATTTGCTATATATCAGTTTTTAAAAAGAACAAAAGAGTTTGATAAAAAACTTCATTTTTTTGAAACAACTGATCCTACTGATATCAAACAAAGAGTTAAAAAACTTGATTTAGAAGATACTTTATTTTTAATAATTAGTAAATCAGGAACAACTATTGAAACAATATCTATTTTTAAATATTTAGCATCTTTAGTGACAATAGATGCTAAAAATTGTGCAATCATAAGTGAAGAAGATAGTAAACTAACAAGCTTTGCAAAAAAACAAAATATGACAACTTTTGATATTCCTAAAAATGTAGGTGGAAGATTTTCTGTATTTTCAACAGTAGGACTTGTACCCTTGGCAATTTTAGGTGTAAATATAGATAATTTATTAAAAGGTGCTAAAGAGGTTCATAATAGTTTTTTTAATCAAAAAGGTTATTATGAAACAATCATGGAAAAAGCAAGATTTATGGTTGAAAATAAAAATAGATTCAATATAAATGTAGTTTTTTCATACTCTGCTAGTTTGGAAGGATTTAATAAGTGGTATATTCAACTTTGGGGTGAAAGCTTAGGAAAAATAAATATAAATGGCACAAAACAAGCTTTAACTCCAATAGGTCTAATAGGACCTGTGGATCAACACTCATTTTTACAATTAATAGCAGAAGGAAAAAGAGATAAAACAGTTACTTTTATAAAAGTAGCAGACTTTCAAGACGAGACAAAAATACCCTCAAATACACTTGATGGATTTGAAGGATTAGAGTATGTTGATAATCTAACTTTTGCAAAACTAATAGATGAACAAGCAAATGCTACAATTGAGTCTTTAAAACAATTAGGTGATATTCCACATGATGTAATAACAATAAATAGAGTAGATGAATACAACATAGCAAAACTAATGTATAGTTATCAGCTTCTAACCTCAGTTGTTGGAAAGTTTGTACAAATAAACACCTATAATCAACCAGGAGTAGAATCTGGAAAACAAATCTTAAAAGAAAAACTAAAAAACAAAGGCTAACTATGATATATGAAAAACATTGGCAAAAATATAATGAGTTTATACCATATGAATTACAAATGAGTTTTGATATAAGACTTTGTAATGTAATAAATATATTAAATTACTTTTTCCAAAATGTACTTGTAAGAAAGCCAAGTTTTTCAAAAGTCAATTTCTATTTAGCAGGTTCATGTATAAAAAAAGATCTTTTTAGGGATTTGGATATGATTTTTCCATCAAAACAGATGATGGAAGAGCTAAACCAATGCTTGGATCAAAGTTTTTTTGAGTATGAAAATAACTCTTTAACTTATAAATTCCATGATGATATCTTTCAGTTTGTGTTTAGACCAAAGTTTGAAAATAAATCACTTGAGTTTACAATTGATGGCTTTGATTTTGATTCTACAAAAGTAGGATTTGAGTGTGTTTTAGATGTGAATACAAAAGAAGTTACAGTTATAAAAAGTGATGTAAGAAAAGAGTTTATCTCATATATAAATACAAAAGTTAATAATCTTTCAAAAATAAGCGTAAATCCTTTTGTATCTTTGCAAAGAGCAATACATTTCTTAAAACGAGGAGATGAGGTTCCTTATAGTGTATTTTTAGATATTTGTTCAAGTATTGCTGATATAAAAATCAAAGAGAATGAAGATATAAACAAGCACTTTGAAAGACTTCAAGGTAACCCCAAAAAACTAGAAAATATAAAAGATGCAATAAGCGAATATATAGAAGAAAAAAAAGATGAAATCTAATAAAAATAATAAATAATTTTATTTTTATTAAAAACCTAATATAATTAAAAAAATTATAAAAGGTTTATCATGAAAAGTGCTTTTTCTTTACTAGAATTGATTTTTGTCTTGGTGCTATTAGCTTTAATAGGAAGTTATGCAATTCCTAAATATATGAATACAAAAAATGCAGCAGTTATTACAACAGTAAAAAGAGATATCTCCACAATAACTAGCTCCTTACAATCATATTTTTTATTACATGGAAAAATAGATGATTTAAATGAAGTTGTAACACTTGGAAGCGATGATTGGAGAATAGAAGAAAATACAATCACTTACAAAACAGCAAAAGGTGATTGTGTTTTTATTAAAGTAAATAATCAAGAAGAACAAATAGAATTGAATATTAATGAAACACTTGATAATATTTGTAAAAAATTAAATGAAGCAGGAGTTGTAAATACTACAACCGCACTTTATTAAGATTAGGAAGAAATATGCAAAAAGCCTTTTTTATAGATAGAGATGGCGTGATAAATACAGATAAAAACTATGTTTATAAAAAAGAAGACTTTGAATTTATAGACGGAGTTATGGATGCTTTGTTGTATTTGCAAGAAAAAGAATTCAAACTATTTATAATAACAAATCAATCAGGAATAGGAAGAGCTTATTATAAAAAAGAGGATTTTGAAAAACTAACATCTTGGATGCTAAAAGAGTTTGAAAAAAACAGTATTAAAATCCATGAAGTAAAATATTGTCCCCATTCTCCTGAAGCAAACTGTAATTGTAGAAAACCAAAAACTGGTATGATAGATGAGATTTGTAAAGCATATGATATAGATTTAAATAACTCATGGTTAATAGGAGATAAAGACTCAGACATAAAATGCGCCCAAAATGCAAAAATCAAAAATACAATACAAGTAAAATCAGGGCAAAAGTTTGATGAAACAAAATCACAAGCAACATATGTACTTAATAGTATAAAAGATATAAAAAAAATAAAATTATAATACTATCAGGTTTCGGAACCCCGAATTCATTCGGGGCAATTTTGCACGGATAAATCCGCGCTTCCAACACACTGCACGAATAAATTCGAGCCTCCGACACACTGCTTCTTTTGGAAACTCGAATTCATTCGAGTCCTTTTAAACCACTACTCATACAAGCTATAAACTCTTCTTTCCCAATCTTTTAATTTTGCTTTTATTGGATTATTGTATATGTAGTTATAAACTTTTTCAAAATGTTTTTCATCTCTTATTACTTTATCATAGTAACCTTTTTGCCAAAAACTTCCTTTTTTATTTAGCTTGGCATTTAATCTAAGGGCAGTTTTTGCTTTTATACATTTTATGATTTTATCAATATCATCAAACTGCTTTATTAAAATATGAATATGATTTGGCATGATACATAGTATTATGACTTCATAAACCTTACTTTGATTTTCCAATATAATATCTTTTACACTATCAATAAAATGACCATTTATATATGCACCCAACGAAGAGTTATCTAAGTAATTATCAATCTTATATTGTTTAATATGGTTACTCAATGATAAATCATTTTCAAGTTTTTTAAGATAAAAATCAATACTATCTTTTGTACGAAAAGTGATAAATTGATAATGCTCTTTTAAATTTATATGAGGAAGTTTTTTATACATAAATAAACCTTTTATTATATATAGGAACCCCGAATTCATTCGGGGCAATTTGGCACGAATAAATTCGAGCCTCCAGTTTCACTTGCATTTTCGGGGCTTTTTGCACGGATAAATCCGAGCCTCCGGTGAACTTTCGGAACCCCGAATTCATTCGGGGCTTTTTGCACGGATAAATCCGCACTTCCAACACACTGCACGAATAAATTCGAGCCTCCAACACACTGCACGAATAAATTCGAGCCTCCGGTGAATTTTTTTACTCTTTTTTTCTTACTCTTAAAAAAGAAGCAAATTTTGGTTTATTGTATTTGGTAAATCCATAATACTTAAATGTCACAATTTCTCCTATTTTAGGTGGATTGTATCTTTGCTTATTTGTAAAACCTCCTCCTAGATTAAAAACTATATTATTTTGAAGTTTTATTACTAAGCTTTTCATTCTGTATTTATCTTTTTTGTCATAATTTATATCTATAATTTTCCCTTCCATATCAAAAAACTTTTTTACTTTTAAGATATCTTGGCTTCTGCCTTGGAAGTAATGTTTATGGGGATTTTTTATTATTACGCCTTCTGCATTTTTAGATACTAGTTTTTCTAAAAACTCTTGAAGATGTTTTTTGTCTTTGCATTTTATTTGAGGTACAAATTTGATATATTTATTTGGCTTATTTTTAAACCAATTTTTTGCTTTGTTTAATCTTGTTTGAAAATCACCTTTTGCGTTTGGTACTTCAAAGATATTATAAGTTATTTCACTCCATTTATTTGAGGCAATATCATCTAATACTATACTTTGTATGTTTTCAAAGTCACCTCTTTTCGTCCATAGCTCTCCATCAAGTTCAAAACTTGGAAAATTTTTCGTGAACTCTTTTTTTGTATTTATTTTATTGCCATTTTTTGTAAGAAGTTGCTTCCCATCCCAATATGCACGAATACCATCTAGCTTCTCACTCATGTACCAGCCTTTGATATTTTGCTTGTCATATGTCATGGGTTTTTGAAGATTATTTGCAAAACAAGATATAAAAAAGAAAAATAGAAGCAATTTTTTCATGAAAACTCTTTAAAATAATTTTAAAAATTATATTATTGTAAAGTTGAAAGATTGTTTAAGTGTTTTTTTGCATCTTGGAACCCCGAATTTATTCGGGGCAATTTGGCACGAATGAATCCGCGCTTCCGATTTCACTTGCATTTTCGGAACCCCGAATTTATTCGGGGATTTTTTGGCACGAATGAATTCGAGCCTCCGACACACTGCACGAATAAATCCGCGCTTCCGGTATTTGCTTGCAAAAACCTAATTTAATTGAATTTTAGTTAAAATAGATGACTTTATAAACATAAGTGAGAGATATAATGAAATATAATGATATAGATTTTAATAATAAAACGATTTTGATTACTGGAGCTGCTGGATTTATTGGTTCTAATTTGGCTTTTTATTTTCAAGAAAATTTTCCTGATGCAAATGTTATTGCTCTTGATTGCTTTAGATCTGGGCAGACTTTCTCAAATGGAAACTTGAAAAGTTTTGGGCATTTTAAAAATCTTATTGGATTTAAAGGGACTGTAATAAGTGGCGATATAAATGATACTGATCTTTTAAAAAGGTTGGCTATACAGTATAGCTTTGATTATATTTTTCATCAAGCAGCTATTTCAGATACAACTGTTAGTGAACAAGACTTGATGATAAAAACAAATGTAAATGCATATGAAGAGCTTTTAAAAATAGCTATAAACCACAATGCAAATATGGTTTATGCAAGTTCTGGTGCTACTTATGGAGATGCTTCTAGTCCACAAACAGTAGGAAAAGAGGCTCCAAGTAATGTTTATGGTTTTAGTAAACTAATGATGGATAATATCTCTTATTCTTATATAAACAAAAACCCAAATATCTCTATTGTTGGGCTTAGATACTTCAATGTTTATGGTCCAAGGGAGTTTTATAAAAACAAAACTGCTTCAACTGTTGTGCAGTTTGGACATCAACTATTAAAAGGAAATGCTCCTAAACTATTTGAGGGAAGTGATAAAATACTTAGAGATTTTATATATATTGAAGATGTTATTCAAGCAAATATCAAAGCTTGCGCTCCTTTAAAAAGTGGAGTTTACAATGTAGGTACTGGAAAAGCTAGATCATTTCAAGCAATAGCAGATATTTTACAAAAAGAGCTTGGAACAAACTTTGAAACACAATACATACCAAATCCATACATAGGACAATATCAGTTTCACACAGAAGCAAATATGCAAGATAGTAAAGAAAATCTTGATTTTGAAGCAAGATATGAGCTAGAAGATGGAATAAAAGCTTATATTCCAGAAATAAAAAGACTTTTCAATGATGAGGTAAAATAGATGATTACATATGATAAAAAGCCAAATATTTTAGTGATTGGTGATCTTATGATTGATCATTATTTATGGGGAAAATGCGATAGAATATCACCAGAAGCACCTGTACAAGTAATAGATATCAAAAAAGAGACAACTGTTTTAGGTGGAGCTGGCAATGTGATAAACAATCTTTTATCACTTGGTTCTGATGTGGGTGTTATCTCTGTTGTAGGTGATGATGATACAGCAAAAGAGTTAAAATCTATGTTAGATAAAGAGGGTGCAAAATCTTTTTTGATAGAGCAAAAAGGAAGAAAAACTTCTAAAAAATCAAGAATTATGGCTTCTCACTCACAAGTAGTAAGATATGACCATGAAAGCAAAAACTCTATTTCATTTGATAGTGAGAAAAAAATTTTTGAAAAGTTTCAAGAACTTATAAATAGATATGATATTATCCTTTTTTCAGATTATGGAAAAGGTGTAATTACAAAAGAGCTATCAAAAAAGATAATTGAGTATGCAAAAAAATATGACAAAAAAGTAATAGTTGATCCAAAAGGTGAAGACTACTCAATGTACAAAGGCGCATATTTTTTAACACCAAATAAAAAAGAGGCACAAATTGCTTCAAAAGTAGAGATAGAAAACGATGAGACTTTAAAACTAGCACTTGAGAAGCTAAAAGAACAAGCAGAACTATATTATTCTATTATTACTTTAAGTGAGCAAGGAATTGCACTTTTAAAAGATGAAGAAGTTATCATTCGACCAACAGTAGCAAGGGAAGTATTTGATGTAACAGGTGCTGGTGATACTGTACTTGCCGCACTTGGATTTGCACTTAGTTTAAACAATAACATCGAAGATGCTTTAGAGTTTGCTAATTTAGCAGCTGGAGTTGTAGTTGGTAAAATAGGAAGTGCAACAGTTACACTTGATGAGATTGAAGAGTATAAATCAAGCTTAAATAAAAGCTCAATTGAATTACATATCAAAAGTTTTGAAAAGATTGAGAAAATAGTAAAAAGATTAAAAAAACAAAATAAAAAGATAGTATTTACAAATGGATGTTTTGATATTTTGCACAAAGGTCATGTAAGTTACTTAGATGTTGCCAAATCATTTGGTGATGTTTTGATTTTGGGATTAAACTCAGATGATAGTGTAAAAAGATTAAAAGGTGAAAATAGACCAATAAACACACAAGATGACAGAGCTTATATAGTTTCTGCTTTAGAGTGTGTGGATTATGTAGTAATCTTTGATGAAGATACACCTTATGAGCTTATTTCAAAAGTTCAACCAGATGTTTTAGTAAAAGGTGCTGATTATGAGGGCAAAGAAGTTGTAGGAAGTGACATAGCCCTTGAAACAAAACTAGTTGAGTTTGTAGATGGAAAAAGCACAACAAAAACAATAGAAAAAATCAAAAAAGTGATAAAATAAATGACTGAATTAACACAAGAAGAGAAACAAATATTATTAAATGCCATAAGAGATGTACAAGATTTTCCAAAAGAGGGTATAGTATTTAAAGATATTACAACACTTCTAAATGATAAAAAAGCTTTTAATCTTTTGATGAGTCATCTTGAAAAAAGATATAAAGAGTATAATTTAGATTATGTTGCAGGTATTGATAGTAGAGGATTTATCTTTGGTGCAGCACTTGCTGATAGATTAAATATAGGTTTTGTTCCAGTTAGAAAAAAAGGAAAGCTACCAAGTACAACTGTATGTGAAAAGTATGAGTTGGAGTATGGTTTTGATGAAGTTGAGATTCATCTTGATGCTTTTCATGGAAAAACAAATGCAAGAGTTCTTTTGATTGATGATTTGCTTGCTACTGGTGGCACTGCAAATGCATCTGCAAAACTAATAAAAAATGTAAAAGCAGATTTAGTTGAAGCTTGTTTTTTACTAAATCTTACATTTTTAAATGGAAAACAAAGAGTAGAGCAACACACACCTGTATATACAATACTTGATGTATAAAACAAATCTGGGGAGAAAAAGTTGGAAAAAGAGATACGAACTATACAAGAAGATGAGATTGATTTAAAAGAGTTATTTAAAACACTATGGCAAAAAAGAGTTTTTATAGTAGTTTTTACTTTTGTAATAACAGTTTTAGGAGCTGTTTATGCTTTTACAAGAACACCTATTTATGAGGCAAAAGTTGTAATTGAAATAGGTAAAATTAATAATTCAAGGATAGAAAATACTCAAAATCTTATAAAGAAATTAGAGATATTGTATAAAGATAAAGATTCAGAACAAGTGACTAAAGTTACAAAAATTAATGATATTAAAAAAACTAGTGATTTATTAGAAATAAGTGTCCAATCTAGTTCTAATGAGAGTGCATTAGAAAAATTAAAAGAAATTATTTCTTCAATAAAGAAAGAACATAGTAAAAAAATAAAATTGCATAAAAATTATATATTAAAAAATATTGAAAACTTAGAAAAACAAAAAACTTTACTTGAATCGACAAAAGATGATTTTGAAGAAAAAAATAAGATAAAATTTGAATTATTATCTAAAATTGATAATTTAAAATTAGAAATCGCGGATGAAAAAATCCTAGAAACTAAAATTTTAGGAAAATTTATTACTTCGAAATATCCTATCAAACCAAAGAAAAAACTAATAGTAGTAGTATCTTTTGTGACTGGATTTATTTTATCTATTTTCTTAGTGTTTTTCATGCAGTTTATAAAAAGTTTTAAAGAGGATGAAAATGAGTGATTATATCCCAAAAAAGAGTAAATTTGACCCTGATGAAAATGGTCATTTTGGTATATTTGGTGGAAGATATGTTCCTGAAACATTGATGCCAATACTTGAAGAGTTAGAAAAAGAGTATAAAAAATATAGATTTGATAAAGAGTTTTGGAGTGAAGTAAATGAACTTTTGGAAGATTATGTAGGAAGAGAAAATCCTTTATATCTTGCAAAAAGAGTAAGTGAAGAAATAGGGGCAAAAGTTTATTTAAAAAGAGAAGATTTAAATCATACAGGTGCTCATAAAATAAACAATGTAATAGCCCAAGGACTACTTGCAAAAAAACTTGGTAAAACAAAAATAATAGCAGAAACAGGTGCAGGACAACATGGAGTTGCAAGTGCGACAATCGCAGCACTTTTAGGTTTGGAATGTACTGTTTTTATGGGTGCAAAAGATGTGCAAAGACAAGAGTTAAATGTATTTAGGATGAAACTTCTAGGTGCAAAGGTTGTAGCTGTACAAAGTGGTAGTAAAACACTAAAAGATGCTATGAATGATGCAATTAGATATTGGGTAACAAATGCAAGAGATACATTTTATATAATAGGAACTGTTGCAGGTCCACATCCATATCCTATGATGGTTAGAGATTTTCAAGCTGTTATAGGATATGAAGCAAGAAAACAGATACTAAAAAAAGAAAATAGACTTCCTGATTATGTTATAGCTTGTATTGGTGGTGGTTCAAATGCTATTGGTATGTTTTCCCACTTTTTAGAAGATGAAGAGGTGACATGTATTGGTATTGAAGCTGGTGGCTTAGGACTTGATACAAATAAACACGGATGTAGTTTAGAAAAAGGAACACCTGGTATTGTTCATGGGCAATGCTCTTATCTTTTACAAGATGATAATGGACAAGTAATCGAAGCTCACTCTTTTAGTGCTGGACTTGATTATCCAGGTATTGGACCTGAACACTCTTTTCATAAAGATAATAAAACAGTTGAGTATGACTCAATCACAGATCAAGAAGCACTAGATGCTTTTGTATGGTTAAGTCAAAAAGAGGGAATAATTCCAGCATTTGAAAGTGCCCATGCTATTGCTTATTTGAAAAAAGCAAAAGAAAAATTTAAAGATAAGATTATAATAGTTAGTTTATCTGGTCGTGGAGACAAAGATATGATACAAGCAAAAAGCTTACTTAGTTTTGACTAAGGAAAATGATGGAGAAATTTTTTAAAAAAATACAACCACACTCTGGGAAAATTTTAACTTTTATAGTGGTTGTTTTTTTCTCATATTTAACATATAATTTATACCATGCTCCTGTAAGTGGTTTTGAAAATAAGTTTGTTTATTTGCTTAAAGAGCATGGTTATATCATACTTTTTGCTTGGGGTATGTTAGAGGGAGAAGCAGGTCTTGTAATGGCTGGACTTTTATCTCACACAGGCGATATGAATCTATACTTTGCTATTTTTGTAGCAGGTCTTGGTGGATTTGCTGGTGACCAAGTATATTTTTATATAGGAAGATTTAACAAAGGTTATGTTCATAGAAAATTTAAAGGTCAAAGAAGAAAGTTTGCCCTTGCACATTTACTTTTAAAAAAACATGGTTGGCCAATAATCTTTATGCAAAGATATATGTATGGTATGAGAACAATCATACCAATTTCAATAGGTCTTACAAGATATAGTGCAAAAATGTTTGCTTTTATAAATCTGCTTTCTGCTTGGCTTTGGGCTGCTATTACTATCGTGCCTGTTTGGTATTTTGGTGAAGAGATTTTGAAAGTATTGCATTTTTTAAAAGAGCATTGGTATTTTGCCTTACCATTTGCAATAATCTTTGGTGGAAGTATAATTTACTATTTTAATAAAGCTACTAAAAAAAAGGATAAATATGTTGAAAATAAACTTAGTTGATAAAGAGAAAAAACTAAAATCAGGTTTAGAGATAATCATCTTAGATGATCTAAACAATACAAAAGATAAAAAAGTATTAAAAACACTAAACTTTGAAGCAAAAGATGAGTGTTGTGAGCTTTTATTACAAAGCTCAAAAATATATGTAGGATGCGAAGCAAATGACTATGATAGCATAGCAATAGCTGTTGCAACTGCTATAAAAAAGTTTAGTTCAACTACACTAAAAAGTGCAAAAATTTACTTAAAAGATACAAAAAATTTAAAAGCAGTAGTTGAGGGTGCTCTTTTGGCTGATTATAAGTTTACAAACTACAAATCAGAACAAAAAAAGATTAAAAAACAAGAGTTTAATATAGTTGTTGATGAAGTAAATAAAAAATTAGAAGATACTTTAAATGAGTCAATAATCATAAGTGAGGCTGTAAATAAAGTAAGAGATATGGTAAATACTACACCTGGTGATTTTTACCCTGAAATCATGGCAGAAACAGCAAAAGATATCGCAATGGAAACTGAACTAGAGTGTAAAATATTAGATGAAAAATATTTAGAAGAAAACTCTATGAACGCAATGTTTAGTGTAGGTATAGCATCAGTACATGAATCAAAACTTATTCATTTAGCACACAAACCAAAAAATGCCAAGAAAAAAATAGTGCTTGTAGGTAAAGGTCTTACTTATGATTCAGGAGGGTTATCTTTAAAACCAGCTGATTATATGACAACTATGAAATCAGATAAATCAGGAGGTTGTGCAGTACTTGGTATCGCTTATGCAGTAGCTAAGTTAAACCTACCAATTGAACTACATGCAATAGTAGGTGCTGTTGAAAATATGATAGGTGGAAATGCATATAAACCAGATGATGTTTTAACTGCAAAAAATGGTAAAACAATAGAAGTTAAAAACACAGATGCAGAGGGAAGACTTGTACTTGCTGATTGCTTATGTTATGCACAAGATGAGATAGAAGATATTGACTATATTTTTGATTATGCAACACTTACAGGTGCTTGTGTAGTAGGAGTTGGTGAATACACAACTGGAATCATGGGAAATAATCAAAAACTAAAGCAAGAAGCAGTAAAACATGCCTTAGCTTCTGGAGAGTACGCAACATCACTTGATTTTAATAGATTTTTAAGAAAAACAATAAAATCAGATGTTGCAGATATAAATAACATAGCAAGCACAAGATATGGAGGAGCAATCACAGCTGGGATTTTCCTTGATAACTTTATAAAAGAAGAAAACAAAGACAAATGGATACACTTTGACATAGCAGGACCTGCATATGTTGAAAAAGCATGGGGATATAACCCCTTTGGAGCAAGTGGAGCAGGTGTAAGAATGACACTAGAGTTTTTCAAAAACCTAAAATAAAAAAAAACAAATCTCGGACACCCGAATTCATTCGGGTCTTTCCTTTTGCACACTTTTTGCACGAATAAATTCGCGCCTCCAAAACACTTTCATTTTCGGAATCCCGAATTCATTCGGGTCGCATTTTTGCACGGATAAATCCGCGCCTACAAAACAACATGCACGAATAAATTCGAGCCTCCAAACCGGAACCTCGAATTCATTCGAGGCACTATTCCCTTTCTACTTACCTAACCAACTATTAACCACTTTTTATATACAATAAAAACAAAAAAATCAAGGTATAAACTATCATGCAAAATAAAAATTACAAAATAGCAATAGCAGGTACTGGATATGTAGGACTATCAAACGGAGTTTTACTTTCTCAATACAATGAAGTTGTTGCTCTTGACATTATCCCTGAAAAAGTAGAACTATTAAACAATAAAAAATCACCAATAGAAGATAAAGAGATTGAAGAGTATTTACAAACAAAAGATTTAAACTTTAAAGCAACTTTAGATAAAAACCAAGCATATAAAGATGCAGACTTTGTAATCATCGCAACACCAACAGATTATGACCCTGAAACAAACTATTTTAACACAAAAAGTGTAGAATCTGTAATAAGCGATGTTTTAAGTATCAATCCAGAAACTTTGATGATTATTAAATCAACTGTTCCAGTTGGATATACAAAATCTTTGGAAGAAAAGTTTGACACACAAAATATCATCTTTAGTCCAGAGTTTTTAAGAGAAGGATTAGCTTTATATGACAACTTATATCCAAGTAGAATAATAATAGGCGAACAAAGTAAAAGAGCTGAAATCTTTGCAACACTTCTAAAGCAAGCAGCAATAAAAGAAGACATAAGCATACTTTATACAAACTCAACAGAAGCAGAAGCAATCAAACTTTTTTCAAATACATATCTTGCTATGAGAGTAGCTTTTTTTAATGAACTTGATTCTTATGCACAAACTCATAACCTAAGTACAAAACAGATAATACAAGGTGTAGGATTAGATCCAAGAATAGGAAGTCACTATAACAACCCAAGTTTTGGATATGGAGGATATTGTCTACCCAAAGATACAAAACAACTAAGAGCAAACTACCAAGATGTACCAAATAACCTAATAAGCGCAATAGTAGATGCCAATAGCACAAGAAAAGATTTTATCTCTGATGATATCATAAAAAAAGCAAGAGAACTATCAAGTGATACAAAAGAGATAAAAGTAGGTATATATAGACTTGTGATGAAATCAGGAAGTGATAACTTTAGAGCAAGTGCAATTCAAGGAATCATGAAAAGAATCAAAGCAAAAGGTATAGAAGTAGTAGTATATGAACCAGTACTAGAAGAAGAAGACTTCTTTAACTCAAAAGTTATAAAAAACTTAGAAGAGTTCAAAAAGATAAGTGATGTAATAGTAGCAAACAGAATCTCAGAAGATATAAAAGATGTAGAAAACAAAGTCTACACAAGAGATATCTTTAATAGCGATAGCTAAAGGAACCTCGAATAAATTCGAGGCATTTTACTTTTTGCACGAATAAATATATTCTGGAACCCCGAATTCATTCGGGGCATTTTTTGCACGAATAAATTCGAGCCTCCAAACACCATGCACGGATAAATCCGCGCTTCCAATATAGCTAAATAAAACCTCGAATTCATTCGAGCCACTACAAAAAATCACAAAAAAGTTTCAAAAATGTCACCTAGATTAACCAAAATTAAAACATAGTTTAAATATAATATTAGCCATAAAAATAAAAGGTAATAAAGATTTGAAGATACTAGTAACAGGAACAGCAGGATTTATAGGTTATCATCTAACTAAAAAACTTCTGCAAAGAGGTGATGAGGTAGTAGGACTTGATAATATCAATGACTATTATGACCAAAACTTAAAATATGCAAGATTAAATGAACTAGGAATAAACAAAGAAGATATAGAAGCTGAACTTTTATCTTCATCTACTATAAATAGTACAAAATATTCAAATCATAAATTTATAAAAGCAAACCTTGAAGATACAGAAACTATAAATAGAATTTTTCAAGAAGAAAAATTTGATGCAGTATGTAACCTTGCAGCACAAGCTGGAGTTAGATACTCACTTGAAAATCCACACGCATATATTCAAAGTAATATAGTGGGATTTTTAAATATCCTTGAAGCTTGTAGAAATTTTGATGTTAAAAACTTATCATTTGCAAGTAGTTCTTCTGTATATGGATTAAATAAATCACAACCTTTTAAAACTATAGACCATACAGACCATCCTGTGTCTCTTTATGCTGCTACAAAAAAATCAAATGAAATGATGGCACATTCTTATGCCCATCTTTATGGTATATGTACTACAGGTCTTCGGTTTTTTACTGTTTATGGTCCATATGGAAGACCAGATATGGCACCTATGCTTTTTACAGATGCAATACTAAATAATAAAGAAATAAAAGTTTTTAATCATGGTGATATGAGCAGGGATTTTACTTATATAGATGACATAGTAGATGGCGTTATAAAAGTAATAGATAATCCCGCCAAACCAATAGGAAACTCAAGTTTATTTGAGGCTAATTCGGGGCAAAATCTTCCATCAGATAAATCAATAATTTCATACAGAATATACAACATAGGAAATAACAATCCTGTAAAACTAATGGATTTTATAAATACTATAGAAAAAACCATAGGCAAAGAAGCTAAAAAGAACTTTTTGCCAATGCAAGATGGAGATGTAAAAAGTACCTATGCAGATGTAAGTGATTTGATAAATGATTTTGGATATAAACCAAATACACTACTTGAAGATGGTATTAAGAAGTTTGTGAAATGGTATAAAGAATTCTATGGTAAAGGTAAATGAATTTGATGCAAGAACAAAGTGAAAAAAAATCTGTAGAGAAAAAAGTATTATTAGTATTTGGAACAAGACCAGAAGCTATAAAAATGGCTCCACTAGTAAAAGCATTTGAAAATGAATCTAATATTGAAGTAAAGGTATGTGTAACAGCACAACATAGAGAAATGCTTGATCAAGTACTAGAATTGTTTGACATTAAACCTGATTATGATTTGAATCTTATGAAGCCAGGACAAGACTTATATGATATTACATCAAATGTTCTTTTAGGATTAAAAGGTGTATTAAGTGAATTTGAACCTGACATAATGCTTGTGCATGGTGATACTACAACTACAAGTTCAGCTAGTTTAGCTGCATTTTATCAACAAATAAAAGTAGGTCATGTAGAAGCAGGACTTCGAACAGGGGATATATATAGCCCATGGCCAGAAGAAGCTAACAGACAAATTACTGGTGTATTAGCTAATTATCATTTTGCACCTACTTCTGCAAGTAAAAACAATCTTTTAAAAGAAAACAAAGACCCTAAAAATATTATCGTAACAGGAAATACAGTAATAGATGCACTATTTTTAGCATTAGAAAAAATAAAAAACAATAGTGAACTAAAAAACAAAATCCACCAATCACTAATCACTAATCACTATTCACTACAAGATAATCGCAAGATTATCTTGGTAACAGGTCATAGAAGAGAAAATCACGGTGAAGGTTTTATAAATATATGTGAAGCATTAAAAACTATTGCAGTAAATAATCCTAATATAGATATAGTTTACCCAGTACATTTAAATCCAAATGTTCAAAAACCAGTAAAAGAGATACTATCAAACACTTCAAATGTATATTTGATAGATCCACTTCAATATGAACAGTTTATTTATATGATGGACAAATCATATTTTATCATAACTGATAGTGGGGGGGTGCAAGAAGAAGCACCATCTTTAGGTAAACCAGTATTAGTTATGAGAGAAACAACAGAAAGACCAGAAGCAGTTGAAGCTGAAACAGTTAAGTTAGTAGGAACTAATAAAAAAATGATTATAGAAGAAGCACAAAAGCTTATAGATGATAAAACAGAATATGAAAAAATGAGTAAAGCACATAATCCTTATGGAGATGGTAAAGCTTGTGAAAGAATTGTAGAATTTGTAAAGGGAGTAGAATTTTAATGACAAAGAAAAAAATATGCGTAATAGGACTTGGATATATAGGACTTCCAACAGCAGCACTTCTAGCAAACAGAGGATATGAAGTACATGGAGTTGATGTAGTACAAAGTACAGTTGACACTATAAATCAAGGTAAAATTCATATTGTGGAACCTGAACTTGATACCTTTGTAAAAAGTGCAGTAAATAGTAATAAGTTAAAAGCAAGTTTAAAACCTGATTTTGCTGATGTTTTTATAATAGCAGTACCTACTCCTTTTCATAAAGGCTATGTTCCAAACACTGATTATATTATAAGTGCAACAAAAGCAATAGCACCATATGTAAAAGAAAATAATATAGTAATACTAGAATCAACTTCTCCTGTGGGAACTACAGAACTTGTTGAAAAAACTTTAAAAAAAGAAAATGTAAATACATCTAAGCTTTATATATCACATTGTCCAGAGAGAGTTTTACCAGGTCATATAATGAGAGAATTGGTAGAAAATGATAGAATAGTAGGTGGTCTTACACAAGAAGCTACAGAAAAAACTGTAGAATTTTACAAAACGTTTGTAAGTGGAGATGTACTAAGTACAGATGCAAGAACAGCTGAGATGGCAAAACTAACTGAAAACTCTTTTAGAGATACAAATATAGCCTTTGCAAATGAACTTAGTATGCTTTGTGATAAGTTTGATATAAATGTATGGGAATTAATAGAACTTGCAAATAGACATCCAAGAGTAAATATCTTAAACCCAGGAGCTGGTGTTGGAGGTCATTGTATAGCAGTTGACCCATGGTTTATAGTACATGCAGGTGGAAAAACAGCTAAGATGATAAAAACTGCAAGAGAAGTAAATACATACAAAACAGAATGGGCTATAGAAAAGATAAAAAATGCAGCATTAAAATTTGAAAATGTAAATGGAAGAAAAGCAAAAGTAGCTTGTATGGGATTGGCTTTCAAGCCAGATATTGATGATTTAAGAGAATCACCTGCTTTATATATTACAAAACGACTTAAAGCTGATGGTTTAGATATATTAGCAGTAGAACCAAATATAGAAAGTCATGAAGAATTAGAAATTATTGATTATAGAAAAGCTTTAGAAGAAGCAGATATAATTACTTTTCTAGTAGCTCATAAAGAATTTAAAAATATTAATATTAAAACTGATTTAGATTTTTGTGGGGTAATTAATTAATGCTAAATATATTAAATCTAATAGGACGAACAAAAGAACTTTTTTTTGATGATATAAAAATTCATGATAAAGAGTTGAGAAAAATAGTATCTAGTTCATCTTTTTTAGTTATAGGTGGTGCAGGTAGTATTGGTCAAGCTGTTACTAAAGAGATATTTAAAAGAGATCCTAAAAAACTTCATGTTGTAGATATCTCTGAAAATAACATGGTAGAACTTGTTAGAGATATTAGAAGTAGTTTTGGATATATAGATGGAGAGTTTGCTACATTTGCTCTTGATATTGGAAGTAGTGAATATGATGCTTTTATAAAAGCCGATGGAAAGTATGATTATGTATTAAATCTCTCAGCTTTAAAGCATGTAAGAAGTGAAAAAGATCCGTTTACTCTTATGCGTATGATTGAAACAAATATTTTCAATACGGATAAAACCTTGGCTCAAGCTATTAAAAATAATACTAAAAAATATTTTTGTGTAAGTACTGATAAAGCAGCAAATCCAGTAAATATGATGGGTGCTAGTAAAAGAATAATGGAGATGTTTGTAAACAGGAAATCTAAAGATATAGATGTATCTATGGCAAGATTTGCAAATGTAGCTTTTAGTGATGGTAGTTTACTTCATGGATTTAATCAAAGGTTAGAGAAAAATCAACCAATAGTTGCACCAAATGATATAAAAAGATACTTTGTTACTCCAAAAGAGTCTGGTGAGCTTTGTCTTATGAGTTGTGTATTTGGGGAAAATAGAGATATTTTTTTCCCAAAGCTTAGTGAAAATTTACATCTTATATCTTTCGCAGATATAGCAGTAAAGTATCTTAAAGAAAAAGGATATGAACCATATCTTTGTAAAAATGAAAATGAAGCAAGAGAATTAGCAAAAACTTTACCATCAAAAGGTAAATGGCCTTGCTTATTTACTGCTAGTGATACAACAGGTGAAAAAGATTTTGAAGAATTTTTTACAAATAAAGAAGTTTTAGATATGAACAGATTTGAAAATCTTGGAGTTATCAAAAACGAAGCTTTATTCGATGAAGATAAATTAAATCATTTTGAAGCTACAATTAGAAATTTTAAATTAAATTTATCATGGACAAAAGAAGATATTGTAAAAGAGTTTTTTATAATGATTCCAGATTTTGGACATAAAGAAACGGGGAAATATTTAGATGGTAAGATGTGAGAACCGTGTAAAAAGAGTGAATAGTTTCACTCTTTTAGGTTCGGAACCGAAAATTATATGCTGTAAGCATAATTGGAGGCTGTTCCTTTGAAAAATATTGTTGATTTTATAAAACAAACTTTTAATACAAAAGAATTTATTCCATTGCACGAACCAAGATTTATAGGTAATGAAAAAAAATATTTAAATGATTGTATTGATTCTACATTTGTTTCAAGTGTTGGTAAATATGTGGATACTTTTGAAAAAGAGTTTGCCAAAACTGTAGGAAGTAAATACGCAATAGCAACTGTAAATGGTACAGCAGCTCTTCATATTTCATTACTTTTATCAGATGTGAAAAGAGATGATGAAGTTATCACTCAACCACTTACTTTCATTGCAACTTGTAATGCAATAAGCTATATTGGTGCAAAGCCTGTATTTGTGGATGTGGACTTGGATAATATGGGGTTAAGTCTTGATTCACTTAAAAACTTTTTAGAAAATAACTGTGAAATCCAAGATAACAAGTGCATAAATAAAACGACTGGAAATATAATAAAAGCTTGTGTTCCTATGCATACTTTTGGGCATCCTTGTAAAATAGATGAAATCAAAGAAATTTGTGATAGTTGGAATATAGCATTAGTAGAAGATGCAGCTGAAAGCTTAGGGTCATTTTATAAAGATAAACATACAGGAACTTTTGGAAAATTAGGAGCATTTTCTTTCAATGGAAACAAAATTATAACTTCAGGTGGTGGTGGAGTTATAGTAACTGATGATGAAGACTTAGCTAAAAAAGCAAAACATCTTACAACAACTGCAAAGGTTCCTCATCCATATGAATATGTACATGATGAGATAGCATACAACTATAGACTGCCAAATATAAATGCAGCTCTTTTAGTAGCACAATTAGAAAATTTAGATAAATTTTTGCAATCAAAAAGAGAGTTAGCGAATATATACAAAGAGTTTTTCTCTTCAACTAATATAGAATTTATCAAAGAACCCAATAATTCAAATTCAAATTACTGGCTCCAAGCTATTAAACTAAGTACAAAAATAAAAAGAGATGAATTTTTAGAAATAACTAATAAAAATGGTGTTATGACAAGACCAATTTGGAAACTAATGAATGAACTTGAAATGTTCAAAGATTGCCAAAAAACAGATTTAAAAAATGCAAAATATCTTGAAGAAAGAATTGTAAATATTCCAAGTAGTGTGAGGTTGTAAATGAAGGATTTATATATAATTGGAACAAGTGGTTTTGCTAGTGAAGTAACTGAGTACATTTTGGATAATAATGATTATAAAATTAATGGATATTTTGATATTAATAAAATAGAGTATGATAAATATAAGTATGTAGCTCCTTTTTTAGGAAATGAAAGAGAATTTAATTTCACCTCAAATGATAATGTAGTCATTGCGATTGCAGATTATAAATTAAGAAATAAAGTTTATTTAGAATTAAAAAATAAGGGAGTCAATTTCCCAAATATTTTTCATAAAAGTTGTTTTATTTCTATTTCTTCTTCAATAGATGAAAGCTCAATCCTTTGTCCTTTTGTCACTATAACATCAAATGCAAATATAGGAAAAAACTTTCAGGCAAATATTTATAGCTATGTAGCACACGATTGTATTATAGGTGATAATGTAACTTTTGCTCCATCTGTAAAATGTAATGGAAATGTTGTTATTGAAGATAATGTGTATATTGGTACTGGAGTTATAATACATCAAGGAAAAGCTAATAAACCTTTAAAAATTGGAAAAGGTGCAGTCATTGCAGCAGGTGCAGTTGTGACTAAAAGTGTAGCAGAAGGCAAAGTTATGTTTGGAAATCCTGCTGTTGAATTTACTAAAGAAAATATCAAAAGGAGAAGTTAAATGGCTAATTTTTTAAATGCTATTCCTCTTGAAGAGATTAAAATAGGTATGAGTGCGACTTATTCACAAACTGTAACAGATGCGGATATTAAATCTTTTGCAGGAATATCAGGAGATAGGAATCCAGTTCATTTAGATGAGAAGTATGCAGAGGAATCAAGATATAAAAAAAGAATTGCTCATGGAATGATGACAGCGTCTTATTTTTCAGCATTATTTGGTACTAAAATACCTGGTGAAGGGTGTGTTTATGTGGCACAGTCTTTAAAGTTTAAAAGACCTGTTTATGTTGATGATACTGTAACTGCAACAGTAGAGGTGATTCAAGTTGATTTATCTAAAAAAAGAGTTTTTTTAAAAACAACTTGCAAGGTTAATAATAAAATAGTAACAGACGGTGAAGCAGAAATATTTATCCCATGATGAAAAATAAAATAGCATTTTTAACAACAATCTTTCCTATGAATATACAATATTTATATGATTTTTTTGATTCATTAAAAAATCAAACATGCCAAAATTTTGATGTAATAGTTGTAAATGATGGATATAAAGAGTTTGGAAAAATTAAATCAAATTATAATCAATTAAATATAATTGAACTTAAATATTCCAATACACCAGCGAAAAATAGAGAATATGGAATAAATTATTGTATAGATAACAATTATGATATTTTAATTTTTGGTGATAGTGATGACTATTTTGCAAAGAATCGTATTGAAAAATCAATTGAACTTTTAAGAGAAAATGATATAGTAGTAAATGATTTAAGTCTTTTTGATGAAAGTGGTATTTATGAAGAAAACTACTTATCTCATAGGTTAGAAAATTTACAAACAGTTGATTTTGAATTTATAAAAAATAAAAATATCTTCGGACTTTCGAACACTGCAATTAAATTAAATGATTTAAAAGGAATTAACATTCCAGATGATTTAATTGCAGTAGATTGGTATTTTTTTACTTTATTACTTTGTGAAGGGCAAAAAGCAATTTTTACAAATGAAACAGTAAGTTATTATAGACAATATGAAGAAAATACAGTTGGAATTAAAGAACTTGATGAAGGGTCTTTTCAGAAAACTTTAAAAGTAAAAAAATTACAGTATGAAGCTTTGAAAGATAAGATTAATGGAATTGATACAAAATTAAAAGAATTATCAGATATTAAATTTGATAATCAAGAAAAAATAAATTATCCACTTTGGTGGGAACTAACTTAGAGGAACAAATATGAAAGTACAATTGACAAAAAATAAAGAACTGTTTAATTACTGTAAACCATATGTAATTGCAGAATTAGGGGCAAATCATAATGGTGATATGAATTTAGCAAAAAAACTTATATTACAAGCTAAAGAAGCTGGAGCTGATTGTGTTAAGTTCCAAAGTTGGACAAAAGACTCTGTATTTGCTAGAAAAAAGTATGAAGATAATTATTTTATTGCAGATGATTATAGAGATAGAACAGACTATACTCTTGAAGAAATAGTCGA
The DNA here is from genome assembly GCF_008000835.1 of Malaciobacter canalis. Classification (GTDB taxonomy): domain Bacteria; phylum Campylobacterota; class Campylobacteria; order Campylobacterales; family Arcobacteraceae; genus Malaciobacter; species Malaciobacter canalis. The sequence continues at coordinate 889,496 of NZ_CP042812.1, forward strand.
TGAATACTCTATTTCAGAAGAAGAATTATTAGATATGAAAAAGTTTGCTGATGAAATTGGTATTGATTGCACTTCAACTCCATTTAGTAAAAAAGAAACAGATTTTTTAGTAGATAAGTTAGAGAGCCCTTTTATAAAAGTAGCTTCTATGGATTTAAATAATTATCCTTTCTTAGAGTATTTAGCAAAAAAAGGAAAGCCTATTGTTATTTCAACAGGACTTAGTGAATTGTATGAAATTGATAAGGCTGTTAAGACAATAGAGAATGCTGGAAATAATCAAATAGTTATTTTACATTGTGTATCAACTTATCCTCCAGTTGATAATGATGTTCATTTAAATAATATTAAAACTTTAATGGCAATTTATCCTGAATATCCTATTGGTTTTTCTGATCACACTTTAGGTACAGCTATCCCTCTTGCATCAGTTGCACTTGGTGCTTGTCTAATTGAAAAACATTTTACACTTGATAAAAATATGGAAGGTTGGGACCATAAAGTTTCAGCTACAAAAGATGAAATGAGAGAAATAGTAGAAAATGCAACAAGAATATCTGATGCATTAGGTTCTTTTAGAATCACTGCAACGGAAAGTGATGAAAAGAAAAGAGAATTTAGAAGAAGTATAGTTTTAACTAGAGAAATGAAAAAAGGTGAAGTGATAGCTTATAATGATATAGATTATAAAAGACCAGGTGGTGCATTTGATCCAGAAATGACAGAATTTATAGTTGGAAGAACTGTAAATAAAGATTTAAAATTTGACCATATACTTACAAAAGAGGATATTGTATAAAAATGAAAATTATTATTTCGAGTAATCATGAATTATTTAAAGATAGTGTTATGAACGATTTTTTAAAAGAAAGTATGATGGTTGCGAGAAGTTTAGATACTGGAAGTTATGATAAGTTAATGCTTAATGAAGATTTTTTTTCCATACCTCAAAACACTTTATTAAAAGATTCTAAAGATTGTATATATGAATCTCATAAAAAATACATTGATATTCATATAGTAGTAAAAGGTAAAGAAGCTGTAGAATTAATTGATTTGGCAAAATCTAGTGTTGTACCTTATGAAGCTAATTACGATAATGATTACTTCTTATATCATAGTGACACTGTAGAAAAAAGGATTATTTTGGACGAAATCCAAATAGCCGTCTTTGATTTTGATGATGTGCATAAGGTAGGTATTAAGAGTACTAATGATGAAGTTTCAGTAAGAAAAGTTGTTTTGAAAGTTACAAAAAGTTTATTTGAGAAGGAATTTATAAATGAATAAAAAAACAATCGCATGTGTAGTTGCAAGAACAGTATCCACGAGATTACCATTAAAAGTTTTAAGAAATGTTATAGATGAATACTCTATGCTTGACTTTATGCTTCAGAGATTAAAACTAGTAAAAAATATAGATGATATTTATATTTGTACTTCAGATGAAATGGTCGATGATATATTAGAAGATGTCGCGGTTAAAAATAAAGTAAAAATATACAGAGGATCACCAGATGCAGTAATTGAAAGATTGATTTCAGTTGGTAATTTTGAAAATGTAGATAATGTTATTCGCATTACAGGTGATAATGTTTTTACTTCATATGAATACTTAGAAGAGCAAATAAAGATTCATAATCAAAACGAATTAGACTACACTAGAATAATAAATGTGCCTATTGGGGCAACGGCTGAAGTAATGAAACTTGAGGCTGTAAAAGAGTGTTATGACTTAATAGACCCTGCAATAAGTGAGTATCTGCTTTTATATATGTTTAAACCCGAGCATTATAAATGCGGAGTTATAAAATTAAATGAAATTCCAAAATCATCAAACTATACAGTTACGGTAGATACAAAAGAAGATTTAAATCGAACAAAAAATATTTTTAAATACTTCAAAGGGAATCCCTTGACAATTGCATTAAAGGATATTATAGAAATTATCGATACTCACAATATAGAAAATTCTAAAATAGAATTTGCTGGTAATGTAAAAATGCCCTACGGTAAAGAAATTACATTTGAAGAATTTCAAAGTGACATGAATAACAGAATAAATAATTCTCTTCAATTTACAATAGGAGCATAAGAATGTCATACTACTTATATGCAGAAACTGCCTTTTACCATGAGGGAAACAAAGAGTATCTTTTAAATCTTATAGATGATGTGAAGTCATCGGGTGCTAAAGGTGTTAAGTTCCAAGTTTTAATAGAATTAAACGAGTTCATGTCTTCAAGTCATAGTGCTTATGAAGAAGCTAAAAAGTGGACTTTATCTCTAAGTGATTGGAGAGAAGTATTTACCTACACACAAAAATTAAACTTGGATATTGTTCTTATGCCTTTGGATGTAAGAGCTTTTGAACTAGTAAAAGAATTTGAGATTAAGTTTGTTGAAATTCATTCTGTCTCTTTCAAAGATGAAAAGCTTTTAAGCAAATTAGAAGACATAAAGATACCTTTGATTTTTGGAATTGGTGGTAGAACTATTGATGAAGTAGATTACATTGTGAAAAAATACAATGATAGAGATATAGTTTTAATGGTTGGGTTTCAATCATTTCCTTCAGACTTAAAAGATATAAAACTAGAAAGAATTAGTGAACTAAAAAAACTATATCCAGAGTGTAAAATTGGATATGCAGACCACTCTTCATATAATGATGATATGGCAGTAACTAGCAACGAATATGCTTATATATTGGGTGCAAGAATTTTTGAAAAGCATATAGCATTAGAAGAAGGTGTTGAAAGAATAGATTATCAATCTGCCGTATCTTCTGAAAAAATACAAGCCATTAAAAAAAGACTTGATTACTTAGAATCTCTTTTTAATATAAATTCACAAGAAGTTTTTAGTATGAGTGAAAAAGAAGTGACATACAGAAACAGACAAAAAGTGCCTGTAGCGAAAAGAGATATAAAAGCTGGAGAAATCATTTTATCTGATTTAGTGGAAATTAAAATGATAAATAAAAAAGGCATCATTGAGTCAATAGATGAAGTTATTGGTAAAAAAGTTTCTAAAGTTATAAAAAAAGACAGTGCTTTTACAGTAGAGGATTTTTCATGAAAAATTTAGTACTTTCTGAAATTGCCACTTTTAATGAAGCGATACAACTACTAGATAGTAATGGGAATGGTTTTTTAGCAATTACTAATGACTCAAATCAACTAGTCGGCATATTGACTGATGGCGATATTCGACGAGCTATTTTAAATAATAAAACTGAACTTTCTGAAATCATGAATACAGTTCCTATGACTATGCAAGAGGGGAAAAGTAGAAAAAATATTATTTTAAAACTTAAAGAACTTCATCGAAAACATATGCCTATAGTTGATGAAAACATGGTCTTAAAAGATGTAGTAGTTTTGGATGAAGAAGAGTTTAATCTCAAACCAAACTGGGTTGTGATAATGGCGGGTGGATTAGGTACAAGACTAGGCGAACTTACAAAAGATACACCAAAACCTATGTTAAAAGTAGGTGCTAAACCTATGGTAGAACATATCATAGATATGTTTATCTCTCATGGGTTTACAAAGTTTATGTTAAGTGTAAACTACAAAGCAGAAGTGATCAAAGAGTACTTTGGCGATGGCAATAAATTTGGCATAGAAGTAAAGTATCTTGAAGAGAAAAAAAGACTTGGTACGGGTGGAGCTTTAAGTTTGATAGATATAGAACTTGATGCACCGTTTTTTGTAACAAATGGCGATGTATTGTCTTCACTAGATTATGAAAAACTTTTAGAGTATCACAAAGAGCAAAATGCAATTGCAACTATGTGTATAAGAAAAGATAACTATCAAATACCTTATGGTGTTATAGAGGTAGATGAAAAAAACAATATAAAAGCAATGAAAGAAAAGCCAATAAAAGAGTTTTTTATAAATACCGGCATATATGTACTAAACCCAGAAGTTTTATCCTATGTACCAAAAAATGAGTTTTTTGATTTACCTAGTCTATTTGATATTTTGAAAAATGAGAGTAAAAGTATTAAGAGTTTTGAAATTACAGATTATTGGATTGATATGGGTAAACCTAGTGATTATGAAAAGATACAAAAGGATTTAAGTGAGTAATACAGTAGTTTTCATAAGACGAAATAAAATATTCAATGATATGGTTCTAAGATACTCGAAAGATATTTTAGGTATAAATGATTTTATTACTATTTCAGAATATAAAAATGCAAATTTATATATTGATATAAAAAAATATAGTATATCAGACTTGACAAGTTATGATTGGGAAAATATAGAAAAAGCATTAGATATAAATGAAGTGATTTTAAAAGATAGACTTTTAAGAAATATTGAATACATTCAAGCTAAAGAATTAGTCTTAGTAGTATCAAAATATTTCATTGAATTATTCAAAAATAAAAAATATAACAATCTTATTATATATCCTGTTGATAACTATGTAACTGATATTATGTGTAAAATAGCAAGATATTATGATATAAAAGTTAATGGAATCTCTAACTTTTTTATACAAGGATATAAAAGAGTTACTGTGTATGGAGAATATACTAATGTTAGAGAAGTTTCAGAAAATGAAGTTAATAAAATATATGATTTATTAATTAAACAATTTAAGTCTTACATGGCTTCTTCTTTTCAAAAAGCATTAAAAAATAGTATTTTGTATTATTTTAAGTTTAAGATAAGATATCTATATTTTTATATATTTAAATATAAGATATTAAATCAATTAGAATATGATTATATTTCAACACCTTATTCTGCTACGGTTGATAAATTAAACAAATTTTTTCCTTTTAGATATTTCATTAATCAAGTGGATAATATTAATAAAAAGTCAATATACATACCTATGCATTATCATCCAGAAGCCACGATTGAGCATTGGTCTGATAGTTTAAAAAATGCTGATTACATAACTTCTTTAATAGAATCTGTAAGATATTTTTCAGACAATGGTTGGGAAGTGTATTTAAAAGAACACCCTGCTATGTGTTTTCGTCAAGATTTAAAGTTGTATAAAAGTTTAAAAAATATTGAAAATACTTATATTTTAAATCCTTTTTTAGAAACTTCAAAAATAATGGAAAAATTTGATAGTTTTTTAATATGGACAGGTAGTACAGGTCTTGAGGCATTGATAAATGGAAAAACAGTTTATTTTGCAAGTTCAAATTACTATTACCAGAAAAAAACAAATGATAAATATGAAAAAGTTTATTTAGAAACAGAAAGAGAAAAAAAAGAATTAATAAAAAAAGTTTTATCAAATACAATAGAGTGGAAATAATTTGAAATTAATAATAAGTAGATATTTTTTATATTCTTTTATTGCTTTAGAAGTATTGCTATTACCAAAGTTTTTACCTCAAGAATTATATGCACAAATAGAATATGAGAAATTTATATTATATTTTATACCTTTCTTTTTATTTGGTGCACCTTCCGGATATGTATATTTTAAATACAATGAAAATAAAGATTATTTTAATAGTTTAATTGTATTTGGGGTTATATTTGGAGTAATCGTTTCTTTACTTGTTTCCATTATTTACAATAATATTTTATTTGGATTTGCTGGATTACTTATGACATTATTTTTAATAATTGAGCAAAAAGTAAAAACTGAAAAACAGTTTTTCTTAGCGTTATCAATAAAGCCTTTTATTTCAATTGTATTATTAATTATGTCATATTTAGTATATATTAATTATTTTGATAAAGTAAATTTAGAAATTTTATATTACTCTATTTTTACAGCATTTATAATCTGGTGTATTATTATTTTTATTAAAATAAAAGAAAAGTTTATATTTATTTCAAAGGTCAGTTTTTTTGAATATAAAGAACTATTAAAAAAAGGCTTTTTAATTAATGTTGCTACATTGTTATTAATGATTTTCTTTTTCATTGATAGATATTTTACAAAGGAATATTATATTGATTATTTAGCTAGTTATTCATTTTCATATAATTTAATACAGTTTGTTATATTAGCTTTAACTACAGTTGCCTATGTAAATGTTGTAAATATTGGTGAGAATATAAAAAAAATAAAATATAGCGATATAAAACAAAAAATACAAAAAACTTATTTAGTATTTTTTATTTTATTTATAATCTTTTTATTATTTCTTTTTATTTTAAATAATTTTTATGATTTTAAGGATTTTATTTTAATTTCACTAATTTTATGTTTTTTCTTTGGAACTTTCTATTCTATAAATTCGGTAGCATCTTTAGCACAATATTTAGATTTTCAAAAAGAGATTTCTTTTGTGATGCTTATAATAGTAATATTAAATTATGTTTCATCGTATTTAATGAGTATATATGAAGTTGATTACACTTATCTTTTAATCAAGTCGGGAATTTTAATAAATTTTTATAGTGTATTTTTATATTCGAAAGTAAAATCTAAATTATTAAAAAAAGAGGAAAGAAAAAATGTATAAAATATATATTTATCCTTTTTTTTCTTTTTTATTTATTTGGGTGTTTTTTTTATTATTCAGAAGCTTGCCAATTATTAATTGGCCAGAATTAAATGAAAAAACAATATTTTTTTTATTTAGTTCTTTATTTGTAATGTTTACATTTTACTTTATTACAGCCATTTATTGTTCTACGAAAACAAAGATTATATATCAATATAATATGAATTTTCTAAATATTAATAAAATCTATCGATTTTTATTAATTGTTTCACTATTTTCTTTATTTCTAATAGGTTTAAATATGATTATTCAATTAAAAGCATATAATTTAGGCTTAAACTTAAATTCTCTTACACTATTGAGATACATGAAAATGGAAAATAACTTGTTTAACGGTTCTTTTTTATATCAATTAACATTGATATTTACTGGATTTCCTTTAATTTTCTATTTGTTCTCAATGTATTATAAAACTCATTTATCAAAAAGAAAAAAGCAATCATCAACAATTGTATTAATCTTTTTTTTAATATTAAGCTTAAGTAGTGGTGGGAGAAATACACTATTCTTATCATTAATTATTTTAGGATTAGCATTTTTATATAAAAACAAAGTAGAGTTAAAGAAAAATCTTATTAAATGGAAATATCTTTTTATTTTTATTTTTTTTAGTATAGTTTCTCTTCTTGTGTTTGGCAAAATGTTCCTAGATAGAGAAAAACTAAGAGGAAGGACTATAGAAGATGGTATAAATAATATTTTGATAGGTTATGACTTAAAACTTCATGATTTTTTTGCAACAGTAATTAGTATAGATATATTAAAAGAAATTAATTATACTTTTTTTATGCTTTATTTTTATGCTGTTCATTCACTAAATCAGTTAGATAATTTTATTATTAATTCTTTGCTAAATCAAGACTTATATTATGGAGCAATGTCTTTTTATCCTATAATACAATTTTTGAATAAATTCGGTTTAGATTTGCCTACCATTGCAATGATAAAATCAGAAATTAATGATACTGGAACTTATAAAACTCTTTTGGGAAGTTTATATTTTGATTTTGGTATTATTGGAACTTCTTTTGTATTAGGAATATTAAGTACTATTTTTGTTATATCTTTTTCAAAGTTTTATTTCAAAAAAAGTTTCTTAGGTTTTTGTTTAGCAGTGATTTTGTCTATGGTATTTGTAACATCACCTATTTATAATACTTTTTCAACGGGAATGATATTTTTACCTTTTATAATTTCCATGTTTGTATTATATGTATTTATGAAATTTAATAGAATTTAATTTGGAGGGAAAATGTATAAACTAAAAAAATTAATAAGATTTATAACCATATATGGAATAAATAGAACACTATTTAAAGTGTTTGGTCGTTTGAGAGTTTCAGGTGTAAGAATCCCATCTTTAAAAAAAAGAAATATTGCTTTAATTGGATGTGGGCAGTTTGGTTTTGCAACAATAGGTTATTTTATATCAAAAAAATCTCCTTATAATTTTTTTAAAGCATTTGATGTAGATAAAAAAAATCAAAAGTCTTTTGAAAAGTTTTATAACTTAGGACATACTGAATATGTAGATGAAATATTTAAAGATAAAAAAATAGAAACAGTTTATATCGCATCAAATCACTATACACATACTGAGTATGCAATAAAAGCAATAGAAAATAATAAAATAGTTTATATTGAAAAGCCTATAAGTGTAAACTATAAACAATTTAAAAGTTTGATTAATACTGTTGAAAAATTTGATACTAAAATTTTTGTAGGATATAATAGACCTTTTTCTGGTGCAATTATAGACTTGAAAAAAGCAATTGATTGTTTTGAAGATAAGCCATTTAGTTTAAATTATTTTATTTCAGGACATTTGATAGAAAAAGATCATTGGTATAGAAATCCAGAAGAAGGTACTAGAATATGTGGAAATGTTGGACATTGGTTAGATTTAACTATGCATATATTGTCATGGCGAAAAGTTCCAAATGAATATTATATTAATATTTCATATAGTAATTTATATGAAATTGATGATAATATAACTATTAATATTACTACAGAGTGTAATGATATTATTTCAATAATGCTTACTGCTAGAAGTGAACCTTTTGAAGGAATAAATGAAACATTAAATTTTCAATATGATAAAACGATAGCAAAAATAGATGATTTTAGAAAAATGACTATTTGGCAAGATGAAAAATTAACAAAAAAAAGATATTGGCCAAAAGATGTTGGACATCATAAAGCAATATTACAACCATTTAATACTCATAAATACAAAAGAGATTTGAAAGAAGTAAAAAACTCTACTTTGCTTATGTTATTTATAACTGATATGGTATTAAACAAAGAGACAAATAAAATATTTAATTTAGATAAAGAATGGGAGCAACTTAATAAATGAAACAATTAATACAATCATTTAAAACAGGTGAACTAGGACTTTTTGATGTACCAGCACCTATATGCGAAAAAAATGGTGCATTAGTACAAACTACAGTTAGTTTAGTTAGTGCTGGTACAGAAAAGATGCTTGTAGATTTTGCAAAAAAATCTATGTTAGCAAAAGCAAAAGATCGACCAGATTTAGTAAAACAAGTAATTGATAAGATGAAAAAAGAGGGTGTAAGAAACACTCTTGAAAAAGTATTTACTAAGCTTGATACTCCTATTCCTTTAGGTTATAGTATTGCAGGAAAAGTTATACAAGTAGGTGAAAATTTAAGCGGTATAAATATAGGTGATAGAGTAGCTTGTGGTGGTGCAGGTTATGCAAATCATGCAGAGATAAACTATATACCTAAAAACCTTATGGTTAAAATACCTGATGAAGTAGATGATATTGATGCTTCTTTTGTAACAGTTGGAGCAATTGCTTTACAAGGAGTAAGACAAACAGCACCTTTACTTGGTGAAAAAGTTGCAGTTATGGGTCTTGGTCTTATTGGACAACTTACTGTTCAACTACTTAAAGCAAATGGTTGTAAAGTAATTGGAAGTGATATTGATCCAGATAAGATGAAGCTTGCTAAAAAATTAGGGTGTGATGAAGTATGTACTGCTAGTGAATTGATATCTAAATCAAATGAATTCACAGGTGGGCATGGAGTAGATGCTGTTATTATTACTGCTTCAACTTCTTCAAATCAGCCTATAATAGATGCGGCTGATATATCTCGTATGAGAGGAAGAGTTGTTCTTGTTGGTATGGTAGGTATGGATGTTCCTAGAAATACATACTACAAAAAAGAGTTAGAGATAAAACTATCTATGGCTTATGGTCCAGGACGATATGACCCAGAGTATGAAGAAAAAGGTGTAGATTATCCTTATGATTTAGTAAGATTTACAGAACAAAGAAACTTTGAGGCATTTTTAGGACTTATTCAAGAAGGTAAAGTTACTCCAAAAGAGTTGATTACTCACTCATATGATTTTGATGATGCTATGATGGCATATGATTTACTTGAAGGAAGAATTCAAGAAAAGTATTTGGGAATTGTATTAAATTATAAAAGAGAAATAGATTTACAAGATGAAAAAATAGTTCAAAGAACTGATAAGAAAATCTTAAATGATAAAGTAAATATAGGTCTTATTGGTGCAGGTAATTTTACAAAGTCAGTTATTTTACCAAATATTCAAAAAGTACAGGATATGGAACTAGTAGGACTTTGTACTGCTACAGGAGTAAGTGCACAAGGAACTGGCAAAAAATATGATTTTAAATATATTACAACAGATAGTGAAGAAATCTATAAAAATAGTGAATTAAATTCTATTTTTGTAACTACAAGACACGATAGCCATGCTAAAAACGTAATTAAAGCAATAAATTCAAAAAAACATGTATTTGTAGAAAAACCACTTTGTATTTATGAAGAAGAGTTAGAATCTATAAAAGAGTCTTATACTGGTGAAACTATTATTCAAGTTGGATTTAATAGAAGATTTTCTCCAATGATTGAAAAAATGAAAAGTAATATAACTGGACAAATTTCTGTAAATTATAGAGTAAATGCAGGAATTATCCCAAAAGATGTATGGATACAAGATAGAACTATTGGTGGCGGAAGAATCATAGGTGAAGTTTGCCACTTTATTGATACTTGTAGTTATTTAATAAATAGCGAAGTTAAGAGTGTCTTTGCTACTTCTATAAACAAAGAAGATCAATCAATCCCAGATGAAGATAATGTAAATATAATATTAAACTATGAAAATGGAAGTACTGCAACTATTAGTTATTATGCTTATGGTGATACAAGTATGCCAAAAGAGTATATTGAAGTATTTAGTAGTGGGGTAAGTATGCAGATGAATGACTTTAGAGAATTATTAATCTATAAAAATGGAAAATTAGCTAAAGAAAAAAGTTCAAATCAAGACAAAGGTTTTGTAGGAGAATTTAAAGCTTTTAAAGATGCAGTAAAAAATGGAAATGAAGCTATAAGTTTTCAGAGTATTTATAATACTACAAAAACAACATTTAAAATATTAGAATCTCTTAGAAGCAATAGTTTAGTGGAAGTTTGATGGTTGGATTGCTCAAAAATAACAGTAAATATGAAAAATTCATATTTACTGTATTAAATAAGCTTAAATATAGATAAGCATAAGTATAATTTTACTATGGATACATTTGATATAAAAAATGCTATTAAGCTTAATCATTTTACTGTTGATATGCTCAAAAATATACTTGCTAAAGAGTATGATCAACCAATTCAAAAAATAAACTATATGGTCAAAAATGGTGACTTGATAGCTTTAAAAAGAGGAGTATATGCTTTTGGTGAAAAATATCGCACATCAAAACTTAACTATATCTCTATAGCAAATATATTGCATCATCCTTCGTATGTGTCGTTTGAGTATGCCCTGTCTTATCATGGGTTGATACCTGAGAGAGTATATACTGTTACATCTGCAAGTTTTAAAAAATCTGTAGAGTACTCTACACCACTTGGAAACTTTAGCTACCAAAAGATACCAGCTAAAGCGTACTCTTTGGGAATAGACTGGAACTATAGTGAACTAGAGGGAGGGTACTTTGTAGCGACTGCTGAAAAAGCACTTTGTGATAAAATCTATGCAGATAAAAGAGCAAAAAACCTTCGTGATAGTGAAGTACTTGAGTATCTTGAAGAGGATTTGCGTATAGATTATGAAGAGCTTTTGAAGCTTAATAGTAAGCTTTTTTGGTATATCGCTATGGGATATGGTTCAAAAGTTTTACTTTGTGTAGTAAATAGACTAAAAAGGATTCAAAATGGCTAGTATTCATCCACATATAGAAGCGATGCTGGGTCGGTATGATTTAAAAAAAGATGATCCATTTGAGGTGTTACGAGAGATTTTGCAAGAGATAGTTTTGTATGCTTTATATGATGCAGGCTTTTTTAAACATGCGGTTTTTTATGGTGGAACAGCACTTAGGATACTGTACAAGCTGCCTAGATATTCAGAGAATTTGGATTTTTCTTTGATAGAGCCTGATGATGAGTTTGATTTGAGTAGATACGAAAAAAATATTTTAATGCACTTAAACAACTATGGATTTGAAGCTATGATAGAAACGAAGATAAAAGAACATAGTGCCGTTCAGTCAGCTTTTGTAAAAGGTAATACAGTAAAACACCTCATAGCTATAGATACCCCAAATGATATCGTAAGCAAGTATCCATCTACAAAACAACTCAAAATCAAATTTGAAGTAGATACAAATCCACCTGTTGATTTTAAGCAGGAGGAAAAACTTCATCTTGTACCGATGCCATTTCAAATACGAACGATGCATATATCTTCCCTGTATGCAGGAAAGATGCATGCAGTGTTATGCAGAGGTTGGGAAAATAGACCAAAAGGGAGAGATTGGTACGATCTGGTTTGGTATGTGAAAAATAGCTATGAGTTGGATATGACTCATCTTGAGGCAAGATTAAAGCAAAGCTGTAAAGCTTTTGATGATGAAGTTGGAGATATAACAAAAGAAAAAGTGTTAGAATTGTTGGACAAAAGAATAGAAGAGTTGGATATTACTATGGCAAAAGACGATGTGAGTAGATTTATATATGATCAAAAAGAGCTTGAACTTTGGAGTAAAGAGTTTTTTAAAAGCATTGCTTCGATGATAAAGTTTAAAGAAGATGATAAATGAGTAAACTTCTAAAACTTTTCAATACTGTCAAATATTTAAAATTTACACAAATATATTTTAGACTTTTTTATTTTGTTAGGGCTAGATTTAGAAGAGCTAGTGGATTTAAATATAGTTTTGCAAAGGAGTCGGTATCGACCCCTTTAAATTTGATAGATTCATGTGAGTATTACAGTACCCATAAAGATGGTGAATTTTCTATGTTGAATCTATCAAAAAAGTTTGATGATAAGATAAATTGGAATTATAGTGGCTATGGGAAACTATGGACTTATAATCTTACCTATTTTGAGTACCTAAAAGAAAAAGAAGATGTAAATTTAATATATGATTTTATTGAAAACATAGAGAGTGTAAAAGATGGACTTGAACCATTTCCTATAAGTCTTAGGGGAATAAATTGGATAAAGTTTTTAACAAAGTATGAAATAAAAGATAAAAAGATAGATGATAGTCTATATGCTCAGTATTATATTTTACTTGATAATTTAGAGTATCACTTACTTGGAAATCATTTACTTGAAAATGGATTTAGTTTATTATTTGCAAGCTTTTATTTTCAAGATGAGATTTTATATAAAAAAGCACAAGTGATTTTAGAAAAAGAGTTAGATGAACAGATACTTGATGATGGAGCTCATTTTGAGCTTAGTCCTATGTATCATCAACTTATGCTTTTTAGAGTATTGGATTGCATCAATATAATTGAAAATGGAGAATGGAGAATTGAGAATGAAACTCTTTTGGATTTTTTAAAAGACAAAGCAATTCTAATGCTTCAATGGCTGAATGTTATAACATATGAAAATGGAGATGTTCCACTATTTAACGACAGTGCAAATTGTATAGCACCTACAACGAAAGAGCTTACAGAGTATGCCAACAGATTGAAAATAAATTTTCAATTTTCAATTTTCAATTCTCAATTAAAGCAAAGCGGATATAGGAAAATAAAAAAAGAAAACTATGAGTGTGTAGTAGATGTAGGTGAGGTTGGAGCTAGTTATATTCCCGGTCATGCTCATGCTGATACATTCAATTTTGAGCTTTATATCAAATCACCAATCACCAATTACCAATCACCATTCATAGTAGATAGTGGGTTAAGTACTTATAATACAGGAGATAAAAGAGATTTTGAGCGAAGTACAAAAGCTCATAATACTGTTGAGATAAATGAAACAAATAGTAGTGAAGTTTGGGGTGGCTTTAGAGTTGCAAATCGTGCAAATATAATTAAAATAGTTGAAAAAAAAGATTCTATAAATGCAACACATGATGGATACAATAAGAAATTCGGAGTATTACATACTAGAAGTTGGGTATTTGAAGATGATAAAATTGTTATAAATGATATTATAAATAAAGACTGCAAAGCAGTAGCAAGGTTACATTTTCATCCAGATGTTACAAAAGAAGATATAAAAGAAAAAATAATTACAAATCACAAGTTACAAATCACAAATTACAACTATGCTCCTGAATTTAATAAAACTATAAAATCTTTAGTTGTAGAAATACCATTTAAAAAAGAATTGAAAGTAGAGATAAATATATGAGAATATTAGTATTGAGTTTTTATTTTGCGCCTGATTTATGTGCTGGTTCATTTAGAACTACTGCTTTTGTTGAAGAGTTAAAAAAACAAATAAATCAAGATGATAAGATTGAAATAATAACAACAATGCCAAATAGATATGGAAGTTTTAGTGAAGAGGCAAAAAAGTTTGAAAAACTAGAAGATAATATTGAAATAAATAGAATAGATTTAGGTAGTCATAAAAGTGGATTTGTAGATCAGTCAAAATTGTTTTTAAAGTTTGCATGGCAAGTTATGAAATTAGTGAAAAATAGAGAAAAATATGATATCGTTTATGCAACTTCCTCAAGACTTATGACAGCTTTTTTAGGAAGTTTAATTGCAAAAAAACAAAAGACAAAATTATATCTAGATATTAGAGATATTTTTACTGATACATTAGAGTCTATTTTTGCTAAAAGTAAATTAAGATATGCAATTCCTATATTTAAACAAATAGAAAAATATACTATAAATTCAGCAACTCATATAAATTTAGTATCAAAAGGTTTTGAGAACTATTTTAGAAAAATAAATAATAATATTCCATATAGCTTTTATACAAATGGAATAGATGATGTGTTTTTAAAGTATGACTTTACTCAAGACAAAAAAAATGAAAAGACAATTATCACTTATGCTGGAAATATAGGTGAGGGACAAGGACTTGAAAAGATAGTTCCAAATATGGCTAAAAAATTAGGTAATAATTATGAAATACATGTTATAGGTGATGGTGGTAGAAAAAAAGAATTAGTTAATGGCTTAAAAAATATTGAAAATGTAAAACTATACGATCCAGTAAATAGAGCAAAACTTCTTGAAATATATAAAAATAGTGATATTCTATTTTTACATTTAAATGATTATGAAGCATTTAAAAAAGTGTTACCTTCAAAGCTTTTTGAATATGCTACAACAAATAAGTTTATTATAGCAGGTGTTGGTGGATATGCAAAAGAATTTGTTGAAGAAAATATAAGTGATGCTTTTACTTTTAAACCATGTGATGTAAATGACTTTTATGATAAATTTAAAAAAGTAGAAAATCTTGCTGATATCAATAGAACTTCTTTTGTAGAAAAATTTAAAAGAAAAAATATTATGAATATTATGGCTAAAGAGGTATATAATTTATGAAAAAACTTTTAATCACAGGCTCAAATGGTTTTGTAGGGAGCTACTTTGTAAATAAATATAAAAAAAAGTATGATATAAAATTATTTAGTTTTAGAAAAGATGATTTATCTACTTTAGATTGTATAAATATAGATGTGATTTTGCATCTTTCAGCTTTGGTTCATCAAATGGGTGGAGCAAGTGCTAGTGAGTATGAAAGAGTAAATGTAACTCAGACTTTGGAATTAGCAAAAAAAGTAAAGAAGAGTGGTGTAAAGCACTTTGTCTTTATGAGTACGGTTAAAGTTTATGGGGAAGAAACAGATAGTGTTTATACTGAAAATAGTGAGTGTAAGGCTGAAGATGAGTACGGAAAGAGTAAACTAAAAGCAGAGCGAGAGCTTTTAAAACTCGAAGATGAGAGTTTTAAAGTAAGTATCATACGAACTCCTATAGTTTATGGATATGGTGTAAAAGCAAATATTAAATCTCTTGTAAATCTAGTAAACAAAGTGCCTATTTTAGCATTTGGGAAAATAGAAAATAAACGAAGTATGGTATATATAGGAAATCTTTGTCATTTGGTAGATGTGGTTATAGGTGCGACTGAAGTCGCACTTCCAAAGAGTGATTATCTTGGATATACGGCTTTATCCGCATCTGATGAAGTTAAGTGTGCAGCTAAAGCAGTACTTCCAAGTGTCTTTTTAGCTAGTGATGATGAGCCTTTGAGTACTTCAAGACTTTGTGAGTTGATAGCTAAGAGTTTGAATAAAAAAGTATATTTGATAAAAGTTCCTTTTTTTGAAAGTTTATTAAAACTACTTAAGCCATCATTTCATAAGAGACTTTATGGAAGCTTGGAAGTGGATAATAGTATTACAAAAGAAAGATTGAATTTATCAAATCCTTATAGTGTGGAAGAGGGGATTGGATTTATGATAAAAGGTGAGAATAGTCTCGAATGAATTCGAGGTTCCGGAGAAAGAAGGCTTGAATAAATTCGAGGTTCCGAAAAATTGTCTTGAATGAGTGTTTATAAGCAATTGACAAAAAAGTACTAAATATAGTATAATTTTTCATATCAAAAAAGGAGCTTTAAATGCAACCTGTATTAGCAAATTATACAGCAAGTATAACAGAACTGAAAAAATCACCAACACAGCTACTAAAAGATGCAGGTGATGAAACAGTGGCGATACTTAATCACAATGTAGCAAGTGCTTATTTAGTACCTAGTAGTGTGTATAAAAAAATGATGGAAGTTATGGATGAATATTATTTGAGTAAAGAAGTGGAAGAGAGGCTCAAAGACAATGAAAAACCAATAAGAGTAGAACTAGATGAGCTACTTTCTTGATTTTCATCCAAAAGCTTTAAAAGAATGGAAAAGTCTAAATCACTCCATAAAAGTACAGTTTCATAAAAAATTAAAAGAGCGACTTGAAAATCCAAAAATACCAAAAGATAAACTCAGCGGTTATGATAATGTTTATAAAATTAAACTTCGTAATATTGGTTATGGGCTAGCGTATGAAGTAAAAGAGAAAGAAATAATAGTCTATGTTGTGAGTGTAGGAAAAAGAGAAAACAATAAAGTATATGAGAATTTGAAAGATAGAGTATAAGTTCCAAAGAGTGATTATCTTGGATGTACGGCTTTAGCCGTACCTGATGAGGTTAAGAGTACAGCTAAAGCAGCGCTTTCAAATATCTTTGTGGATAATAGTCTCGAATGAGTTTGAGGTTCCGAGTTCTGAGGGGAGAATGTCTCGAATAAATTCGAGCTTCCGAAGAAAGAAGCCATGAATGAGTTTGGGGTTCCGAGGGGAGAATGCCACGAATAAATTCGAGGTTCCTAAAAATTGTCTTGAATGAGTTTGGGGTTTTTAATTATTTATGTTATAATGTACAATAAAACGTAAGGATAAAATATGCAAGTAGTAAGTTTAACAGAAGCTAGAAATAATCTAAAAGCAGTATTTGATAGCGTTTATATAAATCATGAAGAGGTAGTCATACATAGAAAAGGTCGTGAAAATGTGGTGATGATCTCTATGGATGAGTATAACTCTATGAAAGAGACAAACTATCTTTTAAGTAGCCCTAAAAATGCAAAACACTTGAGAGAATCGATCGAAGAAATTCGAAAAGGTCAAGTAATTGAAAGAGAGCTTATTGAATGCGATTGATATTTTCCAATAAAGCTTGGGACGATTATCTTTATTGGCAAAACAATGATAAACAAGTTTTAAAGAAAATAAATCAACTCATTAAAGATATAAAAAGAGAGCCATTTGATGGGATAGGAAAACCAGAGCCATTGAAACATGAATTAAGAGGCTTTTGGTCAAGACGCATTACAGATGAGCATAGATTAGTTTATCAAGTTGATGAGAGTGGATTATCAATCGCTGCTTTTAGGTATCATTACTAATGATCTACATAATTCTACTCTTATTATCTTTTTCTTTTACATACTTTATAAAAGAGTATGCTATGAAAAAATCACTTGTAGCTACTGTAAATGAAAGAAGTAGCCACACTGTACCTACTCCACATGGTGGTGGAATAGCTTTGGCTTTGACTTGGTTTTTAGGTTTGATTTATGTTTATATGATAGGTGAAATCCAATCAAATCTTTTTTATGCTTTGCTTTTTGGTGTTGTTATTAGTGTGGTTAGTTTTTTTGATGATATCTATGAATTAAGTGCAAAGTTAAGGCTTGTGGCACAATCTTTAGTAGCTATTGGTGGCTTGTATTTTTTAGGTGGCTTTGAGAGTTTGACTTTTGGTGTTTTTGATATCCAAAATTCTCTTTTTACAAATATTTTTGCATTTTTTATGATAATTTGGTTTATAAATTTGTATAATTTCCTAGATGGTATAAATGGCTATGCTGGAAGTGAGGCTTTGTTTTTATCACTTGCTGCTTTTGTGTTATTTGGTGGAAGTCATTTTTTAGTTTTGGGTGCAGCTGTTTTGGGATTTTTATTTTGGAACTTTAATAAAGCTAAAATTTTTATGGGTGATGTAGGAAGTACACTTCTAGGTTATAATATTGCTATTTTTACTATATATTATGCCAACCAAGAAGCTACTAATTTTTGGATTTGGATTATATTATTTGCTCTTTTTTGGTTTGATGCAACCTTAACATTAATTCGAAGAAAGAAAAATGGTGAAAGATTATCACAAGCTCATAAAAAACATGCATACCAAAGATTAAATCAAAGTGGTTGGAGTCATTTTAAAGTGACAAACTACTCTATAGGTATAAATATAGTTTTATTTGCTATTTTGTACTTTATAGCAAATGTATTTGTAGCATTTTTCGTGGCGATGGTTTTGATGGCTTTTGTCATGAGATTTGTGGATAAAAAGAAAAGCTTTGATTAGATAAGGTTTACCTTTTTCGGAAACTCGAATTTATTCGAGTATGATGGAGCTTGTTGAAAATGGCACGAATAAATTCGCGCTTCCGAAGAAAATAAATATTAGGATAAAGATAGATGCTAAGACTTGATAAACGAATACTTAATTTTGTAGTGATAATTGCTCTTACGATTATTACTTTTTGGTGGACTTTTTTTATATTTCATATGGAGTTTGAGATAAGATTTGTTTTAGGAGTGATAGCTATAAGAATGCTAGCTTCTCTTTTGATTTTCAAAGATTTTAGTTTGAGTTGGTCAAAGGCTACTCAAAAAACTTTTATTATGAAAAGTATTGTTTATATTGTGGCTTTTTGTATCTATATGCCTTTTTATTATGGGGAACTTAGATTTGCTTTTATGGCTTCTGAGCTTGCTTTTTATTTGTTTGCTATAAACTTTTCTATGTACTCTTATCATTATTTGATAAATAGAAGCAAGGTTGCAAAGACTAAAGAGTTAGTTATTTATGGTGCTGGAAAAGCTGGGATGAAGCTAGAAGAAGAGTTTCGAGAGAGTAAATATAAAGTAAAGTACTTTGTAGATGATGATAAAATTTTACAAAAAAGATCAATTGATGCTATTCATATCTTGTCAAAAAAGAGACTAAAAGAGAGATTAGCAGGGCAAAAACTTGATCTTTTGATTATTGCTATGCCAAGTGTAAAGAAAAGTAGAATAAAACAGATATATGAAGAACTGGGAGAGTATTTTAAAGAGATTAGAATTCTTCCATCACTTGAAGAGATACTTGAACACAAAGATTTTACAACACAACTTAAAAATATATCTGTTGAAGACTTACTTGCAAGACATCCTCAAGATTTGGATAAAGAAAAAATCGAAAGCTTTATAAAAGATAAGATAGTGCTTATTACTGGTGCTGGTGGAAGTATAGGAAGTGAAATAAGTAGACAGTGTAAAAAGTTTGGTGCAAAACAGCTTATTTTACTTGATCATAGTGAGTATAATCTATATAAAATAACAGAAGAACTACACGCCCCAAATATCGTCTCAGTGATGCAAAATGTAAGAAACTATGACTTTATAGAAAAGACCTTTAAAAAATACAAACCCCAAATAGTAATACATGCAGCTGCATATAAGCATGTGCCTTTAGTAGAAGATAATATACTTGAGGGTATTTCAAACAACATACTTGGAACAAAAAACTGTATAGATTTATCTATAAAATACGAAGCTGAAAAGTTTGTATTAATCTCAACAGATAAAGCAGTAAGACCTACAAATGTCATGGGTACAACAAAACGAATATGTGAATTGTATGCGCAAAATGCAAATACAAAAGAAAACACAGAGATAGTAGCTGTAAGATTTGGAAATGTACTTGGAAGTAGTGGAAGTGTAATACCAAAGTTTAAATCACAAATTGAAGCTGGAGGACCTATTACTGTAACACATCCAGATATTACTAGATATTTTATGCTTATACCAGAAGCTTGTGAGCTTGTACTACAAGCTGCTAGTATTGGAAAAGGTGGAGAGATATTTATACTTGATATGGGAGAACCTGTAAAAATAGTAGATTTAGCTAAAAAAATGTGTGAGTTAAGTGGACAAGAAGATATAAAAATAGAGTTTTGTGGACTAAGACCTGGTGAGAAACTTTATGAAGAACTACTTATAAATGATAGTGATAAAAAAACAGACTATGACTCAATCATGGTAGCAAGCTCTACAAAATATGATATAGATAAACTAAACAACGATATACAAGAACTTCTTGTTTGTGAAGATAAAATTAAGAAGTTAAAAGAGATAGTCCCAGAGTTTGAACACAATAAGTAATATGGCACGAATGAATTCGCGCTTCCGTGGAGACACTTCGGAAACTCGAATTTATTCGAGTAAGATGGAACTTGCTTGAAAAGATGCACGAATAAATTCGCGCTTCCGAATGCGGTGAATGAATTTTACTTTCTTTCGGAGACTCGAATTTATTCGAGTAAGATGGAACTTGCTTGAAAAAATGCACGAATGAATTCGCGCTTCCGAATGTGATGGATGAATTTTGCCTTTTCGGAAACTCGAATTTATTCGAGTCTTTTGTGAGTTGGGATTTTGGCACGAATGAATTCGCGCTTCCGTGGAGACAGTTCGGAGACTCGAATTTATTCGAGTAGGGTGGGAGTGATTGAAATTTGTGGCTTTTGCTGGTATTTCAGGCTTGAAAAAGTGATTTTTGGATAAAATTGGCTATATTTATATAAAATAAAGGAAACTAATGGGTTTAGGTGTAGGTATCGTAGGACTTCCAAATGTAGGTAAAAGTACAACATTTAATGCTTTGACAAAGGCACAAAATGCAGAGGCGCAAAACTATCCTTTTTGTACTATTGAGCCAAATAAAGCGATTGTTCCAGTACCAGATAAGAGATTAGATGAATTAGCAAAGATTGTTATTCCAGATAAAATTCAACATTCAACTATTGATTTTGTTGATATTGCTGGGCTTGTTAGAGGTGCTAGTAAGGGTGAGGGTCTTGGTAATCAGTTTTTATCAAATATTAGAGAAGTTGAAGTAATCTTACATATGGTTAGATGTTTTGATGATGGCAATATCACTCATGTTGAGGGTGATGTAAATCCTTTAAGAGATATTGAGATTATTGAAACAGAATTAATTTATGCAGATATTACTCAAGTTGAAAAGAAAATTGATAGACTTAAAAAACAATCAAAAGGTTCAAAAGATGCTGCAGCTCAACTTGTAGTTGCACAAGCTTTACTTGATCACTTGGCTGAGTTAGAGCCTGTAAAAACTTTTGAAGATAGTGAAAATGAACTTTTTATTGCACTTGACAAAGAGCTTAGATTTTTATCAAATAAAGATGTGATTTATGGTGCAAATGTTGATGAGGATTCACTAGCTGATGGTGGAAATAAATATGTTGATGAATTAAAAGCTCACGCACAAGAAGTAAATGCAGATGTTATTATGCTTTGTGCAAAAATAGAAGAAGAACTTGTTGGTTTAGAAGATGATGAAGCAAGAGAGTTTTTAACTGATTTAGGTGTAAAAGAATCAGGTTTGGAGCAAATCATTCACACAGCATTTGATAAACTTGGACTTCAGTCATACTTTACTGCTGGTAAAGTTGAGGTTAGAGCATGGACTATCAAGAAAAATACAAAAGCACCACAAGCAGCTGCTGTTATTCACAATGATTTTGAAAAAGGTTTTATCAAAGCTGAAGTTATTTCTTATGAAGATTTTGTTAGTCTTGGTGGAGAAGCTAAATGTAAAGAAGCAGGTAAACTAAGACTTGAAGGTAAAGATTATGTTGTTCAAGATGGTGATGTTATGCACTTTAGGTTCAACGTTTAATTTTATGTAGATGAAAGATTAGTTATAATCTAGCTAATTTAAACTTAAGTTAGGAGTTTTAAGTGCCAGAAAATATTTTAGAAAAAATTGAGTCATTACCTCCTCTTCCTAAAACAATTGCAGAGATTGAAGAGTATAGACAAAAAAGAGATAAAGAAGCTTTTGAATTACTAAAGATAATTGAAAAAGATGCCTTGATAATTTCCACATTATTAAAGGTTTCAAATTCAGCGATGTTTGGATTTAGAAGCAAGGTTGAAACTCCAAGTAGGGCTATTAATTTACTTGGGATTAACTTCACAATTTCTATTGCAATTGGCGGTACTGTACAAAACTTGCTAAAGGCAAATTTATCTGCTTATGGAATTAATAGTGATGATTTTATGAGAGTTTCAAATATGGCAACTACCTTAACTAATCTTTGGTTATCAAAAGTCTCTTTTGACTTAAAAGAAGAGCTTATCTTACCCTCTTTACTTCAAGAAGCAGGAAAGTTTATTATTGCTGATATTTTAGAGCTTGAGGGTAAAACAAATGAATTCAAAGATTTATTAAGACAAGGTAAGTCAACAGCACAAGCAGAAAAAGAGATTTTAGGATTAAGTACTTCTGAGATTACTGCAAGGATTTTCAGGCATTGGAAACTAAGTGATACTTTGATTGATTCAATAGAGTTTGTAGATGATATAAGCAAAGTTGATGAAGCTTATAAGCAAAGAGCACAAATCCTTGATGTTGTAAAAACAGCTTGTGAAGTAACAGCTCCTTTAAGTGATGATAATGTAGACAAGGCTATACAAAAAGCAAAAGCTTACAACCTTGATGTAAAATCACTAGAAAATGCTATTGAAAAACTAGAAGACAGACTTCTAGATGAACAAGTATAATTAAGGCTAAAAAAGCCTTAGTTATTTAAACTCATAATATTTTTCTTTTGACTTTCTTGCCAAAGTGATGCAGTGTGCTGATTTTTCTAGTATATTCTCACTATTTCCCCATGATACTGCAAATGTCAAATCAAAATTTATTTGATTTTCTTGGTAAATAATTTTTGTTTTTTTTATCTTTTGTATATAACTATCCATATTTGAATTTAGTGGTAATATTGCTCCAAATTTTGGTCCTGATAGTCTGTAAATATTCAAAAAAGTTTCAAGCTCTTTGGCGTAATTTTTTAGTATGATATCTGTTTTTGCATAACTTAGTTTTTCATTATATTCATCTATATTATTTATATAAAACTCTATAAAAATAAATTCATTTTTGATATCATTTAAATCTTTTTGAAGTCTATTTACATTTCTAAGACCTGTGATTTTATCAAAAAACATTGGAATTGTTTTTTGGTAGCTTATGATTATATTTGATACATTTTTTTTCATATACTCTTTTGTATTTATAAATAGATGTTGAAATACTTCTTTATATACTGTTGAGTAAATTATTTTTAATTCAAAGTTTGAAAATAAAGGTATTTTTACTGTTTCATATCCCAAATCAAGTATCGTACAATCTTTTTGACAAAGTCCATCTACAACTGCAAAAGCTAGTCCATAAAATACCTCTTTTGAGATAAACTCTTCTATGTATTTGTTTACTTTCTCATCATCAAGATTTTTTTCATTTAAGATATTTGTTATCACATCAGATAGTTTTTGATTCATATAGTATGTTTTATTGATTTTATTTTGATTTATATGTTTAAGTACGCTTTTTCTACCAAGTTCATAATACTTTTCATCTTCTATATACTCATAATCTAAATCAAGCTCTTTTATAAGTCTTTTTCCATAATTGATAAATATTTTATCATTTATAGTTTTGTATTCATTTTCAAGTAAAGTGTTTCCATTTATATTTTTATATATTGCAAAATAATTTTTTGATAGTTCTATGACTTTTGTTTCATAGCTATATGAATAGTACAAGCTAAGTGATAAAAATATTTTTGTATATACACTTATTAGGTGTGAAGCAACGCTATTTTTGTTTACATAATCAACTATAATTCTAGCTAATTCATCATCAATTATAAAGCTATTTTGTCTAATAAATCTATGTATGATAACATCACAAATATTTATTTTATAAAACTCTAAATAGTCATTGTCAAACTTCTCCATTGCAAGAAATTTTTTGATTATATCTATTAAGATGTCATTTTTTATTTGTGTTGAATATAGTGTGATTGCATATATGATTTGAATTGTTGAGTTATCAAAATTTTTATTTTTAAAGAAATCATCAATTATTAAAAATATATCATCTTCACAATTGCTACTATATATGAAAATATAGTTATTTATAAGGTGATTTTTAAACTCGCTTATTGTTTTAAATTTTGGAATATATGTATGAATGATAGTCTCTTCATACAAATCTAAGATATTTTTAAAATTGATAAGATCTTTGTATTCATTATAATCATACTCTGTTTCAAGTTTATATATCATATTTGAAAGTAGGGTTGTTATGGTATTTAGATATATTTTGTATTCATTTAATTCATTTGAGTTACCAAAATGTGTACTTTTTGAAAGTTCATAACCATCATTTGATTTTTCAAAATTGAAAAAGAATTCATCTACAAGTTCTTTTACACTTTTGTTTTTTATATTAATATAAGGAATATGTGCATAATAAAATAGAAGTTTTCCCAATATATTATTTAAAATATTTATTCTTTCTTCATTTAAATCTATTTTAAACTTTAAAATATTTATTGTTTCTGTTAGTATTTCAAGTATTGCATTTATACTTTTTTTTCTTTGCACATCAGTTGAGTTTACTTTGCAAAGTACATTTACAGTCTCAATTAGCAAAGTATAGTGAGAAAAAAGAACTTCAAACTGTTCTTTGTTGTCTTTGTTTTCTTCAAGTTTTGCTTCATAATCTCTAAAAAGTTCTGAGAGATTATCTATATTATATGAAATATAGTTTTCAAATATTTTATAATCTTTGCCAAAAGATAATAAGTTTATTATTATAACTATCTCTTTAAAAACAACTGTTCTTTTATCAAAAAAGATATTTTGCAGTTTTTGTTTGATTGCTTTAATCAAAAATTTTCTAAAATTTATATTGTTATTTAATTCATGGCTTATCTCAGCAGGAAGAGTTTCATTTTTGATATATAGCTTGGCTATATATTGCATTAGTTGCTTATAATCATCATCGATATCAAATAAAAATGAGCTATCATGTTGATTTGAAAGTTTATATTTTTCCAAAATATTTGTAACAGCAATATCCTCATCTTCTAAATCTAAATATGATGTTGCATTATTTTGTTCATCTAGCATCTAATTCTCCTGCAAATTTACAATATTATATAATATTGTAACTTACAATCCTTGAAGTAAAATATGCCAAAGATATTTTATTTCATCATCACTGAAATTTATAAGTGAATTTTGCTCAAACATCTCTTTTATTTTGCTAAGTTTAAACTTTCTTGCAAAGGTGCATTGTGGGTGAGCAGGTACAAAACTTCTCACAAGTGAAATCTCATCTTCAATTTCTATATCACATAAAAAACATGTGTAATCCACATGAAGTCTTCCCTCATGTTCTAAAAGTTTTAAGTATGCTTGTATGATAGCTCTTTTTTCATTTTGTTTTATCATCAAGTGTGATAAGGCATTTAGTAAATCAAAGTAAAATTCATCTAATTCTTCTATATCTTTAAAGTGATAATAAAATAGTTTTATAAATCTTTGCCAAGCATACATCTTTTTTGCATCCAATATCCACTCATAATTTAACTGCATAACATCTCTTAATCTTCCAATATCACTTCTTAGATTATGCTCAATCTCAAAATCTATTTTATATCCTACATTTATATTTGAGTGTCTTGCTCCATAAAATCTATATGTTGTATAGACTCTTGTAGGCGTAAGTATTGTAACTATTAGATCATCATCTTTTACAGGTTTTACGTCTAAAATGTATCCTTGCATATATAAAAACTCTTTTTTTGTGTTTATTTGTAATACTTTTTTATTAAAAAAATTATAACAAAACTAAAATAGATATATGCTTCAAATAAATTTATGGTATCATATATATAAAACAAGAAAGGATAAATTAATGGCAGAATTCGAAAATGTAAATATAGCAAAAGCTGCAAATGTATTTTTTGATGGAAATATAACAAGTAGATCTATTGAGTTCAAAGATGGTACAAGGAAAACTTTAGGAATTATGCTACCTGGTGAGTATGAATTAAATACTGTAAATAAAGAGATTATGGATATTCAAACTGGTGAACTAGAAGTTATGTTACCAGCTGAAGATTGGATGGAAGTAAAAGCTCCTGGAAGTTTTGAAATACCTGCAAACTCAAAATTTAAATTAAGAGTAAAAAGTTTAGTTGATTATTGTTGTTCGTTTATTAAATAGTTGTCATTAAACAATGCGATATAATCGCATTGTAAAATGGCTTTTTTAGTATAACATACTCTCTTTTACCTCTTCAAATTTCAATATTTTTTTACCATAGTGACTATTTTTAAATGCATTTGCTGATTTTTCATCTTTAAATGGAATTAACTCTTCTCCCATTGGACCATATACATTTGAACCTACTACATAAAAAGCACTTTTACCATCAATAGCTTCAAGAGTATAATAATCAGTAACAGTTATATTTTTCATCTGTTCTTTTGTATGAGTATGTGCGTATTTTTTTGGATTAAAATAGAATTTAAACATATCTTTTGTTCCATCAAAATAGTGAGTGTGAGTTTTATTTACTTCTATTTTTGCAGCCCATTTTGGATATTTTGCAACATACATTCCACAAACTGGACACTTAGCATCTTTTGGAACACTTAGTTTTTTATTTTGGTTTGTAGCAAGTGAGGGGTCATATTTGTAAATAGCAGCAGCTTGAAGCATATTTGGTTTTATATTTTTACAAATTTTGTTATCAATTAGATATTTTTTAGCTTCACCTATTGAGTTAAAATCTGGAAGTTGCGCTTTATTATCACACAATGCTTCATAGATCTTTTTACCTTTTTTAGCTACTTTTGCTCTTTTTTTATCTATTTTTTTATTGTCATTTGTCAAATCAGCAGTGGCAATCTTCAAAGCTTCATCAAAAGTTTTTATTTCTCCACCATGCTCTTTTTGAAACTCTAAAGCATCTTTTTTACTCAAAAATGCATATTTACTCGTCATACTCATAGTTCCTTTTACAGAACTTCCTACTACATAAAAAGCTTTTTTTGCATCTATTAATTCTAAAGTTTTAGTATTAACTACTTGAACTTTTTTTATAAGCTTTCCAAACTTTTTATTAATATTTGCAAAACAGTGAAGTGAACAGTACTGCTCTTTGTGACCATTTTTAAACTCAACCGCATGTGATGTTTTATAAAATTTTACAAGATCCATTCCACAAACATTACAAAAATGTTTGCTAGTATCAGTTTTAACTAAAGTAGCTTGATTTTCATCTACTGTTTGAAACATTTTATTTTGACTTGCAAATAGACTTATACTAATAAGCAATAAAAAAAGAGAAATTCTTTTTAACATGTAACTCTCCTAAGGTTTTTGTTGATTTTATACTAAAAGAGTTAATTATGTGTTAAATTAATAAGAGGCACGAATGAATTCGCGCGTCCATTTGGAAACTTTTCGGAAACTCGAATTTATTCGAGTAGGGTGGAATTGGCTTGAAAGAGGCACGAATGAATTCGCGCTTCCAGTGTTGGAAACTCGAATTTATTCGAGTCTATTCTTGTGTTATATTTTTTGTAAATAACAGCTATTTTCAAAGATATCTTCAAAAGGGTTTTTTTCTATTTTCTCTTTTGAAGAATCTTTTAAGTATAAGCTAGCAACATGGGTTACATTACTGTTTTTTAACCAAATTGGATTTAATCCAGCAGAAAATCCTGATACCATAATAATTTTTGCTTTTGTTGCGAACTTTAGCAATGCATCAAAAGTTGAACCAATAAGTGCCGCACCTGTGATTACTACAATATCTGCTTTACTTACAGCTTCATACTCAAAGATATCATTATAAACTTCATTATTTAACTCTTTTTTTCTTCTACAAAAAACTGCTACATCTCTTGAGTTTTCTTTTAGTTTTTTTATTACAGGTTTTAAGTTTCCAATGAAAACTATTTTATCTTCTTTGGTACTATTTTCAAGTAAAAACTCACAGCTTTCAACTCTTAGGTTCTTTTTTAATAAAGGTGGATTTTCTTGTAATTCATATTGTCCTATTGCATTTATTGTTGCAAGTATAATTGCTCTTGAGGCTAAATTAAAACTATCATCTTCTAAAATATCTTCAATACTTTTAAAGTTACTATTTTTTAAATCTCCCTCATCACTTGGACTTAAAGCTACTCCAATAGAAGTTTTAATTTTATTTGTAACTTCAACATAAGTAAATGGTTCACAAATTTTAAAACTTTTTAAAGTCAAAGAGTTTTTTTTAGCACTTTGAAGTGCTTGTTGTTTTAATATATCAAGTATCATTAGTTTCCTTTTTATGTGAATGATTATGTGTGTTATTATGATGAGAGTGTCCTAAAAATAAAAAAGGATGTCCCTCTTGCCAAAATAGTTTACAAGTTGTATCAAAAAGTTTAGAAATCATTTCTTCTGTAATATTTAAACTATTTTCAAAATATAAAATCTCTTTATTTTTAAGCATTATTATTTTATCAGCATAATGTAATGCATTTTGTAAATCATGCAATACAGTTATTGTAATAAACTCTTTTTCTTTCGTTTTGTTTCTTATTAGTTCAAGCATCTCTATTTGATTTTTAGGGTCAAGGTGAGATATTGGCTCATCTAAAAGTAAGATTTTCGGCTCTTGTAAAATTGCAGCTGCTAAAAAAATCTTTTGCCTTTCTCCTCCACTTAAAGTATCAATATTTCTATTTAAAAACTTTTGTAAGGCAAACTCATTTATACTATCTTCAATTAATTTATGATCATGTTTACTTAAAGAAAAACCACTGTATTTTCTCCTTGAAATCTCTAATACATCAAGAGTAGTAAGGTTTGAGTTTTGATTGAATTGTGCCATATAAGCAATATATTTTGATACACTATTTATTGAAGCAGTTGTAAACTCTATCTCATCTAAACTAATGTTTCCTTTGTGTATATCTATTACTTTTACAAGTGATTTTAGTAAAGTACTTTTACCTGCACCATTTGGTCCAATGATAATATTTAAATCTTTTGGTTTTAACTCTAAATTTATATTTGTAAGTAGAGTTTTTTTCTTTACTTTAACATGTAAATTAGTTATTTTTAGCATCTTGAACTTCTTTTATATAAAAAGTATAAAAATAGTGGAGCTCCAAGCATTGAAGTTATAATTCCCACAGGTATAGTAATAGGAAGTAAGATAGTTCTTGAAACAATATCTGCAAGCAAAAGAAGAATTGCACCACTTAGTGCTGATAAAGGTAAAACATATTTATGTGAACTTCCTATAAAAAGTCTTACAATATGTGGTGCAATAAGTCCTACAAATCCTATAATTCCAAAAAAACAAACACTAATAGCACTTAAAAATGATGCTACAATCATAGAGCCTAATCTAAGATTTTGAGTATTTATTCCCAATGATTTTGCACTATCTTCACCTAACATCAAAGCATCGAACTTCCAAAAAATCTTAAAATAAAAGAATAGGCATATTAGTAAAACTAATCCAATTGCTAAAATAGTACTCATACTAGCTTTAGACAAATCACCAAAAGTCCAAAATAGTGTAGCTGCTGCGTCAATATCATCTGCAAAATATTGAAGTAACATAGTAAATGCAGAAAAAAATGCACCTAAAGCTACTCCAAATAATATGAGTGATTCAGCTGACATATTTGCTCTTTTTCCTAAAGATACTATTAAAAGTGTACATATCATACTTGAAGCAAAAGCAAAGAGTGCAGTTATAAAACCTGCTTCATATGATGATGTACTTGAGTATGATTGAAAGACTATTATTGCAAAACTTGCCCCAAAAGCACTTGCTTGAGATATCCCTAAAGTAAAAGGAGAAGCTAAAGGATTTTTTAGTACTGCTTGCATCATAGCTCCTGACAATCCAAGGGAAGCTCCTACTACAAATGCTGCTAAAGTTCTTGGTACTCTTATTTCAAAGACTATTATAGAAAAACTACCCTTTGCTTCTAAAAGTTTAAAACTATCTGAAAAAACAATCCCATTGTTTCCACTTATTAAAGAAATCCATATTAAACTTATTGTTATAAATAATAATAAAATAGCAATAAAAAATCTTTTTTTTGAGTATAAATGTTTACTGTACATTAGTATTGATATCTTTTCCTAAAAATTTTTTATAAACTCTTTCTTTTACTTTTTTTATATCTATATCTTTTCCAAAATGTGAAGCAATTAACCAACTGTTTATATAAATATTTTCTATATTTGTATTGTAAAAATTACTTGGATATAACCAATAGATATTATTGTTTTTAAAAGCCTTAATATGTTTATAAATTGCTTTGTCTTTTTCTATCTCTTCTAAAATTATTTTTTTACTAACTGAGTCTAAAAAAATAACTTCAGGATTGAAACTTAAAAGTGTTTCTTTATTTACAAATGCATGACCAATATGATTTTGTAAAATTGGATTTTTTATATTTAGAAGTTTAAATGCAGGATAATCACTCTCTGTACTTGCAATACCATGAAGTCCTTTATATGCAACTCCACCAACATATATGGCTTTATCATCAATCGTTATTTTTTTTAAAGCTTCTTTTTGCTTATTCATAAAAGTGATTAGTTCATCTGCTCTATTTTGTTTGTCCATGATTTGTGCTATTAGCAACATAGATTTTTTTACAGCTTCGATTTTGTCTTCTTTATTGTTTTTGCCACCATAATTTGAGCCATAACTTAGTGCTATAACTGGAGTTTTAGTTTTTTCTTGAATTAAAGCTACTTGTTTAGGTGAAAGTATAGATGTAAAAATCACATCAGGTTTTAAACTAATTAATGTTTCTAAATTTGGCATTTTCCCAGGTCCACCTTGACCTACAATAGGAAGTGATTTGATAAACTTTTTATCAAGTACTAAACTATAAGCTGAATTAGGACTAAATCTCAACTCTTTTTTTTCAATACCTATGAGTTTTTTTTCAAGTTGCATATAAGTTATAAGTCTTAATGTTCCAGGACCTAAACACACTATTTTATTATTATTTGTAATTTCTACTTCTCTATCATACATATCAACAAAAATCTTTGCATTAAGTGTAAGTGCTAGAAGTATTATAAGAAAAAGTAATCTCATTATAGTCTCCAAAATTTCTTAAGAGTGTAATTTAATATATATAAATAAGTAATAAAAAAGCAAACTGCTTGTGTAGTTTTGGAACTAAATTTGCTTGAAAAGAGGCACGAATGAATTCGTGCTTCCGTTGGAGACTCGAATTTATTCGAGTAGTATTAATAATTTTTTATGCTTCTACTTCAACAATCACGGGCGTTGATTCCCAAAAATTAATATTTTACTTCTATTTTCTACAAGTTCGATAATATCGCATACTTACCATAAAATCATTTGTTTAAGATCTTTTTGATCTATTTCCCAAAAGCTACTAAAGAGTAATAAAAGTTATAAAAAGTTAATATCACTGTACAAAGGCTGTACAACAAAATATTTTCCCAGGAACTGATAAAATGGAAAAAACAAAATATACTGGTGTGTTCTTAAGAACATCAAAAGATGGTATAAAAACATATTATATAAAATATTCAATAAAAAACAAGCAACACCAAGAAAAGGTGGGAACATCCATTGAGGGTGTAACTGCATTATATGCTTCAAAAATGAGAGCCAAAAGAACTTCAGTTGATCGTTTAAAAGATGACGCACCTATGATCTTAAAACAAAAGCACATGACATTTAATGAAGCTTTTGATCTGTACTATGAAACTATAAAAACAAAAAGTGATGGTGGAAATATAAAGAATAGATATACAAATCATGTTAAAGATTTTTTTGGCCATTTAAGAGTAGATGAGATCACCACAAATGATGTTGAAAACTTCAGAGATAAAGTGAGAAGTAAGAAAAAGAAAAATGGTGATGAATATGCACCAAAAACCAAAAATGATTGGATTGACATTGTAGGAACTGTATATAATCACTTGATCAAGAAAAAAGGTTTAAAGCTAACCAATCCAGCTGATCATAACAAAGTAGAACGGGAAAAGGTTGATAATGATCGTGAACGATACCTGGAACTACACGAAATTGAAAAGTTATGGGATAAGTTGAATAATAGAATAGGAACACAATATAAAGCTTATGTAACTGAATATATGAAGATCTTCTTAGCTTTGAGTTTAAGCACTGGTGCAAGGCTTTCAAGTGTACTTACAATTGCAAAGAGTGATATAAATCTTGATACAGATACTATCTTGATCAAGAACCATAAATCAAATAGAACTTATCATGGCTATTTACATCCAGTATATAAAGATCTTATTAAAAGTAGAATGGCAAAATTATCACCAATAGATTATCTTGTAAGTGGCACACCAAATGTTTTGGCAAGAACTGCACCTTATAAAGTTTTTCAGCCAATATTTGATGAACTATTTAACCAGGGATTAAAACTTGATGATAGAAAAAGAAGAGTTGTGATCCACACATTAAGACATACTTTTGCTTCACAGTTAGCGATCCAGGGAACACCAATATTTACAGTCATGAAGTTGATGGATCATGCAGATATAAGCCAAACAATCAGATATGCAAAACTAAGCCCTGAAAATGGAAAAAGTAATGTGTTTGACTTGAAGTTCAAGGCTTAGTTAAATATTTTGATTTGATTATCCACAATTGTTCTTGCAATTGCAGTAATAGAGTATAGTGGTTTACCTTTTTCTTTACGATTTAGTCTAGTAAAAGGAATACCAATTTCTTCTTCTCTATCTTTTTTTAGTCCAGCTTCAGTTCTTCCTAAAATAGCAGCAGTTTCTTTTGGAGTTAGTGCAATTTTGTTAAATTTTTCAAATAGAAATGATGATATTAGTTTATATTCTTGCTCTTTTTCAATTGCACTCATTATATTTTCTCCTTTTATTGTTTTTTCTTGTTACTGCAATTTCTTTGTATTCCATGATCGTTTCAATTGCATTTTTTTTATTTAATCTTTTTAATAAATTTGGGCTTTTGATTTTTAGAATACCAGCTGCTTCAACTTGCCTTACTCTTTCCCTTGTAATACCAATGATATATCCAACTTCATTTAGTGTACAATCATCAACAAAGGCTGCATATTCTGTTTCTAATAGCTTTAAAAGAACATGAAATCTAATATAATCTTTTTCTTTCATTGGCTTTTCTGCATATTCTCTTTTAGATCCATTTTTAGTTTTTATCATTCTTGTTTTCTCAGTGTTTCTTTTTTCAACTCTTTTACAATGTTTTTCATATAGTTTTTTCTTTTTCCAGGCGGGGATTTTTGATACAAGTTCTTCCAGGATAAATTTAAAAACTATCGTTTGATCATTTACACCATATTCAGGGTTTGCACTCATTTATATTTCCTAATCTTATTTTTACTTAAGTATGTGGCAACAGTTTTTGTTGATACTCCATACATCTTTGCAATATCTTTTGCTATCATCTTTTCTTCTAAATAGTGTTTTTTTAGTTTTTCAATTGTTAAATTTGATTTTGGTTTATGCAGCTTTAATTTACTGCATAGTTGTGCAATAGTATTTTTATGGCACTTATATTTGTTTGCAATTTGTCTTGCTGTTTTACCTTGAACAATATAAAGTTCATATAACTCTTTTTTTGTTGGTGGAACATATTCATGCGCCTGAACTCTTACATCTATATTTGTTCTTCTTTTTGCAACATTTATTGTTGCTTTTTCAACACCTTTAAAAGCCCAAAGATAACCACCACTTAAGCCACATCTTTTCATGGCTTTTCTTACATTTTCTCTTTTAAATCCATATCTATTAACTGCACCTTGTGAACTATATTCTTTTACTATTTTAAAAGTTTTAGGACAAATCTGAACAATAGGTTTTGCATGTGGTTGGTTTTGTCTTTTTTCTTTCTGTTCTTTGGTCATAACAAGACCTTTTAATCCAGCTTTTTTAATAACACCATTATCTTTTTTAAATAGTCCTAATTTTCTGATTTCATTGATTACCCAGTATTCAGGGACATTAAGTTCTTGGGCAATCTCAAAAGTTGTTTTTTGCCTTGACCAGTATTCAGTCATAACAAAACTTGCACTTAAAGATTTTCTTTTTTCAGGTGGTATATATTCATTTACAGGAAAAGTTCCATCTTCATAATAGTGAAAATATTTTTTTTCAAAAAGTTCTTGAACCATTTTCCCATAGTTATAAGATAGTTTACTTTTTTCAATTCCTCTTTTTATGTGTTGTCTTTTTAATGTTGGAATATTTTGATAAAAGTTTTTTTCTCCAATAATATCAATGACAAATTCAGCAAATGCAGCCATAGTGATACAAAAATCTTCTTTTTTTTGTTTTATACTTTGTTCTTTATTGAAATTATCTATATCAAATCTAATAGTTCCTTTTTCATCTTTTTTAATATGTTTTTTATATTTTGAATCTGAATATAAATATTTTTCATTTGTCTCGAAATAATCTGCTGTCATTTCCAATGAAATTAACATTTTGATTTTCTCCTATATTTTATTTCTTTTGATTTATTAGTTCTAAATATATATCTTTTTCTTCAATCAAATAAGTTGTATCAGGGTATGATTTATCCAAGTGATCAACTCCATATGAAATTCCATCTTTCCCAATCTTTATATCTTTTATTATTCCTGGTGTAAGTTTTTTTTCACCAGAAACTAGTTCCATGTGTTTACAACATTCACATTCTTTATACTCACTATGTTTAAACATTGCATAAATTGGCTGTCCAATAAAGAAGTTTGGAATGGGCATAATAATTACTTCAGACCTTAACTCATAAGTAGAATAAATATCTTTATCCTGGTTCATTTTTTCTAGTTCTGTTTGTGCTTCATCTTCATTGTTGAATGTTTTGATTTTGCTATCAGCTGCATGAGTTACAATTTGAAAGATATGAAATAGTGTTTTACTTTTTTTGATTTCCATGTTTTAACTCATTTCATTTTTAATTTTCATAATTTGTTGTGCTGCATAATTGATCATGTATAAACTTCTCATTAATGAACCTGATACATCTATAAAATAGCATTCAAAAGAGTCTGTAAATTCCATAAAACTACAATTGCAAAGAAGTTCATGCGCTTCTTGGTTATAACTAACAGTTGTCACAGTTTCAAAGAAGTTATATAAGTTATCAACAAACTTTTCAGTTTCATTATCAAGT
Source organism: Malaciobacter canalis (assembly GCF_008000835.1). Taxonomy (GTDB): domain Bacteria; phylum Campylobacterota; class Campylobacteria; order Campylobacterales; family Arcobacteraceae; genus Malaciobacter; species Malaciobacter canalis. The sequence goes on from NZ_CP042812.1 coordinate 924,984, forward strand.
TCTTTTTCAGTGTCAAAGTAAACTATTTCAATATATTTTTTTAAATGATTAAAGTCCTTTTCTCTACAATCTTCAAGAAGATCCACTGCAAATTCATAGTTAAGATCATCATTGTTTTCAAATTCTGTTAAAACATAATCTTTTACTGTATCTTCAAATTTTTCATAGATAAACTCTTCTTCTTTGCAATGCCTACTTAATTTACTATGTATGTAATATCCAACATCTTTACCAGCTAGAAAATCCATACCTCTACCATATACATCAAATGTATATTCACCAATATCACCAGTAACTGCAATTCCCATTGGCATGATTGCAATATCAAAAGCATAAGAACTTGATTTATCATTTCCACAGTGCCATATTTCACAGTTTGCATTTTCCCAAACTTCATTTCCACTTTTTTGTGTTAGCAATGTATATTGGTGATTTTTTAAGATCCTTTCTGCTGCTTCTCTATATTTATTCATCTTAAACTTCCTCTATTGTAATTTTTATATTTAAATTTGGTGATTTTATTTTCATTTCTACAAGCTGGGCATTTATCCCATCCCATACTTCAAAATCATCTAATTCACCTTGAATGTTCCAGTTAAATTTTTCCCGTGGGAAATTTTCACTTTCATCAACTTCAAAAACTTCATCATATCTTTTATCTTTTGGCTCTTGCTCTTTTACCGCTAGTTTAAAATCTTTTATTTGATCCCTGATGATCTCACCAGTAAGATATTTTTCATATACTTCTTTTTGTATATCTGTATCTTTTACCCTGGCAATTTCTTCTAGCACTGATAAAGGAAGATCGTTTTTATTATCTTCTATATCTTTTATGATCTCGCTATCTAGTTTTAAGCAGCCAAAGGCTTTTGATATATAAGATGGTGATTTGCCAATCTTTGCTGCAAGATCTGATTTTTTTTCATATTCACCACTTGCCCAAAGTTCACCAATGTATTTTGCTTTTTCAAAATCTGTTAGATCATCCCTTTGGATATTCTCAATTAATGCCAATTCTTTTACTTGATGGTATTCAAGGTTTACTATATGTGATTTGATAGTTTTCGCATTGTTAAATAAATGTGCTCTGTATCTTCTCTCACCAGCTGTTATCATGTAGCCATCATCTTTTTTTACAACAGATATTGGCTGTAACAATCCATGTTCTGAAATTGTTGCTGCTAGTTCTTCAATGTTATTAAAAGATTTTCTTGGCTGGTTTGGGTTTGGATAAACCTTTTCAATAGGTAACTCCTGAAAAGGTGAAACTCCACTTGTTTTGACTTTGCCTTTAGTGGCATTACCAATTGCTTGTAAGTTCATCACATAATCCTTTTATTTCAGCCTTTGCAACTTCATCACTGACATCAAAAACAGATTTTCCACGCCCGAGTGTTTCTTTATATACTTTTCTGTTTCTGATAATTGAGTTTTTAAGGCTTATATTTTCACTTTCTCCAATTGCCTTGGTGATAACATCAAAATCACGTGTGAGTGGGTGTATGTTGTTTAAAACCACATTTACAAATGGGTTTCCAATCTCTTCCAGGATCGCTTCAAAAGTTTTAAAACCTAAAACTTCAGTAAGTGAATTTGAAATTGGCACAATGATCTGATCACTCCAAGATATTGCAGTTCTGTTAATATCGTTATCAAAACCACCAACATCAACAATAAGTATTTCATCATCTTTGTAAGTTTCAAACTCATGTATAAGATCAGCAGCAGTTTCACACTGGATTACTTTATGTTGATCAAGTCCAGTTTCAGATCTGATGTGATTAATAAAAAAGATCGTCTGCTGGAAATCTAAATCAATGATCTTAACCTTTTGGCCATATTCAGAGATTAAACAGTTTGCTATGTTCCAGGCTAGTGTTGATTTTCCAACACCACCTTTTGTGTGTGCAACAGTTAGGATCATAATATCACCTTTCCAATTGCAAGAATTGTATTATCTATATAGATAAGTAGCTCTTCTATTTTTTTCATGTTCAGTTCCTTTTATGAAATTTTATATCCATATATCAACCACCCCGATTTAATAAAATTTAAAATAAGATCTCCTTTTGATTTAATTTCTCTAAAAAAATAAGTGCTAAAGGGTGGCTGGTATATAAACATAAAACCAGCATAGATTTAACAGTAAGTTGTAAAAGGACATAACCTTTTTTTTGAAAAGGCGTAGTAAAATTGTAAGATATACTTACTTAATTATATCTTAAATTAGTAAGTATAACTTACATTATGATCTAATATGATTTAACGAAATGAAGTAATAGAATAAATATCTACATAAACTTTTTCAAATTGAAATAAATATATAATTGAACAATAAAATTATAAAAGGATAAAAATGGGTAAAATATTTTTAGTTTTAGGTTTATTAGTTAGTAGTGCATTTTGTAGTGGATATAAAAAAGCTACAATTGAAAAACAATTTTTAAATAATGAATGTACAAAAGTAGATATAAGTAAAAAAATAAGTATTTATAATTGTAAGGATAAGACTGTAATAGTACATTATGACGAGATTTATCAAAAAGCTGAAAAATTTAGAATTATTACAGATGGTACTTCTGTTGAGTATAACGGACTTTAATAGTTATTTATGTAAGTGATAAAATTTAGGCATAAAAAAAACCAGGTTAAAAAGTAACCTGGGTTTAACGCAACTTGTGTGAATTAATCGTTATTAATCCATTTCATGTTAGTTCCTTCTTGAAATAACTGTTAAGCCCTCTTTAGGCAACACTAAATCTTCTTTTAATTCAATTTTAAATTCATTTTCTTCTATTGGGTTCATATGGATTGTATCATCGCTCTTCTTATGAAAAGCTGAAATTAATACACCTTCAACCTTAGAAGCATTATAGTCTTTATAAGTTAACGAATAGTTAAGGATAGGCCTATGAAATATATGAGTATAATTGTTATCAAAATATGGAATATCTATTTCAAAGACTTTCTTTACTTTTAATTTTTTATTAAATTTCTTTTTAAATTCAATAAGTTCTTCTTCCTCTCCTTTTTTTACAATTTGCTTTATTTGGACTCTTTCTGAATAAGTAGAAACTGATGTTGATTGACCATTTGCTTCAGCAACTTTAAAATTCTCTTTTAAAAAATCTGGCTTAGAATACTGCTTTTCCTCTTTACCGTCTACAAAGATTTTTAAGGAAATTAGTTTTAATACCTTATCAAAATTTAAAGAATGGCAATTAGGAATATTCTTAAGGGTAAAGATAGTTTGAGAAATAGGCAAAGAAGTATTATTAATAAGTTCATAACTTGTAGCAACTTTACATCTAATAACATTTTTATCTTTAGATTTAAAGCATACTATTTGCTCATCATAGTGTTTAAAATAAGTATTTATTTTTGAATCGGAATGTTCCCCTCTAGCCATAGGAATTATGTTTTTACTAATGTGTTCTGTAATCTTGTTTTTATAAATAGAATTTATGTCTGACTTAATAAACTCCTTAAGTACTTTAGCAAAAATATTTCTTAATTCTTCTTTCTTAAATCTAGAGACGTATTTATTATCTAAATATAATGTTTTTATAAAATTTTCGATTGTTTCATTTTGAAACTGTTCTTTTAGTGTAACATCATACAGTCCTGTAATTAATAATAGTCCACCGATTGCATTAAGTAAATTTAGAAATGTAACATATATAGTTTGTTGAGGACCAGGAGGAAATTGTCCACTAATTATAAAATAGCCAAGAAAAGTTATTAGGCTTAATACTATAAATTTATTTTGTATTGCTTCAGTTACTTTCATTATTTTCCTTAAATAGTTTTTTTAGTTTTTCCATCTGCTCCTGAATCTCTTTAGAACCAAAGAACTTATCATCTGATATGATTTTAATTGTTGTGTATTTATTCTTCATCTTTTTTATGCTCTTCAATTTTTATTGAAAATATTTTATTACAGTTTTGACACTGGTATCTTTGGTTTGTGTGATTTTTAAAAACTCTTTTGTCTTTTTTATGGATATATTTAGAATTACAATGTGGGCATTCAACATTATCTTCATTCTCATATGCTATTTCTATATTTTCATTTTCTTGAATATCATATTTGATTTTCATATAATCTAGTATTTCTTGTTCTGATGGATGTATTGATTTTTGTGTTTCTATTATATTTTTTGTAAGTGTATAAAAGTTAATTTTAAATTCATCATTTTGTATTAATTTCCCAACATTTTGTTTGAATGAATTTATGGTTGGCATGGGTATATTTTTGTAAACTTTTTCAAGTAATTTATCGGTTAAAAGATCATTATTTTTTTCAAGATTTTCAAATATTTCTTTTAGTATTGCTTTTTCTTTTGCATTAAAAGTGCCATCACATTTAACTATATAAAGAATTACTTTTAATAAAGCTTTGTATTTATCAATAAATTCTTCATAATATTCTTCTTGTATTTCTTTTTCTTGTTGTCTTTTTTCGTATTCAATCTTTGCTTTATATTCTTCTGAATTATAATATTTATTCATTAGATATTCTTCTACATTTTCAATGTACTCACCTGTATCAAAATCTATACATTCAATTATTCTATCTGTTCTAAATGTTCTATTTTCATCTCTTAGACTACAATGAGCAAGAATAAACCCACCAAAAGAAGCTTCACCAAATCTATACATAAATATTTCTCTTTTAGTTTCTTTGCCTTTTGCGTCTTTGTATGTTATTTTTAAATTTTTATTTAGATTTACATAATCTTGCACTTCATCATAAAACCAACCCTCAAAAGTATCATCATTTTCATAATCATTATTTGTTTCAAATCTCATAACAATATTGTGATCTTTATTTGTATTTGTGTTTTTATTTTTCTTTTTAACTAATAACCATATTATTACAAGCAGAAGAATTATGATCAACCATTCCATATTAAAAATCCTTATCTATCTTGCCAACTACTAAAGCCATCTTTAAATCAACTGGATCATCACAATGTATTGTAATAACATCATATTCTTCAGTATTTAGGGGTATCAAAGATATAATTGTTCCAGCTTCATTTATCTTATATCTTTTTATACCACTTTCACCATCTAACCAGTAGTGAACTATCTTGCCACTATCAATAACTTGATTTGGTACACAGTAAACAATATCTCCATGATTTATCTTTGGTTGCATACTATTTCCATCTGCTTCAACTGCATACATTCCAGTTTTATACATATCGTTTGGAATTGGTATTGGATCATAACCATTTAAATCATAATCTTTTGGTATTCCACATGATGACTTACCAATGAGAGGGATTACTTTTGTTTCAACTTCTTTTTTAGAACTGGCTAAATCTGTTTTTAAAATTTTTGAAAGTTTATTTATATTTTCATAAGTAGGTGTATTTTTATTAAGTTCATAGTTTGTGATTGCAACTCTACTTACTTCCATTAAATTAGCTAATTGCTGCTGTGATAATTTTTGTTTTTTTCTTGCAGCTTTTAGTTTTTCGCCAAAACTATCCATGTTATTCCTTTTAAATTGTAAGTTATACTAACATAATTTGAGTAAGTTATTCTTACAATTGTAAGAAACTATTAAGTAAGTATATCTTACTATTTCGTTATGAAAAAATTTAATTACACAAAAATTGCTAAAGATTTAAATGTTTCCCACTCTGCTGTTAGTCAATGGTTTAGTGGAAAAACGAAACCAACAATTGATAAGGTTTTTAAAATGCAACAAAACCATAATATTCCAGTCGAAGCATGGAAAGATATTAAATCTTTCATATCAAATGATACTAAAACTACTGATGTACCACAAATACAAATAAAAGAGAGGATATAGGAATGAAAAATAATTTAAAAAAGACGAAAAAAGTTATCAAGGTAATAGGTGAAGATAAAAAAGAGGCCATAAAAGTTTTAAAGCTATTAATGGCCTCTTATGAGATAAAAGCTACTGATCTTGTTTCTTGATTTTTTCAAGAATAGTGTTATATGCAGCAGCAATTCTTTTAGCATCTCTTTCTAGGTGATTAGTGACTGAGATGTTATTGTTAGCTGGCGATATTGCTTTTGTTAGTTCAAGAGCAATATCTTGTAGTTTTTCTGTTTGTTGTGTTTGAAGTTTTTGTTCTTCAATTGAAGCTTGGTTTATATCCATTGTGATGTGTCCTTTTTGATTTGATTTTATGTGCAAATAAATTATATCTAAAGAACACTTCAGAGTGAATACTCAAATTTAGTAAAGGAATTATGATGTTAAATAATATTTTTGATGTAGAAGATATGCCAAATCATAAGATCTATGAAACTGCACAAGCAGTTATTCAAGACTATATGGAAAGAAAGCATTGTAAGATTGGACTTGTTGCAAGTGAACTTGAAACAACAACTGGTGTGATGTATAGACAGCTAAACCCAAAAGATTATCAAATGAGTTTGAGCATAGATAGGATTGTAGCTATTACCAAACTTACAGGTGATACAAGAATTATTGAAGTATTAGCAAATGAGTTTGATCATGTGCTAGTTTGTAAGAAAAAAGCTCAAGCAAAATCAAGCGATATAAATCTTTTAGTTGATATTGCAAACATGGAAAACAGTGATGTATTTAGAGTGGTAAAAAAAGCTATTGAAGATAATGAAATCACACCTGATGAAAGAGAAGAGATTTTAAAAGAGATTGATGAAGCACAAAAAGCAAATGCAGAACTTAAAGATCTTGTGCTGCACTTAGCAATTAAAGATCAATAAATAAATTTTACCCGTGGGGTATGTAGGCAATCGCCAAACCGTTCTACATATCCCACACCAACAACACTAATCAGGAACTTCATAGTGAAGTCAGTTGCAATTTTATCAGTTCCTTTATTGTAACTGGCTTTAGCTGATTTCACTATGCAGTTCCTGGAATAAAGAAAGGAACAAATTGAAACATATACTAAAACAACTTAATCAAAAACCAATAGCTTATTATCCAGTTTATCGTGAAATTACTGGATCAACTACTGCTGGAATATTACTATCACAACTTATGTACTGGTTCAGCAAAAAAGATAAGATTTTTAAGACTGATAAAGAGATCCAGGAAGAAACTTTATTGAGTGAAAAAGAACTTAGAAATGCAAAAAAACTTATAAAAAAACTTGATTTTATTACAGTTTCAAGAGAGGGATTACCAGCAAAAACATTCTATGAAATTGATTGGGAAAAAATGTATTCTAGTTTAGCCCAATGGTCTAAACTTGAAAAGCCAAAAGGGCAAAACACTACTAGCCAAAAGGACAAAACACTACATGACCAAAGGGCAAAACATTCTATATATACAGAGAATACAACAGAGAATACAACAGAGAGTATAACCCCCTCTTCAATAATTTCTTTTTATAGAACTAATATTTCAAGTAAAAATCAAGACATTCAAGAGCCATCTAGTTTTAATCAAATAAACCTTAGAAAAGATGAATTTGAAAAGATCATGCTAGGACTTAAAAATTATGCAAAATATATTTCTTCTACTGGTAAAAAACCTGAAGCACTTTTCTTTTTTGTAAGAAATAGCATTTATCTTGATTACCAAGAAGAACAAGTTGCAGTAAAAGGAAAAAATGAAGCAATCGTTCCAGTTGATCTAGTAGGTAAAAGATTCATTGTTGATGGTGAAGATATTGAGTTCAAAGAGGATGGATACCTGAAAATTGAAAAAGATTGGAAAGTTACAAATGCAGCTGATGTTGAAAAATTAGTAAATCTAGTAAGGGGCGCATAATGAGAGTTTTAACAGAACTAGAATTAAAAGAGTTTCAAAAAACATACGATTTTTTAAATTACTACATTGGATCAGCTGCAAGCAAAGCAAAAAAGATTCAGGAAATCAAGTTTGATGGATCAGTTGTAAATAGTGAGATCATCAAGTTTGTAAATGGCTTTAGAAATATATTCAGAATTGAAGAACTAGGCATGACTTTCAAGTCCACTCATACAGAACTGCAAAAGATAAATCTAATGTTTAATGAAACAACAAAAGAGCATAAAAATGCAGTGATGGATAGATTGATTAAATATTGCTTTAACAACAAAGTGCAACCACATAGATTGAGAATGAGAGGTTGGAAAGCTTATCAAGTAATCAAAGATGAAACACCAGTTATTGTTGAATATGGTACAGCTGCTTAATCGTAAAAAAACAATCAGAAAACAAAAGTTTAAGATTGTAGCAAAAGGTATTGATAAATTTGCAAATTGCACTATTTATGGATTTGTTTATGATGAAAGAAAGATAAAAAAGGAATGGTTGAAGTGATATGATAGGTTCAAAAAGATATGGATCGAAAGTACAACTAAATCACTTGAAGTGTGGTGATATTTCTTATTTCATAGTTTACAAATCAGGTAAAAAAACTATTTATAAAAAAGTGGGTAGGAAGTCAGAGGGGATCAATGAAAAAAAAGCCATTGAACTTAGAAACCAAATACTTTCAGAGTTAAGACATGGGATTGATCTATCACAAAAGAGCATGAAAAATCTTACCCTTGATAAATTAGCAGAACTATATTTTAGTAGCAAAGAAGCACATAGCAAGAGCAATAGTAAATATAAAAAAGATTATGAAAAGCATATATCACCAGCATTTGGTGATATTCCTATTTCAATGCTGGATGATACATTGATCCATGAGTTCCAGGCAATCAAAGTTGCTGATGAATACAGCAAAAGCAGTATCAATCAGTATATTAAGATCTTAAAAAGAATTATCAATCATGGGATCAAAAAGCAGATCATAACTCATAATCCATTCAAAGAGATCCAAATGTTCCAGGTGGATAATTCAAGACTTAGATATTTGAGTTTGAAAGAAGTGCAGCTGCTTCAAGATGAAGTTCAAGATCATCTTCTTTTGAAGTTGGTGGTGAAGATCTCATTAAGCACTGGTGCAAGAATTAACAGTGTGCTGGGTATTCAAAAAAAGCACATTGATCAAGAGAATAAAACAGTGCAGCTATATGATCCAAAAAGAAAAGTTTGGTATGTGGGATACCTGGATCAAGAAACATTTCACCTGGTATGTGATCATATCCAGGAGTTTGGGATCAATGATCATGTAGTTTCAACAGATGGGAAGAAAACAAAATATGCAGATGTTTATAAGCTGCTAAGACTGATCTTTGATGAAAGATTTAACCAGGGATTAGACAAAAAAGACAGAGCAAACAGAGTTGTGATCCATACACTAAGACACACTTTTGCTTCACATCTTGCAATAGCTGGTGTGAGTATTCAAAAGATCCAAAAGTTGATGAACCACAAAGATATTAAACAAACAATGAAATATGCAAAACTTTCACCTGATAGTGGAAGAAATGCAGTTGAAGAACTTTATAAGGGGTGATGATGAAAAAAACAACAGATGAATACAAAGAATTGAAAGCAGTGATTAATGATTATTTTCTTAGTGAAATAAATGAAAACATTAAGATTGAAGTCGGAGTTCCTGTAAATAAAATTTTATTGGATCGTAGTTTTGAAATAGAAATTAATATTGATTTATATGTTGAAGATAGAGAAAAATTTGAAGAGGAATTAAGACAAAAAATACGCCAAGCAGTTAAGGAGCAAAATTGAAAGTTGAATTAACTGGACTGGATGATGTTCTTAAAATACTTCATCCAAGAGCATACCAAAAAGCATTGAACAGAACAGTGAATGATATTGGATCAAGAGTTAAAACTCAAACGACCAAGGAAGTAAGAAAAACATACAACATCAAAGCTGCTGAAATCAAGAACCACATAACTGTAAGAAGATCAAGATATTCAAATATGCAATATGTGATGGATGTTAGAAGTAAGAGAAGAAATGCAATTCACTTTGGTTCAAAGATTTTGAAGAAGAAAGGTTATGCAACTGTAAGGATCAAGAAAGAAAATGGAAGAAGTAAGTTAAGAAATACTTTCCTTTCAAAAGATAAAAAAGCATTGCTTCATAGAGTTGGTAAAACACAAAAAATCAAAGCAGTTCAAACAGTTTCAGTATCACAAATGTTTAATAAAAAGATTTTAGAAGAAGCAGATCAAATGGTAAAAAATGAGTTTGGAAATAAGTTAAAAAACAACTTTGATTTTTATATCAGCAAGGTTTAAAAAAAGTAGGTGAAAATTATGTATAGAAATAGGTTAGAAAATAGTATTAAATTTCCCACGGGAAAATATATCTTAATCAATTTATTTATCGTATTGCAAAGCAGTTTAAAAGTAGTAGCAAATAAAAGTAACTATATGGAATATTATTTAGGAATGAAGCAAAGCTATGAAGCCCGTATTAAAGGTACTTCCTGGGTGTTTTTCTCTGAGGGTACTATCGAGCGCAGAAAAGTTCTATTTATGAGTTTTGAAACTTGGTTATATTTTTTTAGTATCACAAATGTAGCCCTACATACCGATACATGGCAGTTATGCGATTTTTATAACTTGGTTATATTTTTGAAAATGTGGTTATAAAATGGCTAAAAAGTATATATCTCAAAGTGAATTAGCACAGTTTTGTGGGTGTACTCAACCATACATAGCAAAGTTAAAAAAACAAAAACTATTTGATGAGATTTTAGAAGGTGGAAAATTTCCAAGAAGTAGAGCAACTGAAATTGCAAAGATTATTGAAGATAATCGAGATCTAACAAGAGAGCCACAAAGAAATGCAAATGCTGCAAAGAAAAATACTAGTGAAATTTCCCCAGGGAAAAAAAACGATATTCCACAAAGTTTTGGAATGTTTGATGTTTCATATCTTGGTGCTGAAGCACAAGTTGAATTAACAGCTTTACTTGAAGATGCTAGTAATAAAAATGCAGTTCACAAAATTCAGATTAAAGATGCATTTATTGAGAGTAAAAGAAAAGAGCTTGAATTTAAAAAAGAACTTGGTGTGCTTATTGAACTTGAACAAGCTGAAGCAGTAATGGAGTTGGTAGCTTCAAATATGAAAACTAAGATGTACAATGTTTCACATCTATTTAAATCTAAATATCACAAAACTACAAAAGAGCAAGTTGAATTTTTACATATGCTTATTGATGAAGCATTTGGTGAATTTAATAAATATGGCCTTGATGATGTAAAAGGTGAAGAAGAATGAGTTGCAAACCAACTTTAACAGTTCAGCAGCAAAAACTGCTGGGATATGGTCAAGCACTTTTAAAACCTAAACCAAGATTAACTGGATCACAGTGGGCTGATACTTATTACTACTTATCACCTGAAAGTTCTGCTGCTCCTGGTAAATGGAAAACATTGCCATACCAGGTTGAACCAATTGATTGTATGACAGATGAAATTACTGAACAAGTCACTTGGTGGAAGTCTGCAAGGATTGGATATACAAAGTGTATAAATATTGCAGTTGCTTATCATGTACATCAAAACCCAGCTTCAATACTTCTTGCACAACCAACAGAAGATGAAGCACTTGGTTATGCTGAAGATGAAATTGAGCCAATGATCAGAGATAATGATGTTGTATCAGATCTTATTGGTAAGACTACAAAAAAGGGAAGAAATAAAAAAGAGAAAACAGCTAAAAAAATGTATCCAGGAGGGATACTTGAATTAGTTGGTGCGCACAGCCCTAGAAACTTTAGAAGAAGAACTGTAAGAGTATTTATCGGTGATGAAATTGATGGGTGGGAACAGTCAGCTGGTAAAGAGGGTGATCAAATATCACTGGGTAAAAAAAGAACCAATGACTTTTGGAATAGAAAAATTATTCTTGGATCTTCACCAACTACTGACCATTTATCAAAGATCAAACCTGAATTTGAAAAAGGTGATCAAAGGTATTACTATGTGCCTTGTCCTCATTGTGGCTATAAACATAAACTTGAATTTAAAAACTTTGATATGCCAAGAACAGAAGATGGTGATCTTATTGAAGATGAAGTTGGTTTCTTTTGTCCTAATTGTGGATCAAAATATACTGAAGAACATAAAATTGAAATGATTGAGAAAGGCGAGTGGATAGCTACTAAACCTTTTAAAGGTCATGCAAGTTTTCACATATGGGCTGCTTATTCATACAATGCCAACAGTTCTTGGGTTGCAATAGCTAAAGAGTGGTTTGAAGTTCAAGGAAATATTCAAAAATTAAAAACATTTACTAACCTGGTGCTTGGTGAAACTTGGGAAGAAGAACAAGGTGATGAAATTGAAGATGATGAACTACTTGAAAGAAGAGAAGATTACACAACTTTACCAAATGAAGCTATCGTTTTAACTTGTGGAGTTGATACACAAGATGATAGATTAGAAGGTGAAATTAAAGCCTGGGGAATTGGTGAAGAAAGTTGGGGAAAACTAGCTTTTAGAATAGAAGGAAGTCCAGCACAAAGTAAAGTATGGGAAGATCTTGATGATATTATATTTTCAACTTATAAAAGGGAAGATGGGGTTGAACTTAGAGTGCTTTGTACTTGTATAGATAGTGGTGGTCACTTTACTAATGATGTTTACAAATATTGCAAAAAAAGAGAGTCAAGAAGAGTGTTTGCAATAAAAGGTGCAAATACACCAGGTAAACCAATTGTATCAAGGCCCACTACTTCAAATAAATTAAAAGTGAAGCTATTTACTGTGGGAACTGATACAGCAAAAGAGCTTATTTTTTCAAGATTAAAGCTTGAAGAGTTTGGTGAGGGATATATGCACTTCAACAAAACTTATGATAAGAAATATTTCCAAATGCTAACAGCTGAAAAAGTAATTAATACATACAAAAATGGAAAAGCAGTAAGAATTTATAAACAGATTAGAGCAAGAAATGAAGCCCTGGATTACACTGTATATAATCTTGCAGCACTTAATATTTTAAATCCAAACTTCCAAAAGATTCAGGAACGATTAAAACCAGTTGAGAAAAAAGAGAAACAACCAAAACAAAGAAAACAATTAACAAGAAAAAGAGGAGGGTTTGTAAATGGCTGGAAATAATAGAGGTAGACCAAAAAGTGATGATCCGAAAATAAAATTTGATAATGTGAGATTAAAAACTACAACAATGTTTGATATAAAAATGATAGCTGAAGAACTTGGAATAAATGAAAGTGTATTAGTTCAAACTATTCTAGAAAATGAAATGCCAAAATATAAAAAGTTATTAGGGATAGAAGAATAGAATTTAAAACTATTTAATATAATATTAAATAGTTTTAAATATTATTAAATAATATTAATTAAGAGATCTTTAATATATAAACAATTATAATTCGTACATACAAATTGACATACAAATTTCGTATATTTTTATCCTAAAGTATATTTTATCTTGAAGTATATTTGTGGATGGAAACATCGTCTACGAAGTGAAGTGGGTTTACGACCAGTACTTATTTTTAAGTTAGCCCTAGATGGTTTTTAACTGCTCTCGTCTCACTTCCAATATTTATTGTTTTCTATATGCAGTAACCACTAACTTATTATTAGTAATTTCATTGACAACTAATTTATGTTTTTTTTGATTTTTAAAATTTATATATGTTGTTAAAGCTTTATTTGATACACCTTCATTATTTAATTTCAAAGCCTCTTTAAAAATAATCGGTAAGTTTAGGATGTCCATTGTTTCAAGATCATTTGGCTTATAGTGTTTTTCTAATATATGTCTAAAGCCTTTTTTACTGTCACCTTTTTCTAAAATAATAACTTTATCATTCACTTTAAATTCAACTTTTGTAATTTCACTATGAATAAATTTAATCATTTCTTTTTGGTGTGGTTTAAATTTTTTACTTTTTTTGCGCCCACTTTTTTTATTGCTAATAATTGAAATTTCTTTTTTTAATACTGCAAGACGCTCTGAATATAAACTCACCTAATGACCTTTATCCTTATTTAATTGTAAAAGATTTTATCTAAGTTACCCAAAAAAATATATTAATTTTTAGCAATATTTTACCTTTAATTTTATGAAAAATTATTTTTTGTCCCTTTTTAAATAACCCTTTTAATTGTAATAATTCGATCAATAAAAATAAAGGATTTATATTTTGGCTGAAACACCTACAAAAACTTTTGCTGAACAAATGGTTGAAAAACTTGAAGCAGTTTTACTTGGAAAAGCTTCAAATGATGTACTGGAATATGAAATCGGTGGTCGGCAATTAAAAAAATATCCTTTTACAGAAATTATGAAGTTAAGAGATAGATTTAAAAGAGAAGTTGTAGCAGAAAAAAAAGCAACTGAACTTGCAGCTGGTCTTGGTAATCCAAAAAGAAAAATTTTAACTAGGTTTTGATGTGAAATTATTTGGATTTGAAATCAAAAGGGCTTCAACACAAGTTCCAGTTAAAAAACAAAAAAGATCTTTTCATGCTGCAAATACTGGCAACTTATATTCATCATGGGTAACTTCACAAATCACAGCAGATGTTGATATTAAAAGAGATCTAAAATCTATTAGAAACAGATCAAGAGATCTTATGCAAAATGATGATTATGCAAAAAGATTTAAAAGAATGATCAAAAGTAATGTAGTAGGAAATAAAGGTATCAAACTACAAAATAGAGCTAAAGATCCAAATGGCAATCTTGATAAAAAAGCAAACCAGCAAATAGAAGAGAACTGGAATAAATGGTGTAAAAAAGGTAACTGTGATGTTACTGGAAAATATTCATTTACAGATCTTACAAAACTTGCAATAGGGGCTATTGCTGAAGATGGTGAAGTATTAATTAGAAAAGTTAAAGGTTATGACAATAATTTTAAATTTGCACTTCAAATTATAGAAGCTGATCACTTGGATGAAACTTTGAATGATCCAAATAGAAATATTGTGATGGGTATTGAATTTGATAAATGGCAAAAGCCTATTTTTTATCATGTTTTAAAAACACATCCAGGAAGCCAGGAACTTGCACACACAAATAGAAAACACGAAAGAATACCAGCAAATCAAATTATACATTTATTTTTACCAATTAGAATTAGTGCAAGTCGAGGAATACCATGGATGCATACTGCAATGACTAGAATGAAAATGGTGAATGGATACGAAGAGGCTGAACTGGTAGGTGCAAGAGTTGCTGCAAGTAAAGGTGGTTTTTATACTCAAAATGCAGAGGGTGATGAATATGCTGGCGATACTGAAATTGATGGAACACCAGCAAATGAAATCACACCAGGTGAATTTGAAGTTTTACCAGCTGGGTGGGGTTTTGAAACTTATGATCCACAACATCCAAATACAGCATTTAAAGATTTTATGAAAGTAGTTTTGAGAGGTATTGCAAGTGGTCTTGATGTTTCATATAACACATTATCAAACGACCTAGAAGGTGTTAATTTTTCATCTTTAAGATCAGGTGTTCTTGAAGAAAGAGAAGTATGGAAAGAACTTCAAAGTTGGCTATGTGAACACTTACATGATGATGTATATGCTGATTGGCTTGATATGGCACTTTTAACTGCAACTGTAAAACTTCCATATACGAAGTTAGAAAAATTTAATAATCCACATTGGTTACCAAGAGGATTTGCATGGGTTGATCCTTTGAAGGATACACAATCAAATATTTTACTTAATAAAGAGGGATTAAAAACACATTCTGAAATTTTTGCGGAAATGGGAAAAGATATTGAAGAAGTATATGAACAACTTAAAAGAGAAAAAGAATTGAGAAAAAAATATGAGATTACTACACTTGGTGAAGCTGAACTTATTCAGATACTAAGTACGACAAAAGATAGTGAGGAAAGTGAAAATGCCTAAAAAATTAGATGTTAGAAATCTTGAAAATTTAGATACTCAATATAGAGAATATGAAGTAAGGGGTGTAAATGAAGAAAATAGAACAATAGATCTTTCATTTAGTTCTGAAGAACCTTATGAAAGATGGTATGGAATTGAAATCCTAGATCATTCAACCAAATCTGTGGATATGTCAAGGCTTAATAATGCAGCGCCTTTGTTGTTCAATCATCAAAGAAATATAGTTGCTGGGGTTATCGAAAGTGCAAAAATTGATAATAAAAGAGGTTTTGCAACTGTTAGATTTAGTAGAAACTCACAAGCTGATGAAATATTCAAAGATGTGGTTGATGGAATATTGACAAAAGTATCTGTGGGATACCAGGTACTAGAAATGAAGCTTGAAAGCGAAAGCGAAGGTGTGGATACTTTCCGAGTAACTAAATGGCTGCCGTTTGAAATATCTATTGTTTCAATACCAGCTGATGATACTGTTGGTGTAGGTCGTAGTGAAGAACTACAAAAAAACAAAATAAAAATTTTAAATCAAAAAGAAGAGGTAAAAGAAATGCCAGGTGAGAAAAAAACAGAAGAAAAACAAGTTGATGTAAAAGTTGTTGCAGGTGAAGCAACAAAAGCTGAAAGATCAAGAATTTCTGATATTACAGCAATTGGTGCAGCACATGGTTTAGGTGATGAAGCACAAAGAGCAATTGAAGAGGGAATAAGCTTAGAACAATTTAGATCAATTGCATTGGCAAAGATCAGTGAAAAAGCTGCACCAACTGTAAACACTACAAATGCAGTGCCTGAAATTGGAATGAGTGATGATGAAGTAAGAGAATACTCTTTTGCAAAAGTATTAAGAGCATTAGCAAATCCAACTGACAGCACAGCGCAAAAAGCTGCTGGTTTTGAGTTTGAAGTATCAATGGTAGCACAGAAAAAAAGTGGTGTTGAAGCACAAGGTGTTTTAGTACCTTTTGATGTGTTTAAAAGAGATATGACAGTTACATCAACTGGTGGTATTACAGTTGATACACAAATGGGTGGATTAATTGAAATGCTTAAGAATAAATCAGCAGTTATGAAATTAGCTGAAGTGTTGCCAGGTTTAAATGGAAATATTTCATTCCCAAAACAAACATCATCAATGAAAGTTGATAAATTAACAGAAACTGATGAAACAAATGATAGTGATATTGGATTAGGTGAATTAACAATGTCACCAAGTAGATTTGGTGGATCAGGTGCATATTCTAAGCAATTAATTCATCAATCTTCAATAGCTATTGAGAACTTAATTAAAAATGATTTATTTGGTCAAATTGGGTTAAAAATTGATCTTGAAGCTATAAATAAAGTTCTTGCAGAAACTGGAATTGGATTAGTTTCAATTGGAACAGATGGTGGACCAATTAAAAATGGACATATTGTAGATCTTGAAACTGAAGTTGCAGTTGATAATGCTGATATTGGAAGATTAGCTTATGTTATGAACGCAAGAACAAGAGGTTATCTAAAACAAACACCAGTAGCAGATGGAAATCCAAAAATGATTTTATCAGGTAATGATCTAAATGGATACAACTATGGCGTTTCAAATCAATTGCCAGCTAATTTAGCAAAAGGTACTGGAACTGATTTGTCTGCAATGATTTTTGGTAACTGGGCAGATCTATTAATTGGTATGTGGGGTGGAATTGATTTAATTGTTGATCCATATACACTTGCAAAAAATGGAAAAATTAGAGTGATTGCAGATCAGTTTGCAGATGTGGGTGTTAGAAATGCATCTTCTTTTGCAGCAATCAAAGATGGAAAAGTATTTTAAGGAATAGATTATGAGTAAAGAATTATTAATCACAGTGCTTATTTTAAGAAGCACTATTTGTGATGGAAAAGATTTAGTTGCTAAAAAAACTTATGACTTAGAAGAGAAAAATGCAAAACTTTTAATTTCCCTGGGGAAAGCAAAAGAAGTTGATGATGAAGTTGATGTTGATATCAATGGTGTTTCATATAATGAAATGACACTTGCTGAACTTGCAGAAGTAGATTACAAGGAATTAAATAAAGATCCTTTAGTTGAATATGCACAAGCTTGTGGTCTTGAAATTGGTAATGAAACTATGAAAGAGATCTATGCGTTAATTGAAACAGTAGATTTTAAAGCTGATGAAGAGTAAGTAAATGGCATTAGAAGAGATGATTGAAACTGATCTTACTGCATGTAGTGAGTTTGGTGGAACACTAACACATAATTTGGATTTAGTTGAAGAACCACTTGAATATTTATACTTTGAAGAAGAAACAGAAGTTATTCTTGAAAAGGGTGAATATGAGGGTGCAACTGCATTTGTTCCAATGGTTGTTATGCAAACAAGTGTAGCAGCTGGTGTTGGTAAAAAATCTCTTTTAACAATTGATGGTGAAGTTTTTGGTGTGATCTATC